>CAZETZ010000050.1:0-18667 GCA_964514735.1 uncultured Acidobacteriaceae bacterium | reverse complement strand
GGAATTTCCATGCCTACGGCGTCCCGCACCGCGGCTACATACTGTTCCAGCATGGCGATGCCCTTGTCGGTGACTTCCATCGCCAGGAAAGGATGCATGATCTGGTTCTCCTCCCAGCGGCTGTGTTCGGAGGGTTCGGTCACGGTTCCAGAAGTATCCGCCACCATTTCCACGCCGAGGTCCATCTTCAGCCAGGTAATTCCCATGATCTCTTTGCGCTCCTTCATGCGCTGGGCATAAACCTTGGGGTCTTTCGATTCGGTGGTATCGGCGTAAACCCGGACCTTGTCGCGGAATTTGCCGCCACCGACCATGGCGTACACCGGCGCGTTATAAACTTTCCCGGCAATGTCCCACAGGGCCATTTCGATCGCGCAGACTCCACCACCCTGGCGCGCGTGGCCGCCAAATTGTTTGATCTTGCGGAAGAGTTTGTCGAGTTGCAGCGGGTTTTCTCCCACGAGCCTGCTCTTCAGAAAAAGAGCGTAAGTGGCGCTGGCCCCATCGCGTACTTCGCCCAGCCCATACACTCCTTGATTGGTATCAATGCGAATAATCGGGCATGGGCCCGGCCCAGGCTTTACCACGGTAGCCACGCGCAGGTCCGTAATCTTCAGAGTCGAGGGACTCGAATTGGTATTGACCGCTTTTGGATAGGCTTCTTCCGAATTGCCAACGAGCAAAGTACCGCCCAGCGCCAGCGCGGAAGTTTTCAGCAGATTGCGGCGATCCAAGGTCTGACGGCCATTTTTATTCATGACTTCGCGTTCCTTATGGTTCGTAATGATGTCGCTTACAAACGTCCAAACTTCTTCACCGCTTCTTCGATGGATTTAAGCTTCTCGATGTAGGCGTACATGGAATGTTCCTTAAAGTCCATTTCCTGCGCCGTAGCCAGAACTTCAGCCGCCTTCGCCCTTGGGACGACAACGACTCCGTCCGAATCGGCGACTACCATGTCGCCCGCCTCAACGTGTACGCCATCACAAACCACAGGGATGTTCGATCCAGCAAAACGATAATGACCCACTGACGTGGAGGGCACCGTCCCCAAAGCAAAAACCGGAAAGCCGATTTTCTGAAGATAAGCCGTGTCCCGCACTCCGCCGTCAATCACTGCGCCGGAAAAATTCCGCGCCGCCATGGCAGTTCCCATTAATCCGCCCATGCCGGCGATATCATTTCCATCCTCGACTACCATCACGTACACGGAATTCGGCCCACCCTGATCAATCGCCGCCAGCATCCCGCTCAGCGCCTCCGGATCGTGATTTTCTTCTTTGTTTAATTTCACCGTGAGGGCAAAGCCGGCAAATTTAGAGGTAAAAATCGGCCGCATGCGGTGCGATAAATACATCCGTTGGCCGGTAAGCTTTTCCAGCGCATCCGAGACCGATGCCACTTCCACATGGCGGTACCCATCCAGCAGAGCAGCGTCACCGGTATCTGCTGGTTGAGAAAATGCCCGCGGCGCAGGCAATAAAGTACCCAGAAAAACCGCCAGGAATACTCCCATACCGATTACGGCCACGCGGTAAAAAATACTTGTACGAAACGGCTTCTTCATGGCCCATCTCCAGGATTGATCGTTAAATTTCGCCGCTTGCTCCAAGCTCTTTCTGCGGGTCCACCACCAGCCACATCAGGGCCCCAATCGTGCACAATCCCGCAGCCACAAAAAATGACAGGCTCCAGCCATAATATTTTGCCAGCCAGGGCGTCAGAGAAGCCGTGACCGCGCCGCCGATCTGATTGCCCATATTCATCACCCCGGAAACCGACCCGGCGGACCGTCCGGCAATATCCGAACTGACCGACCAGAATGCGCTTTGCGAGAGATATAGCGCGCCGGCCCCTCCGGCCAGAATGATACTCGCGATCCGCGCATCCTGCGCCCGGGTCCCCAACGCCACAAACACCGCGCACAATGCCATGCCTGCGCATGCCACAAAGCAGCGCCCGGGCCGCTTCCCATAATTTTTTCCGATTTGATCGCTGACCCAACCGCCCAAAGGAGAGCAAATGGCCATGGCAAGAAACGGAAGCATCCCGTAATACGAGCTGCTCTTCAAGTCCAGCCCGCGAACCTTGCTCAGGTAAATAAAGAACCAGGAAAAGAAAATGTAGGCCACGTAACCATAGGAAAAATAGCTCAGGGCCAGCGCCCACACGTTTTTGCTGGTAACAATAACTCCCCAGCGCAAAGGTTTATCGTTTGCTTTGGCAGCCGTGGGGAGTCCAGCATCGATCTCGGCCATCTCCGTCGAACCGACCCAGGGATGTTCTTCCGGCTTGTCGCGCGCCAGCAAAAACCAGACCATCCCCGCGACCAGCCCGATCAGCGCGCTGATCCAAAACGACCACCTCCAGCCATAATGTTCCAAAATATAACGGATGAGCGGCGGCGCAACTCCCGCGCCAGCGCCGACTCCGGCAAAAATAATCCCATTGGCGATACCGCGTTCCTGCGAGGGGACCCAAGTTGCCACCAGCCGGTTGCTCGCCGGATATACCACGGCTTCTCCAATTCCTAAAAAGAAGCGCACGCACAAAAGTACGATCAGCGCGCTGCCCAGGCCCGGCGATACGATCGCCGTGAGTGCCGTGAACACTGCCCACCAAACCGTTCCCAGGGCGAGCACCCTGCGCGGGCCAAACCGATCGGCCAGCCGGCCTCCGGGCGCCTGAAACAGCGCATATCCCAGCACGAACGCGCTGAATACCCAGCCCAACTGGACATGTTCCAGGTGAAATTCCTGTTCAATCGCGCCACCGGCAATCGCAATGTTGACCCGGTCCAGATAAGCAATGGCGCTGATCATGAACATCCAAAAGATTAAGAGCCAGCGGGTGCATCCAGAGAAAAGCTTCATAGGCGCGGGAAAGATTGTATGCCTCCGGCAACGTTCATGTTTGACAAATCATCTTCGATCTGAGAATTTTACCAACGCAATCCACGGCAACTTTCTGTCGGAGGCAGGCCATGTCCAGGACGCGGCGCATTCCAGGCCGGACCGCACTCATTATTTGTGCCGCAATTGGGTTAGCGGCCTCCACCGCCAGCGCGCAACTCATTACTTTTTCCAAACAGGACCTGATTGACTACACCAGCCAAAATCCCTTCGACCGCCTTCCAGACGGGCGGCCCAAAGTTCCGGATGATCTGATCGAGCGGGCGCGTGACATTTCCGCCGAAGAGGCCTGGGCCGTCCTGCAACAAAAAGGTTTCAACAATCAGTACGCCGACGGGTTCCAGGTGCTTCATCCTGGAAAAACCCTGGTGGGGCGCGCCTTCACCGTCCAATTCATGCCGGTGCGCGCCGACGTGGACGACGCCGCCAAAGCCAAGGCCAAAGAACACGGGCTCTCCCGCCTGACCAATCAGACCGCCATTGATATGCTGCAACCGGGAGATGTGCTGGTGGTAGATCTCTTTGGCAAAAAAGTAAACGGCACTATTGTTGGCGACAATCTTTTTTACTATGTGATGAAAGCCACCCACGGGGGCGGCCTGGTGGTGGACGGCAGCATCCGCGATCTGGACGGTCTTGCGCAAATTGATATGCCAGCTTATTTCCGCGCGGCTGATCCAACCCCCATCGGCAATGTCATGCTGACGGGGATCAATGTTCCGGTGCGGATTGGCGGGGTTACCGTAATGCCTGGCGACCTGGTGGTCGGAGACCGCGAAGGGGTCTACTTTATTCCACCGCAATTTGTGAAGGAGGTCATGGACCATGCGGACGAACTGCACATTCACGATGAGTGGACGAAAAAGAAGTTCGACGAGGGAAAGTACAAGTCCAGCGAGATTTACGGCTCTCCAAGCGACCCGAAGTTGAAGCAGGAATACGAGGAATATTTGAAGAAACGGCTGGAGGAACTTCATAAGCAGCGTAATTCGACAGAAGGGCAGCTTAAATAAAAACTTCCTTTGTCATTCCGAGAAGGAGCGTAGCCACGCGGAGAAAATTGCTATTGGCCGACAGCTTTGTGATGCTATTAAAAAAGCAGATTCCTCCTCTTCGCTACGCTCATCGTCGGAATGACAAAGGAGAGGATTTGTTTAAACTGCGCCACGGCCCGAAACTTCCAATCAAGAGGGACCCATGAGCAACCGAACAAAATTCGATTCGCCGAAAAATGAAATGACCCGCCGCGGATTTATGAGCAAGGTCGGTGGAGGGCTGATCGCAGCCAACGTTGCCGGAGTTTTTGTAAAAGATGCCGCCGCGCAGCTCTTTGTCCCCGATCCTCCGGGAAAGAAGCTAGGTTGGGCCATCGTGGGCCTGGGCAGTCTGTCGATCAATGAAATCCTGCCCGCGTTTGCCAAGTGCGAAAAATCCAAGGTGACCGCCCTGGTTAGCGGCCATCCTGACAAGGCAAACAAGCTGGCGCAACGCTATGGCGTGAATCCAAAAAATATTTACAACTACCAGAACTACGATTCGATCAAAGACAACCCTGAGGTGGACATCATCTACATCGTGTTGCCCAACGGCATGCATGCGGAATACACGGTGCGCGGATTGCAGGCAGGGAAGCACGTGCTCAGCGAGAAACCGATGGCCAATACTCCCGAGGAATGCCAGCAGATGATCGACGCAGGCAGGAAAGCCGACCGTAAGCTGATGGTCGCCTACCGTTGCCGCTACGAACCGTACAATCAGGAAGCCATCCGCCTGGCCCATTCGAAGGAACTCGGAGCGCTCAAGGTCATTACCGCCGACAACGGCTGGAACGCCGGCGATCCGAATATGTGGCGGCTGAACAAAAAAATGGCGGGTGGCGGCTGCCTGATGGATATCGGAATTTACGCTCTCCAGTCCGCTCGCTACATATCGGGAGAAGAGCCTGTCGAGATCAATGCCATGACTTATAGCACGCCGGGTGATCCGCGTTTCAAGGAAGTGGAAGAGACCATCAACTTTCAGTTGCGTTTCCCCAGCGGCGTACTGGCCAGTTGCACCTCAAGCTACGGGTATGCTTCCCAGAGCCACACGCGTGTGATCTGTACGGATGGCTGGTACGAAATGAGTCCGGCGACCGTTTATCGCGATCTGCGCTTGACCGTGCATCGCAAAAATCTTTCCGAAGAAGTGGCCCTCCCGGCGCGGGATCATTTTGCGCTGGAGATGGACCACATGTCCGATTGCGTCATGCAAAATAAAGAGACGCTCACCCCCGGGGAAGAGGGCCTGCGCGATCTTAAACTCATGATGGCAATTTACGAATCAGCCAAGACGAACAAGGCAATAAAGGTATAAGGGCTGGCAGACGGCGAAAATGGGCATGGGCCTGATCCAAACTTGCAGATTCAAGTTGTGGGCAGGCCTTTTTTCCTGGAGCATGGCATGCGCCGCGGCCTTTGCCGGAAATGCTCCTTCCGCTTCCACTCCTTCCCTCATCTATAAGCAGAATTGCGCCTCCTGTCACGAGGCGCCGGGCAACTCGCGCATCCCGTCCGTTTCCTCATTGCGGCAAATGTCTGCCGAGGCTGTTCTGCACTCCCTGGAACAGGGGGCCATGAAACCGCAGGCGCAGGAGCTGACTACACAGCAAAGGCGCGCGCTTGCCGAATATATAAGTGGAAAGCGATTTCAGGATCGCTCTGTCGCCTCCGGGGTTGCGACAGGGAAGTGTTCTTCTCAAAATGAGCGTACCGCCCCAGCAAACAATGCAAGCTGGAATGGCTGGGGAATGGACCTCTCCAACACGCGCTTCCAACCCGAAAGTGGAGGTCTGGCAATTTCAGACGTTCCCAAACTCAAATTGCGCTGGGCATTTGCGTTTCCCCACCAAAGCCTGATGATGGCGCAACCGGCGGTGATGGGCAGTCGAATCTACATCGGAAGCGCGGACGGAAAAATATATTCCCTGGACGCCGGCACGGGATGTATCGATTGGAGCGCGCAGGCAGACAGCGGAGTGCGCGCCGCACCCACTGTCATTTCCGGCAAGAAGCTGGTAGTGTTCGCCGATCTGGCCGCCAACGTCTATGCCTTCGACACGGGCAACGGCAAGCTAGTTTGGCGGACCAAAGTGGAGGAATTTCCCGGCGCGCGCATCAGCGGCTCGCCGCAGGTCCACGAAAATATTGTCTATGTGCCAGTCGCTTCCGTCGAAGAGAACACCAGCTTCGACGTGAAATACGAATGCTGCCGTTTCCGCGGCAGCGTGGTTGCGCTTGACCTGAACACCGGGCAGCAGATCTGGAAGACCTACACCATTCCCGCCCCGCCAGCCAGGACCCGCATGAGCGCGAAAGGGACCCAGCTCTGGGGGCCGTCTGGCGTCGGAGTGTGGGCGCCGCCTACGCTAGACCCTTCCCACAATCTTCTCTATGTCGGAACGGGAAATAACTATTCGGACCCCTTTACTTCGGCCAGTGACGCCATCCTCGCGCTCGACATGAAAACCGGGAATCTCGTCTGGACGCGGCAGATCACCGGTAGAGATACTTACAACGGCGGCTGTTATACGCCGGGAAAAGAAAGTTGCCCGGAACGCATGGGGCCGGATTTCGACTTCGGTTCGCCGCCGATCCTGGTTTCGCTGCCAGCGGGTAAAAGGCTGTTAATCGCCAGCCAAAAATCTGCCGTCGTAACCGCGCTGGACCCCGATCACAACGGAGAAATTGTGTGGCAAACAACCATCGGGGAAGGCGGGCCGCTGGGCGGCATCGAGTGGGGTTCATCCGCCGACGCCGAGCATGTGTATGTTCCTCTTTCCGATACACATCCATTATTCAAAAAAGATAACGATCCTGATCTCGATCCCAGCAAAGGCGGAGGCGTCTTTGCGCTCGATTTGGCCACCGGCAAAATTGCCTGGCACGCCGTTCCGCCGGCGGGGTGCAAAGGGCTGCCTCATTGCGGCCCCGCCAACTCCGCGCCCACAACCGTGATTCCAGGAGTGGTTTTTGCCGGCTCAGTCGATGGACATATCCGCGCCTATTCCGCGCACAACGGAAGCATATTGTGGGACTACAACACCGCTCATGGGTATCACGCTGTAAATCAGGCGGACGGCGTGCAAGGAGGCTCGATTGATTCCGCTGGCCCGGTCATCGCTGGGAAAATGGTGTTTGTGGTTTCCGGGTATCCGCTCTGGGGAGGCCGTCCAGGCAATGTGTTGCTGGCATTTTCGCCTTAAGGCAGCAGCAAGAAGGCACGGAGCATGAAACTCCACGGGTGCGAGACTAGTACTTCACAATCGCCGTGAACGATTTTGGGTCCAAGCTGGCGCCGCCCACCAAAGCCCCATCGATCTCTTCCTCAGACATCAAAGATTTAGAGTTCTCCGGTTTCACCGAGCCACCGTACAAAATCCGCAGGTGATCGGCGAATTCCTGGCCAAATGCCTTGGCTGCTTCCCCACGAATGAGGACGTGAGCGTCCGATGCCATCTGTGGGGTGGCCGTCTTACCGGTGCCAATGGCCCAGACCGGCTCGTAAGCGACCACCAGCTTTTCCGCCTTCTTTCCCGAGATGGCATGGAAGGCGCGCAGACACTGCCGCCGCAACACGTCTTCGGTCAGGTTCGCTTCACGCTCTTCCAGCACTTCGCCCACGCAGACAATGGGCGTAAGCCCGGCTTCCAGCGCGGTCTTTAATTTCAGGTTCACGGTATCGTCGGTCTCGCCGAAATACTGGCGCCGCTCCGAGTGGCCAAGGATGACATGGGAGCAACCCACTGCCAGCAACATTCCGGCAGAAGTTTCTCCCGTAAATGCGCCTTCCTTCTCCCAGTACAGGTTCTGCCCGCCAATGGCAACATTGGACCCCTGGGCCGCTGCCACTGCCGCCGGTAGGCAAACAAAAGGAGCGCACACCGCAATCTCATCGCGGCCGTGGTCCTCCACCATGGGCAAGAAGTCGCGGAAGAAAGCCTGGGTCTGCTCCGGAGTCTTGAACATCTTCCAATTCGCCGCCATCAATTTTTTGCGCGCCATAGAATCCTTTCCGACCGAGGACCGGGGACCAAGAACAAGGAACTGGGATTGGGGACCTCTATTTGTTGGTCAGCGCTTCAACCCCAGGCAATTTTTTACCTTCGAGAAATTCCAGGGATGCCCCGCCGCCGGTCGAAATATGCGTGATCTTGCCGGCCACGCCCGCCATGTGGACAGCGGAAACCGAATCGCCGCCGCCCACAATCGAAGTGGCCGCGCCATTGTCCGCGACGGCTTGCGCGATCTTGAACGTGCCTTTGGCAAACTGCGGGACTTCAAACACACCCATCGGCCCGTTCCACACGATGGTGCGCGCGGAGGAAATCTCCTCCGCAAACGCTGCGATGCTCTTGGGCCCGATGTCCAAAGCCATCTTATCGGCCGGAATTTCTTGGCCCACATCAACTGCCTGGGCCCGGGCGGAAGCGTCCAGCTTGTCGGAAACCACGTGGTCCACCGGCAACAGGAATTTCACTTGGTGTTCTTTGGCGTCCTTCAACAACTGCCGCGCCAGGTCCAGCTTGTCATTTTCAACCAGAGATTTTCCGATCTCCTGACCCTGCGCCTTAAGGAAGGTATAGGCCATGCCTCCGCCGATAATCAGCGCATCCACCTTCGTCATCAGATTCTGAATCACGGCAATCTTATCGCTGACCTTGGCACCACCCAGGACCGCTACAAACGGCTTCTCCGGATGTTGCAACGCCTTGCCCAGGTAATCGAGTTCTTTCTGCATCAGCAAGCCAGCCGCGGATTTTTGTACGAACTTGGTGATTCCCGCCGTGGATGCGTGCGCCCGATGCGCTGTGCCAAAAGCATCGTTCACATAGAAGTCGGCCAGACGGGCCAACTTCCTGGCAAACATTTCGTCGTTGGCTTCCTCCTCGGCATAAAAACGAAGGTTCTCCAGCAGCAGGGTCTGCCCCTTCTCCAGCTTGGCCGCCATCTCCGTGGCTTCAGGACCCACACAATCCGGACAGAAGCCGACATTCTCCGAACTCGCCAGTTCTTTGTCGAGCATCATGCGCAAGCGCTCGCCCGCCGGCTTCAAACTCATCTTCGGATTCGGCTTGCCCTTCGGCCTCCCCAGGTGCGAAGCCAGAATCAACCGCGCCCCATGCCGCAATGCGTACTCGATGGTCGGAAGCGTCTCGCGGATGCGGGTGTCATCCATGACCCTTCCGTCTTCCAGGGGAACATTGAAATCAACCCGCATAAAGACACGCTTATCGTGCAGCGGCAGATCGCGAATCGAAAGTTTTGTCATGGATATATTCCTAGAGGGCACCCACCCTGACCGCGCCGTTTTGCGGCAGGGCGGGACTCTACTCGATAGTTCTACAGGCCCTTACTGACCAGATAGTTAATCAGGTCGCGCACGCGCGAGGAGTACCCCCACTCGTTGTCGTACCAGGAAATCACTTTCACGCAGTTCCCACATGTGACCCACGTCATGGTAGCAGCAATAATCGAAGAGCGGCCGTCGCCTTTGAAATCGGACGAAACCAGCTCCTGTTCTTCGTACCCCAGATAGCCCTTCAGTGGCCCTGCTTCGGAGGCCTTTTTCAGCGCCGCGTTGACTTCTTCTTTGGTCGTCTTCTTCTCGACCCATACCACGAAGTCCACCACCGATACATTGGGCGTGGGCACGCGCATGGAGAACCCATCGATTTTGCCGCCAAGTTCAGGAATCACAAGTTTCAAAGCCTTGGCCGCTCCGGTGGTGGTGGGAATCATGGACAAGGCCGCGGCGCGCGCGCGCCGCAGGTCCTTGTGCGGGAAGTCGAGGATGACCTGATCGTTGGTGTAGGAGTGGATCGTGGTCATGGTCCCGCTGACAATCTTGAATTCATCCTGCAGGACCTTGGCGACCGGCGCAAGGCAATTTGTGGTGCAAGAAGCATTCGAAATAATGTGGTGCTTGGCGGCATCGTAGCGGTCATGATTCACGCCCAACACCAGGGTGATGTCTTCGTTCTTCGCGGGGGCGGAAATAATGACCTTCTTCACCGTCCCGCGCATGTGCTTTTTGGCATCGGCGGCGTCGGTGAAGCGTCCAGTAGACTCGACGACAATCTGCGCCCCGACCGAGTCCCAGGGCAACGCAGCCGGATCTTTTTCTTTGAACACTTTGATGGTCTTGCCATCGACGCTGATGCTGTCAGCGCCCGCGCTGACCTGATTCGGCAGGTTGCCCAGCACCGAGTCATACTTCAACAAGTGGGCCAAAGTGTTTGGGTCGGTGAGGTCGTTTACCGCAACGAACTCGATGTTCGGGTCTTTCAACGATGCGCGTAATACGTTGCGCCCGATGCGTCCAAACCCGTTAATGCCTACTTTCACAGCCATGTCGCCTCCAGAGGGATGGTTAAGGAATCAAGACGGAATAATCAAATCGGTGAACAGAAAATCTTAACAGGGCAGCGCGAAAAGCGCCAAATGATGCGGACCACATTCACTGCGAGTGCAATTATGGAAAAGTAATTTCAAAATAGGCATCGGTATTCCGCCATAGCAGTGGCAGTCGCGCCAACCAATATTTTCGATTGATCGCATTCCGGGCTCGAGGACCGTCTTCGGGCGGCAACATTCGCGCCGTCGCGGAAAACTCCGGCCCAGTGACCTTCCCCCGCATGGTACAAGATGCCACTTTGACCTGCGGATTGTTACGGATGCGCTTCGATTTACCCATGGTGCTACGGGTCATGAAATACAGCTTGCCGTTGTCCTCGCCAAACCAGACTGGAGTCGGAACCCCTTGCCCGGTTTTGCGAAATGTAGTGAGAGAAATATATCTTTGGCCGTGGATTTCTGCAGGAACCGGCATCCCAATATTTTACCGGTTTTTGTTCTCTTGTGTCCGTGGCTGCAAGGCGAGCCGGGATGCATCCTTAGTTGCCTAAGTATTGCAGATCGCGCGCCAGCCGCGCAAAGCGCCTTGACACGAAGAACTAAAATCGCCGCCCCGGCTATAATTGGTCCTCCTCTTATGAAGCAAAGCCGTCTAGCGTGCGCCCTGATTCTGCTGTTAAGTCTATTCACCTGGGGGCAAACCAGCGCGAATCAACCGGCCGCTACAGCTGGCCCGGAGGATGTTGCGCATAAGGTCCCGGTGATCGACGGCGCCGCCGGCGCCTGCTCGTTGGAACTGACAGTGACGGCCGGCGGCAAACCGGTTTACGCCGCCAGCGTCAAAGTTCACATTGCTTACGGATTCGGCGGATTCAGGAAACTGGACCTGGAAGCCAGCACCAATGTGGATGGCAAGGTCAAATTCATCGGCATCCCGCCTCGGGTCCGCCTGCAGACCTTGGAATTTCATGCGTCCAAAGACCAGTTCACGGGCACACTCACTTACGATCCCGGCTCCGAGTGCGTGGCCAAGCATGATCTCGCGCTGGAGAAACCGACCTCCCAGCCCGGCAAATGACACCAATTTCAGGAGCTCCCGCCCAACCTAGGCTGGTTGATATCCAGTTACGACGAGGCGCTGCCCGCAGCCGCCTTGGGTTCTTCGAGGGTTTCTTCGGTGAGAACGATGGTTACGGAGTCTGTGATCGCGCCTACCGACAATAAACTTTTCAATTTCAGGACCAGCGTGGTAGTGACTTCCCAGCCTTTGGTGACCACCAGCACGCCGGCCTTGGTGTAGATGTCTTCGGTCAGCACCATTCCGGCCGCGAGTTTATTGATATTGCACTTGCGGGTCAATTCGTCGTTCTTTTCCGGGTCCAGCTCCACCAAACTGAACAGCACTTTTTGGTCCATTTCCCGGTGTTGTTTCATGAGCAGGTTGGCGGCTTCCACGCGCGACCGGCCTTTGCGTACCAGGTCGTCGAATGCGATGGCAACCTGGAGAAGCTCGGCCCCCACGCGCATGTCCGCCATCTCACGGTCGGAGATATCGGAATTCACCGAGGTGGGCCGGTTCTGGTGGGCAATCATCCAGGCAATGGGCTCCATGCGGGGAATATTCTCCAATAAAGTGCGCGCCACTTCCGGATGGGAAGCGTAGTGGGACTGTTGTTCGGGGGACAATTCACGCCCGGAAAAAACGGCGTCAATCGTCTCCGGAGCTAGCACGACACAGCCCAGTTGCGACATCAGCGCGGCCACTTCATATCGCCACGGCCTGGGCAAGCCGGCTTGGGTTACGATGTGGTTCATGTAGCGCCGTAAACGCATGGCGCGTCCGAAGGCCGCCGGGTTGACCAGGCTGAGGACCTCGCTTAACACCTGGATACTGCCTAATAATGTGTGTTCCAGAAGGTCGCGCTCGGCCCGCACCAGCCGGTGCTGCACCAGAGCGGCGCTGAGGGTCTTGCCCAGGGTTTCTTTGTCGCAAGGTTTGGTCAGAAAACGGAAGATACTGCCTTCATTTACGGCGCCAATGGCCGAGTTTAAGTCGGCATGGCCGCTCAGCATGATGCGCACGCTGTCCGGCGACAATTCCTTCACCCTGCGCAATACTTCCACCCCGTCCATTTCGGGCATGCGCATGTCACTGACCACGGCCGCGTAGGGGCCGGTGTTCTTCAGCGCAATCAACGCGCCCTTCCCGCCGACCGCGGTATCAATGCGAAACTCATTGCGCAGCAGGCGCTGATAGCCTTGCAATACTGCCGGCTCATCATCTACGAACAGAACTTTTTCGTCCACAAGGGCCCTTTCCGCTTCACCAGAAGTTCTTCTGAGTCAATCTATCGGCGGAATGATCGCGTGCTTTAGCGTGGCGGGATTGCCAGGCGGTGTTTGGTCACTGCATGCGTGAAGGGTGGTTGGGAGAATGCAGTGGACATCTACGCACAAGAATAATGGCCCAGGCATGATGAAGCATGGACCCAGGGGGTGGCGATCCACCCGGCTTCGAGGAAGGAATGCGACTGGGCGCTTAGGATGCCCGCAAATCACGCCGGATCAAGTAGGCATCCAGAAAAACCCCACTCCTACCGCCAGCGGGATAATGCCGAATGCAGCGGCGATCCAGGCACCAGATTCACTGCGCGCAATCAGCCCAAAGGTTGTGATGTAGCCAAGCGCGCCCGTCACCAGCAGGATCCCTGCCCGGCGCGACCGGCCCAGTTCGGAAAGCTCCGGCTCCATGGGCACATTTACTCCCCGCGCCAGCGCCGCCAGGCGCTCGTCAGTGCGCAACCGGCGCACCCGGTAATAGGTGTACATGGCCGCGATCGGAATGCCCAAAGCCATGACTATGGCTGTCAGACCAATGATGTTGTCGTCCATCGTGCGCTCCTTGTACCGGCGCCCTTTTCGCGCGCCGCCACTTAAGGGTACGACCGCTGTTCCGGAAAAGTTCCCTCATAAAACATGGACGGATGTCAGCGTCACAGGTCACGCCGGGAGAAGCGGCGGACCGCGATTGCCAGCGCCAGAGCAAGATAGAGGCCGGCGTAAAAAATCATGGCCGGGCTTGGGACCGAGAGGGTGCTGAAGGGGGAAATTCGCAAGGCGTTGGCCAGAGGAGACTGCATTTCAAAAGCGGCGCGCCGCCAAAGGGCCTCGCTGGGCATGATCATGCTGGCGACGACGCCTACATTCACGGCGCTCTGCGTCTGGGTGAAGGCCCCGAATTGCTCAATCCAGCCGCCGAGGAATGCCAGGCCATGCAGTCCGAGCGCGAGCACACCGCTGGTTAAACTAGAAAAATAAGTTGCAAAGGCAAAGGTCACCGAAAGCAGCACCAGGCTTTCCATCCAGATGAGCAAGAAACCGCCGATCAGGTGCCGCGCATGCACGCCGGTCATCCCATAAGCGATAGCATTCACGCCGCCTACCATGAGGGCAAGATAAGCGGTCAACATCGCGAGAAAGCCAAGCCACTTACCGGCAAGCAACTGCCAGCGCGGGATGGGTTTGGTGGCGATCGCCTGAATGGCGCCGGAGGCAATTTCACCGGAGAGGGTATCCACCGAAGTGAGAATGGTCATCAGCACCGCGAGCAAATTCAGGGCGTAGGTGCCCATGATCAACATGGTGGCGGAAAATTCCCGGCGCATCACCGGATTCATGCCGTGCTCGGCAAAGCTTTTCGCCTGGAAATGCTGCCCTGTGCCAAACAGAACCAGGAATGCGCAACCGGCGGCGAGCGCCATCCACAACATTTTTTTGCGCGCGGCTTCGCGCAAAGTAACTCCGGCCATGACCCAGATGCCCATCACAGCCCCGCATCCGTGCCGGCGATCTGGACAAACCGTTCTTCGAGTGACAGCCGCTGGGGAACGATTTCATAGACGTCGGCCCCCTTGGCCACCAGATAGCGCACAACTTCAGGGAGCTGAGCGCTGGATGGCAACAAGAGGGTCAGGCGCTCTCCCCCAGGGCGGACCGTCGAGGCCCATTGCGATAAGCCATGGACCAGCTCCGGGGTAAGATTTGCCGCCCGGATGGAAACCGTGGTTTGCTCTTCGTTCTTACCATCCAACTGGCGGGTTTCGACGACCTCGCCCTCTTTGATGAAAGCCACCCGATTGCAGGTGATCTCCACTTCTCCGAGCAGATGGGAGTTGAGCAACACGGTCGCTCCGCGATCGCGTTGGGCGCGAATGATGTCGCGCACCAGGCGGCGGCCTACGGGATCAAGACCCGATGTCGGCTCGTCAAGAAATATCAGGTCAGGTTCGTTGATCAACGCCTGCGCCAGGCCGATGCGCTGAAGCATGCCCTTGGAAAAATCGCGCACGCGCTTGTCGCGATGGGGCGTGAGTCCCACCAGATCGAGCAGAGCGGGGACCCGTTCCCGGAGCGTCGCGTGCGACATGCCGTAGAGCCGGCCATGTAATTTGAGCAGTTCGGTCGAGGTCAACCACTCGTAGAAGCGAAAGTGCTCAGGAAGAAAGCCTACTTTGCTTCGCATCTTTACATCGCCCGCGGGCCGGCCGAGTATCTCAGCCTTTCCGCTGGTGGGAAATATCAGGCCCAACAGCATTTTTAACGAAGTGCTCTTGCCCGCTCCATTGGGCCCCAAAAAGCCGAAGACCTCTCCCCGGGGAACATCCAGGGTGAGGTTACGGACCGCCACCTTTCCGCTGAAGACTTTACGCAGCCCACGCGCGCAGATGGCGAGATCGGAAGATTGGTTCATCGATGTCCGTTGGCAGATCAGTGTAACGATGCGGCCAGAGTGAGAGCATCGGACGAATTGCCGTGTCCAGTCAACGAATGAATCACTCCGTTTTTGATCCACAACAGACTATACCGGCCCCCCTGGGGCAGGGTTTCCGTAATCAGGGTACCCTCGACTCCATCCACGGTCACTGTCTCGTACGAACCGGTATTGCGCGGAATTGGCACCACCAGCGTGGAGGACCAGTCCACTGTCTGACAGAATGAATGGGCCTCGCCTGGACTCATGCCGGCCAGCTCCAGAGCCGCTTCCGCAATTTCCGGCATATTCAGCTCCCGCGGCACGCTGACCGTAGGGCTGGGGGCTTGAACAAGATAAACACAATTGCTGTTTTTCATCCTAGCCGTCATTTCCATCTTGCGCTCGGCTAGCTGTTCAGCCCGGGACTGTTTGTCGGAGGAAACCAACCGGACCGGACAATCCCCGTACATAGAGACGACGGTCTTGGGAATGTGGACGGCAATCACTGCGCCGTTCGCGGATTCGGGAATCTGGATGTCGGAACGCCCGACCTCCTCTAACAGAGTCTCGACACGATCGCGGTCGAGGGTCATTTGGAAGGCAGTTTCGCCGTTGACTCTGATACTTTGCGGCGCTCCCAGACCGCCAATCATTCGCACGGGATATCCAGCCAATTGCGCGGCCTTGGTCACATCGGGAACGACGTCAGGCTTGGCCGGTTCCATGGTGACAGTCACGTTGTCCGCGATAAATTGATTGATCAGCTTATAAGGATGCGAATCAGGTTCGCCGCCGTTCATCAGCGTGGACGGATCAATGGTGACCACGGCAATTTTTTGGACGCGCAGCATGGCCAGAATCCGTTGTGCCCAGGTGCGGGCCGGGTTGATGGCGATTGAGACCGTAATGATGAGTACAAGCGTTGCCAGTCCCCAGGCTGGACGCCAACGCGGACCGAAAAGACGGGTGATCCAGGAAACTTTGGGCGCAGTCCCAAAGTGGCTCCTGAACTGGGCGTAGGCTGCCGCCGGGTCAGGAGCAACGCCGCCTTCTGCCGCGGCAGCCAATGTTGCCAGCAAATCTCCGGTGGCTGCCTTTTCCGCGCCGAGTTTCTCAAGGCGAGTGCGGCAGCCGGCGCAGGCATCGAGGTGCTGCTTAACCTCTATAAGTTCGGCGGCGTTCAATTCGCCGTCCAGACAGGCGCGCAAAATTCCATCTTGGATGCAGGTCATAATTCCTCCTCGTTCGGATAACGTGCGAGGTAACAGCCGCGGAATTCTTCCTCAGCACGGTTTAACATGGTGCCCACGCCGCTGACTTTGATGTTCAAAGCCTCGGCTAATTCTTTGTAGGAAAACCCGGAAGTGCGCAGCAGCAAAAGTTGTGCGTGAGTAGGCTTCATCGAGGCCAGAACGGCGCGCACCCGTTGGCATTTCTCTTCCCGTAACAGATCATGGAGGGCGTTCGTGGCCGTGCTCTGTTCGCCCATCTGCCCGGCAGCGTGTTCGTACTCCCGGCGCCGATTCGAAACCCGCAGGGCGTCAATGCCCAGATTGGTCGCAGTGCGATAGAGCCATCCCCCCAGGTTGCCATCCACTTGCAACTCCGGCTGGCGGTACAGGCGCCAAAAGGCATCATTGGCCAGCTCTTCCGCTGGCTGGCGGTCACCCAGCAAGCGCGCCAGAATGGCGACGATCCGGGCATAGTGTTGAAGGAAAACGGCCCGAAAATCTGCTTCGTCCCAGTGCTCCGATGGAATTTCACGTACAGTCATGGAGCGGCTCAATATCTGCGCAGTCCCCACAAAAATGCCCGCCTTCCTCGATCCACATCCCTAAAACGACACTCGATGGCAAAATGTGACATAGGTTCCTTCTTTCTAATCGAACCTGGGGCTGCGGGCACCCACCCGACCCGGGCGATCCGTTATACTAATCAAGTATGCCAGTGCTGAAGGACATTGCCGCCATTGCCAAGGGGATGAGTATCACCTTTTCGGAGATGTTCAAGCCCACGGTCGTGGAAAATTATCCCGATGGCCCGGGGCCGTTCAAGGGGGCCAAGTTCCAGGAGCGGTTTCGGGGCGTCCACGTGCTTCAGCGCGACGAAAATGGCCTGGAAAAGTGCGTGGCCTGTTTTCTGTGCGCGGCCGCCTGCCCGTCGAACTGCATCTATATTGAGGCCGCCGAGAACACCGAAGAACAGCGAGTCAGCGGCGCAGAACGCTACGCCAAGGTCTACAACATTGATTACAACCGCTGCATTTTTTGCGGGTATTGCGTGGAGGCTTGCCCCACCGACGCGATCACGCATGGGCACGGCTTCGAGATCGCCACGTTTAATGCCAGCAACCTGGTCTACCGCAAAGAACAAATGCTGGCCCCCATGCCGGCGCATATGGGAGCCAACGCGGTATTCAATCAAGCGGAGGTCGAATCCGGCACACCTTCGTTACCTGTACAGGGGAGTTAAGGTTCAATAAATTAAAGGACAATCAAGCGCCGGTCCCCTGTGGGCCGGCGTTCGTTTTATATGAAGCACTCAGCACTTAGCATTTAGCCATCCGATTGGCGGGTTGAAGGGCTGAATGCCAAGTGCTGAGTGCTAATTGCTGATTTAAATCATCAAAAAGACATGAAAAACGCCCAACGCCATCCTTTGGAAAAGATCCTCGAACATCGCGTCGCCATCATTGATGGAGCGATGGGCACGACGATCCGCACCTATGGGATGACGGAAGCAGATATCCGGGGAGAGCGTTTCAAGGACGCACCTAAAAGTCTTCTAAATAATGGTGACCTGTTTTCGCTGACCAAACCGGAAATGATCGGCGACATTCATCGCCGGTTTCTGGAGGCCGGGGCGGACATCATTGAGACAAACACCTTCGGCGCGACTAGCATCGCCCAGAGCGAATTTTTTGTGGATGATCCGCGCGAACACGGCGGCCGCAAGGACCCCGAGTTCTATCAGAAGATCATCGACGACAAGTTTCTAAATAATCTGGCCTGGGACATCAACGAGCAATCGGCGCGGCAATGCCGGGAGTGGGCTGATCGTGTCGGAACTGCAACTTCCCGTCAACGTTTCGTGGCAGGAGCGATCGGGCCGCTAACAGTTTCTCTCTCGAACTCGCCCGATGCTGACGACCCAGGGTTTCGCGTGGTCACCTTCGATCAGGTCAAAGCCGCTTACGCGCAGCAGGTGCGGGCGCTCATCGCCGGTGGCGTAGATCTGCTGCTGGTTGAGACGATCTTTGACTCGCTTAACGCCAAGGCTGCACTCGTTGCCATTCGTGAAGTTCTTGATGCAGAGGGCAAAGAACTGCCAGTGATGATTTCGGCGGCGGTAGGGCGCGGCGGCGAAACCATGATCTCAGCACAAACCACCGAGGCGTTCTGGAATGCGGTGCGTCACGTGAAACCGTTGTCGGTTGGCCTCAACTGCTCGCTCGGTCCCGATCTCATGTACCCGTTTCTCGAGGAACTCTCAGAAAAAGCGGATGTGGCGATCTCGTGTTACCCCAATGCTGGTTTGCCGAATCCTCTGTCGGCAACCGGCTTTGACTTGGGGCCGCAAGACATGGCCCGCTATCTCGGCGACTTCGC
>CAZETZ010000049.1:5312-19060 GCA_964514735.1 uncultured Acidobacteriaceae bacterium | reverse complement strand
TTCGCTTCTCCGGGCAAACGATATTTGAGCGCAAACGCCGCCACGCCGATGCTGTTCAGAAATTCCGCGGCTTGCTTGCCCTCGGCGTTGAAAACCAACTCACGGAAACCTCCCCCAGGCGCAATGACGACCGCTGCGCCAGTGGCCTTTTCCTTGGGCGGAAGAAATACGGTGATCGAAGGGTTGTGCACATTGCGCACCCAATAATCTTTTGCTTGTTCCGGTTCGTCTTTGCGGTTCTCGAATCCTGGCGCGCCGTTGCTCCAAAGATGGATCACCTGGGGCTGCGATTGAGCGCTCGCCATCATGCACAATGCGACAACTGCGAATATTGCGACGCGGACCTTCATTAAAGTCACTTTCCTTTCATGCGTGCAGTTCGAACACGCGGCAATTCAAATATCGTGAAGACGGACCGTCTCCTAAACGCTAACCAGTGCTGGCGGCACAATCACTCGTAGCGCAGCGCCACCATAGGATCGACCTTCGCCGCGCGCCGTGCCGGGACGTAGCGACCGACTAGGATCATCCCGAAAACCACCCAAGGCACGATTGAAAACGTGGCCAGATCTTTGCCGCCAAGGTTCTTGCCGACGCTTGAAAACGCACCTAGATGCGCCAGTGACTCCACCTGCTGCCGAATTTCCAGGAAAGCCGGCGTGTAAAAAGCGTTCGGGCTGCCATTCGACATGGTCTTCCACACCCATCACGCGGCTGGTGTCTTTGTAGGAAGCGAGTGGAAGAGCACAGAATTGATGACACTAAACATCGCTGTGTTGGCGCCGATACCCAAAGCCAGGGTCCCAATGGCCACCGCTGTGAACCCAGGGCTCTTCCACAACATCCGGATCCCGTAACGAAGGTCTTGAAGAAGTGTTTCCATAATTTTCACTCGTAACGCAACGCCACCATGGGGTCAACCTTCGCGGCGCGGCGGGCCGGAACAAAACACGCCAGCAGCACAACCGCCATCGTCATTCCAAATGTCGCGACGAGCACCAAAGGCTGGACTGGGGCTACTCCGAACAAAATGGCCTGCATGGCCCGTCCGGCGGCCCATGCGCCCACCAATCCGAGGGCCGTTCCCATCAAGAGCAGCTTTGTACCCAGACTCAAAAACTGGGCGAGCACTTGCTTCGGCAGCGCGCCGAGCGCCATGCGGACGCCAATCTCACGATGTCGTTGCGCCACGGCATAACTCAATACCCCATAAATTCCGATTGCGGCGAGCACTAGCGCAACGCCGGCAAAAATTCCGGTCAACAACGCGGGTGAGCGGCGCGTCGTCAGGCTTTCATCCACCCTGGCCTCCATCGTGCGGATATCGTTCAGTGGAATCTCGGGATCGATATCGCGCACGATCTTGCGCAGTGTTAGAGCAAGCGATTCCGGGGGAAGACTGGTGCGGGCGACCAGAAAGAAGGTGCGGTTGAACCTGCGGATGTATGGGAAATAGGCTGCTCCCGTGGAATTGCTTTCGGTGAGGTCCATCTGCTTGACCGCACCGACAACGCCTACAACCGTTAAAATTTCATCGTCACCCACTTTGCCGGGACTTCCGAAATACAAGCGCTGGCCAATGGCACTCCCGTGTGGCCAATAACGGCGCGCAAAATCTTCATCCACCACGCATACCTGTGTGTTGCCCTTGGCATCGGCAGTGTTGAGGAAACGCCCTTCGCGCAGTTGAATGCCCATGGCGGAAAAGTAATCGCCGAAGACGGCATAGGTGCGATGCAACGCAACCGATTCTCCTGGCGCGGGGTTGTATCCGATCGCGGTGAGAACGTTGTCTCCGTGCTCTCCAGTCAGTGGAACGCCGCTGATTCCGCCAAAAGCCAGCACGCCAGGCTGATGGCTGCCTGCCTCAATCAAAGGATCGAAGAAACGGTAGAAGGACGGGCCATCGTGATAGCCATTCCACGGCAATTGGAATTGTCCGGTGAGCACATGGTCGGTACGGAATCCAGGAGAGATCGCCATCACATGTTTCAGGCTCAAGCTAAGAAGTCCGGCCCCCGACAGCAGAACAAAAGCCAGCATGATCTGGGCCACGATAAATACATGACGCAACTGTTGGGCCGATCGTGTGGCAGTGCCACTACGCGATTCGGATTGCAACGCATTCGCCAAGTGCTTGTTGAGGTTGAACCAGGCAATGGGTAGAGCAATAACAATTCCCAGGACAATGGCGCACAATAAAGCGACTGCGGCCAATCGTCCGTCGAAAACGATAGTTGCTCCGAGCGGTAACTGGTCCGCACCCAGCGATGCCAGCAGACGAACTCCCCCCGCCCCAACCGCGAGTCCGCACAGGCCCCCGACTACCGTCAGCAATACGGTCTCAGTCATTACCTGCCTGACCACATGCCAGCGGCTTGCGCCCATGGATTGCCGTACTGCTAGCTCCTTCACGCGGTCGCTGGCGCGGATCAAAAGCAAGTTCACCAGATTTACGACACCTATAAGAAGGAGGAACAACGCACCGGCCTGCAATAGAAGAAGGGTGGGGCGAATCGAGGCCACGTGGTCCGCATGCAGTGGCGCGACAACCGTATGAAACCCTGTGGCCGCGGCTTCCTTAGCAAAGGGGAATTCCGCAGCATGGGCGTTATTGTGCGCGTCGACTTGCGCCTGAGCTTCGGCAACTGTGACGTCAGGCTTGAGCCGCGCAATTTCCATCAGAGTATTGCTGTGGCGTGCCGTCAAATTGCGTTCGCCTTCTTCGGAGGAAAGAGGCAAAAAAATCTGGGCCCGCGATGAAAGAAAACGAAACCCCGGAGGCAGGACTCCAACAATCTGCCTTGGCAAGCCGTCGGAGCGAACGTCACGCCCCAGCACCTTGGGATCAGCATTGAAATGCTCGCGCCAATATGAATCCGTGATGATGGCTTCATGATCGGACTGATACGTCATTTCCGAATCAGTGAAAGCGCGCCCCATTGCCATCGGAATGCCCAGCGTGGCGAAAAACTCCGGCGTGACCCGCCCGATATCCGCGCGCTCGGTAGCTCCGGTTTCGCCCACAATCGAAGTCACGTTGTTGATAGCGGCCAGATTTTCAAATGCTGCGATGTTGCCGCGTCTTTCGTAGTAGCTGGTCAGAGACGCTTGATCGCGGTCTTTACCTGCTTTGGGATAGCTGTTGTAAAGCACTACCAACCGGTCAGAATGAGAAAAGGGCAAGGGCCGCAGCAGAATGGAATCAACCACCGCAAAGATCGTCAGGTTGGCGCCAAGACACAATGCCAGCGTGATCAGCGCAACCGCGGCGAATCCGGGATTCTTGCGCAACTGACGCAGCGCATAACGGACATCTTGCAGTAAAGCTCCCATTTAATTTCCTCCTCACTCGTAGCGCAGCGCCACCATGGGATCAACTTTCGTCGCCCAGCGGGCAGGGATGTAGGCCGCTATGGAAGCCACCAGGGCTAGCATCACAGTGAGCAGACCAATCGTGGTGGTGTCGAACTGCACCACGCCGAAAAGGGCGCTGGAAAGGGCGCGGGTCAGAAGCAAAGCCAGCGCCAGGCCGATGCTCAGTCCAATTACGGCCATCTTCATGGCTGAACTCACAACCAGCCGCAGCACATCAACACGCCGCGCTCCCAGCGCGACCCGGACTCCGATTTCATGAGTACGCTGGGTCACCGAGTAGGCCATGATGGCGAAGATTCCCGCCGCGGCCAGGACCAGCGCGCTGACCGCGAAGACCAGCATCATGCGGGCGGAGGTTTCGATCCCGCTGAGGTTGTCGGACATAACCTGGTCCAGGCTGCGAATGTCATACGCGGGCAAGCTGGCGTCCACGGCCCGCAGTTGCGCGCTGACCTCTGCGGTGAGCGCGAAGGGGTCTCCAGCGGTGCGCACCACAAACGCCGAGGAAGAGGGCGGATCTTGCGCCAGCGGCACATAGGCGGTGGGCGCGGGATTGTAGTCCAGCGGATTTGGTTTCACGTCTCCCACGATCCCTACAATGGTGCGCAAGGGCTGCGCATCATCAGGCCGGCCAAGCTGTAGGTGTTTCCCGAGCGGGTCCTGGTTGGGCCAGTTTTGCCGCGCCATGGCTGCGCTAATAACGGCCACTGGCGGGGCGTTGGGGCCGTCTTGATCGGCCAGCAGCCTTCCTCGTTGCAAGGGAACCCGCAGGGCGGAGAAAAACGCAGGAGTCACCACCTGCGAAATAATCGACGGTCTGTCTCCCGGCTGGCGTGGAGGCCCGCCTTCCGCGGTGAATTCCGTCCAGTTCCAGTTGAAACCGGAGGGCACGCTGGTGAGGCATGCCGCCGATTCCACGCCGGGCAGCGTCTGAAGATTGCGCAGGACTTGTTCGTAGTAGCTGCGAATGTGGTCTTTGTCCGGATACCTCGTTGCCGGCAATACGGCGTGAAAAGCGAGCACATGGTTCCGGTCGAAACCCTGTTCGTTCGTCGTCAGAGCGCGGAACCCCTTCACCATCAAACCTGCACCCACAAGCAAGACCAGCGAGAGAGCGATTTCGGATGTCACCAGCACGGCGCGGAAGCGTGTCCGCCCGCTCGTTGGACTGCCGCCGCGTGCGCCTTCTTTTAGAGTGTCGTTCACGTTGGGCCGGGAAAAATGCCAAGCTGGCGCCAGCCCGGCCACGATGCCGGTGGCAACTGCGATCAGCAATGTGAACGCAAGCACTCGCGCGTCAATCTGCAAGTGTTTAAGACCTGCGATGTGTTCGACAATCTCATAGGGAAGGCTGCGGCCTATGAGGTTGAGGCCCCATGCCGAAAGAAGCAGCGCGGCGACGCTTCCCAGCAGCGCCAGAATTGTGCTCTCCACCAATAATTGCCGCGCTACGCTCCAGCGGCTGGCCCCGAGCGCGGCGCGCATGGCGATTTCCTTTTGGCGTCCGGAAGCGCGCGCCAATTGCAGGTTGGCCACGTTGGCGCAAGCCAGCAAAAGCACAAAGACGGCCGCTCCCATCAGCATCAGCACGAACGGGCGCGATCCGAAGGTCAGGTCTTCCACCATATTTCTGACGCTGGTTCCGTGGCCGGCATTGGTTTTGGGATACTGCCGCCCCAGGTCCGCGGCGATCGTCGCCATGCTGGCCTGGGCCTGCGAAATAGAAACACCGTCCTTGAGCCGTCCGTACACAACCAGGTCATGACGTTCGCGGTCTTGCTGTGCGGCGCCGCTCAGATCAAGCGGGGTCCAAACTTTTATTCCAGGAGGAAAATCGAACTCGGGTGGAGCAATGCCGATCACATTGAACCTTTGACCGTTCAAGAGCAATTGCCGGCCAACGATTCCAGGATCAGCACCCAAATGCTGCTTCCAGAAGCCATGACTCATGACCACTACCGGCGCAACTGCCCCTTGCTGAAAATCCGTGCTGCCGATCAGGCGGCCCAGTTCCGGGGGCATATCCAACAGCGGGAAAAAGTCGGCTGTCACTTGGGAACCTTCGACATGTTCCGACACATTGCCGCCGGTCAAATTCGCGTCCCACCAGCGCATGGCCGCGAGCTGGCTGAATTGGGTGCTTTGCGCGCTCCAGTCGCGGAAGTTTGCCGGGGCCGCACTTACACGGGACTGGTTCTGTGCCGGCATCGTCTCCCAGATAGTGACAATCCGGTCTAAATGCGGAAATAGAAATGGCCGCAGCAGCATCGCATTGACCGTGCTGAAGATCGTAGTGTTCGCTCCGATGCCCAGGGCAAGAGTGATCACCGCGACCGCAGTGAAACCGGGACGCTTCCACAACATGCGAAGCCCAAAGCGAAAGTCCTGATACAGTTTCGTCATAAGCAAGTTCCTCACTCGTAGCGCAGGGCGACCATGGGGTCCACCTTGGCCGCCCTTGCGATAGGCACAAAACATGCGCCGAATGCGACCGCCACGATGCACATGGTCGTGACCGCAAAAGTTAGCGGGTCGTGGAGCGTTACTCCGAACACCAGGTTCCCTAACAGGCGCGATAACCACCATGCGGTTGCGAACCCCACAGCCAGGCCGATGGCAACCGTCCACGCCGTTTGTTGAAGGACCAGCCTCACGACCTGGCCGCGGCGCGCGCCCAGCGCCAGGCGTATGCCGAACTCATGCGTACGCTGGGCCACGGAATAGGCCATCACCCCAGAAACCCCTACGGCCGCGAGTACCACCGCTAGTACACCGAACAAGCTGACCAACAGTGCGGCAAACTTTCGCGGAGAAACCGATCCTTCGATGGCCGCGGTCATCGGGGTCACACGCGCAATCGGCTGGTTTTTATCCAAACCTTGTATGGAGAGGGCCGCGGGATGCGCCAACTCGCCGGGGTCTCCGGACGTACGCACGACCAGGGTCATAAACTTTACCGGCATCTGTGACGCGGGAACAAAAACCTCGGGCCCTGCGGGATTGTCCACTCCGAACTGCTTGATGTCAGCCACCACGCCAACTACGCGGAGGATGTTGTGCGAGGCGTATTGTACATAGACCTGTTTTCCTTCGGCCCTCCCCAGGACCGATAGGCGGTGCGCCATGGTTTGGTTGATGATCGCCACCGGCTCGGAATTCGCGTTGTCGAGATCGCTGAATATGCGCCCTTCGAGAAGCGGCGTCTGCAAGGTCTCGAAGTAACCGGGCATGACCATGTTCAGCGCTGTCCAGGGCCGTTCGGTCGCAGGCGGCAACGGACGGTCGGTTTGGCCGTACGGCGATGTCCAGCAGGTCCCCATCAGCGGCGCACACATGGCGGCGCTCGCCGAGCGGACTCCGGGTAACTGCGAAACCCGCTCCCGCGCCTGGGACATAAAATCCTGCGCCGCCAGCGGATCGGGCACCGAACGCACCACATCGAGCGCCAGCAGATGGTCTGGCTGGAACCCGCAATCAACCCGCAGCGCCGCTACGAAACTGCGCACTAACAATCCCGCTCCTACAGCCACCACCAGGGCGACTGCGATTTCACCAATCAGAAGCGCGGAACGGAACTTGCGCTGCGTCTTTCCACCGGTCGCCGCCAGACTGCTCTCTTTCAGCGATTCATTGGTTCTCCGACTGACTACCTCCAGCATCGGCGCCAGACCGGAAAGGAGCGCGGCAATCAGACACACACCGAGCGTGAAGCAAAGCACGCGTGAATCCAGTTGAATTTGGTTCAATCGCGAGAGCGTGCCAGGGTAAAGCCGCAGCAGAGGCAGAAGGCTCTGGCTGGCCGCCAGCCATCCTAATCCGCCTCCGAGCACGGACAAGAGCAGGCTCTCGATCAGCAACTGCCGCATGAGGCGCAGGCGGTTTGCTCCCAGCGCGGCGCGAATGGCAAATTCCCTCCGCCGCACAGTGGTGCGCGTCAGTGAAAGATGCGCGACATTGGCGCAGGCCAGCAGCAGCACCAAACCTACGGCCGCAAGCAGCGTCATCAACTCCACGCGCAAATCGCCGCTGAACCAGGTGGACAGGGTTACAATCGGCGCCTTCTCATTGCGGTTGGATTCGGGAAACGCGAGTGCCAGGCGCCCCATGATGTTATCCAGGTCTGCCTGCCCAGCTTTCAGCGAGATGCCCGGGCGCAGTTTGCCGATCGCCTGTATGCCCGGATGATTGGCGCGGGCCGTGAAGAATTGCTGGGAGGACAGCAACCCGATGGGCAGGTACACATCCGATTTCGGGCTCCAGCGAAAATCGGGCGAGAGGACGCCGGCGACAACCACAGCCGAGTTGTTGATGCTCAGGGTCCGGCCAATGACATTCGGATCGCCGCTCAGAGTGTTGCGCCAGAACGAGTAGCTCAGCACGACAGCGGGGGCGGCGCTGGGTTTGTCATCGTTGTCCACCAAGGCGCGGCCCAGCACAGTCTTGGCTCCGAGCATGGAGAAAAAAGACGGGGAAACCCACCCGGCGTTCACCGGATTGGGTTCGGGGCCGGCGCTGAAATTGAGCCGCTCGGGGCGAAAGGCCGCCAGATTTTCAAATGCGCGGTTTTGCTCCTTCCAGGAAACAAAATCCGGCCAGGACACGTTGAGGCTTGGGGCCCCAGGCAGCGATTCGTGGACCATCACCAGGCGATCGGATTCCGGATAAGGCAAGGGCTTGAGCAGTACAGCATCCACCACGCTAAAGATGAGAGTGTTGGCGCCTACGCCCAACGCCAGGGTGAGGACAGCGACAATAGCAAAGCCGGGCGACTTGCTCACCATGCGAACCGCGTAACGAAAATCCTGGAGTAAGCCCGTCATTCCATTCTCCTTCCTCACTCGTACCGCAACGCCACCATGGGATCGACTTTGGCCGCGCGCCGCGCGGGTATATACGACGCCAGCAGCGCAACAACAATGAGGCCTAGCGCGACGGCTGCGAATGTCAACGGATCATTCGGGCTCAACCCAAAGAGCAGCGATCGAATCACACGCGTGACTAGAAATGACCCGGCCAATCCGATGACCACCCCCGCTGCGATTACGCGAGCGCCCTGCGAGAGTACGAGGCGCAGAATGTTCGCTCGCGTCGCGCCCAGCGCGATGCGAACGCCGATTTCGCTGGTGCGGCGTGCCGCCGCGTAGGCCATGACACCGTAGAGGCCAACCATAGCCAGCAGGAGCGCCGCAGCGGCAAAGAATCCCACAAGAATCAAATTGAAGCGCCGCGTCTGGAGCGATGCCGAGACGACGCCAACAAACGTCCCAAACTCCGGCGGCAGTGTGGGATCGAGCTTGCGCACAATTTTTCGCGCCGCGGAGATGATCGTGCCAGGATCTCCTGATGCGCGGATGACTGTTGTGAAATGATCGGTCGCCTGGGGGCGCTGACGATACGAGACATAGAGAGCAGGTCCAGGCGCAGCTTCAAGACTTTCGCGAACATCGCCTACCACTCCAACGACAGTCAAGGGCCGGAGATCGCCATCCATATTGCCGAATTCGATTGCGTGGCCGAGCGGGTCCTGATGGGGCCATTTTTCACGCGCCAGCGATTCGCTGATCAGCGCCACGTGAGGCGAGTCCAAGGTATCGCGCTCATCAAACAACCGGCCGCGTATCAACGGAATTCCCAGCGAGCGGAAGTAGCCCTCGCTAACCGGACAATAGGCGGAGTATCCGGTGTTGGGCGCGGCGTGGAAGAAACTCTCCCAGGCATCCATCGATCGTGGCGGTGACTGCCCCGGATCAAGCACAATATACGAGCCGTCAACCATGCCGCCGGCCAAAGGCAGTGACGCGGTCCCGCCCACCTCCACGACTCCAGGAATCGCGCGCAACTCCGTTAATAGTCCGTTCAAAAATTGGACTCGATAGCGTTTGAATATCTCAGCCTCGGCGAACGGGAGCGACAAGTCCATCGTCAACACGTGCTCGGTACGGAATCCTGGGTCGATCGAGAGCACACGGAGAAGACTTCGCCCTAACAGTCCGGCGCCAGTCAGGAGCATCAGAGAGATCGCCAGTTGCCCGGCGACAATACCTCTCGCGAGACGCTGAGTATGGGGCGTACCTTGCCGTGACCGTCCAGCTTCAGTTGAGATCGCTTGGCGACTCAGCGAAGTTGCACGAAGTCCACTGAACAGACCGAGAACAATGGCTGTGATGAGCAAAATTCCAAGCGCGAACGCAAGTGCAGGCAGATTTAGAGAGATTTCAGCAAACCTTGTAAAGTCGGGCGGTGCAAGCTTTAGCAGAGCAGTAAATGCCCAACGAGCGAAAATGATTCCGAGAGTGCCGCCAATGAAGGAGAGCAACAGTGTTTCCAAAAAGAACTGCCTCACTAATCGCGCGCGGGTCGCGCCCATGGCAATACGGATTGCCAACTCCCGTTGCCGAGCGGCGCCTTGAGCGAGCAATAGGTTGGCAACATTGAGGCTGGCGACCAAAAGCAGAAAGCCGACCGCCCCCAACAGTACGGTCAACGCTGGCCGCACTGGCCTTGTCAATTCGTCCTGCAAGCGGAGGAGCGCAAAATCGGTCAGATCAATGTTGGGAGCATATTGCTGCCGCAGTTGGCTCCCGATGGCTGCAAGCTCTGCGTGTGCTTCAGTTGGAGTGACACCGTCGCGCAATCGCCCAATCACATGCCAGTTGTGTGCGGTGCGCGAAGGCAACTTTTCCCAAAGCTCACGTGGAATCCAGACTTGCGCGTGATCCGGGAAGTCGAAGCCCGGCGGCAAAACACCGACCACAGAAACTGAGTGCCCAACAATTGTCAGTTTGATTTGCGAAAGATCTCTTGCCTCACCCAAGAACTGTTGCCAATAGCCATAACTAATTAATGCAGTGGGGGCCGCGCCGAAGCGATGCTCCGAAGAAGCGAAGCCCCGGCCTATTACCGGTTGTACCCGCATCAGTGAAAAGAAATCTTGAGATACGGAAGTCATCGGCACACGAGTTGGCGCCGAACCTGCCAGTACCGATTCGATACCGCTGCCGTACTCCGCCAAACCTTGAAACGAGCGATTCTGCGCGCGCAGGTCCTCAAAATTCGGGTCGGCAAAACTCATCCGTGGCGAACTGGAACTTGCCTCCCACAGCCGCACGATCTGGTCCGGTTTCTCATAGGGCAAGGGGCGCAGCAATGCGCCATACACGACGCTGAAGATCGCCGTGGTGGCCCCGATGCCCAGCGCCAGAGTGAGAACGGCTATTGCAGAAAATGAAGAATTCTTGCGCATCTGCCGCAGCGCGTAGCGAACGTCTTGGAGCAACCCGTTCATGCATGCACGTCCGCCATCAGCTTTTTCAGCTCTTCCTCTGCAACGACTTTTCCGTCGAACAAATGCACTTCACGCTCGGCATGTTTGGCGAAACGCGGATCGTGGGTCACCATGCAGATGGTCGCGCCTTCGCGGTGCAGGTTTTGCAGAAGCTCCATGACAGCTTCACCGTTGCGTGAATCCAAGTTTCCAGTAGGTTCATCAGCGAGGAGAATGGAAGGCTTTCCGCCCAAAGCACGGGCCACGGCGACACGCTGCTGCTGACCTCCGGAGAGTTGTGAGGGGTAGTGCCGCACCCGGTGCGCCATGCCGACGCGTTCCAGTGCATCCATCACGCGCTTCTTGCGATCAGCCGAGGGCATCTTCTGGCGATAGGTAAGCGGTAGCTCGACGTTTTCATAAACGGTGAGATCGCCGATCAGGTTGAAACTTTGGAAGATGAACCCAATCTCCTGGTTGCGTATGCGCGAGCGGTCGCCGAAGTCGAGGTTCTCCACCGGCTTGTTATTGAGCAGATACTTTCCGCCAGTCGGCGTATCCAATAGCCCAATGATCGAAAGCAGGGTGGACTTGCCGCAGCCCGACGGGCCGGACATAGCCACATACTCTCCTTTACTAATGGTGAGGTGAACGCCGGAGAGGGCGTGGGTTTCAATTTCATCGGTGTAGAAAACTTTGGTCATCTCTTCAATCTGGATGAGCGGCTGCCTACCGTTTTCCATCGTTGTTTGCTCCTATATAAGGTGGTGTTATTCCAGCCGAATGCGGTCGGTGTTGTCCCAGCGCGACATGTCGGACAGGATTACTGTGTCGCCTTGATGCAAGCCTTCGAGAACCTGAATCGAATTTACGGATGCCCGTCCTACTTTTACGGGCACGCGCACAGCGCCTTTGCCATCGACGTCAAGCCTAAACAGACTGATGGTGCTGCTTTCCTGGCCAAATGCCGGACGTCCCACGTAGAGAACGTTGTCCAGCTTTTCCAGATCAATGGTCCCATCCACGCTAAGGTCAGGCCGAGCGCCCTTGGGCAAATCGCTGGTAAGAATTACGTCAACCGTGACGGTCCCGTTCTGTACGCCGGGGTCAACCCGCATGACGGTGCCGGAGACGATGCCGTTGTGGGTGTCCACAGAAGCCGGTTCGCCGATCTGCACGTCCCGCGCCTGGGTCTCGGCGATCTTCAGTTCAGCAATCAGGTGGTTCGGCTGGATGACCCGGGCCAACATAGTTCCAGGGGCGACTCGTTGTCCAACCTGCATCGGCATATCCACCAAAACGCCATCAATGCCGGCGCGCACTTTCAGGTCGTCCAATTGTTTACGCCTGAGTTGGGCTAAAGTCCGCATCTGGTCGACTTTGGCTTGCTGCTGCTGCAACTGCGCCAAAATAGCCTGTTGCGCAATAGTCAGCCGTTGCTCTTCCAGGCCATTTCGAGTCGTTAACTCGTCGGCCTTGCCCTTTGAGGCCTTGTAGGTCAGGCCGGAAATGACTCCCAGATCGTAGAGCGCCTTGTCCGTCTCCGCCTGGAGTTTGGCCTGCGAATAGTCTTGCGTGACCGTGGCCGCGCCCGCTTTTTGAGTCATCAAGTCACTTTGCAGCCTGACCCGCAGGCTCTCAAACTCAGCCTGAGCGGCCTTGAGTTGCAGGTCGGCATCGATGGCAGCCTGCTCCGTGGCTGGGTTGGTCATCTCCAGCAGAACGGTATCAGCTTTCACTTCGGTCCCCGGCAACATGCGAATACGGATCACGGTTGCATCAGTCTCGGCAGGGATTTGACGGGTGAACTCCTGACTGGGAATCAAAGAACCCAATCCCCGTACTTGCCGCAGCATCGGGCCTTGTTTGACGGCATCAGTCCAGACAGTGCTGCGCTCCACGCTGGGAGCGGCAGGCTTGAGGCGGGATACGAAACCGAATCCGGCGAAGACAACAACCAGGACTACCGCACCAATCACCAGCTGTTTGCGGCGTTTCTGTTGCTTGAATTCTGGGCGTGCGATGTCCATGACTCTAGAAAGGCAACCCCAGGGCCAAAGGGGGGAACCTTACAAGCTATAGGAGGCAGGATAGATAGGTAGTTCGCGGGCCTGACAGGCCGGCCTTAGATTGTCCGTGAGCGAACGGGGGTGTCCGTTCTTGAACACCCCGCTGCACCGCAAGCCTGTCAATTGCTTATCCAACCTAAAGTATAACGACTAGTTCCGAGACGCTGGCTTTTTGACGCTACTTCCCGATACAGAATTGACTGAATATAAGGTTAAGAATGTCGTCTGTCGTAGTTGAACCTGTGATCTCATCCAGGGGACGAAGAGAACTGTAAAGATCAAGCAGTAACATTTCGTGGGGAACTCGATTGGTGACCGCAGCCTGCGCCGCATCCAGTGCTGCCAGGGAATCCTGGACCAGATTTTGGTGGCGCAAGTTGGTGAGAAAACCCGCGCTGGGCAGATGGCCAGAATCTCCACCAACCTGTCGCAGGATTTCAGCCCTCAGATCGGCAATTCCCTGGCTTGTAGTCGCTGAAGTCTGCACTGTAGGCAACTGAGAACCGAGAACTGACCCCTGAGAACTGGCAATATCCACCTTGTTCTGGACCACAATCGCAGCCCGATCTTTTACCTGGTCCAGCAGGTCCCTATCTTCTTCTGTCACCGGACGCGAGCAATCGATCACGACCAATATTAAATCTGCATCTGCCAGAGCTTCCATGGATTTGCGGATACCGATACTTTCAGCTTCATCCAGCGCAAGCCGGATTCCAGCGGTATCCACCAGTCGAACAGGAATGCCCTCGATGGAGACTGTTTCAGTCACTAAGTCACGTGTTGTACCGGGAGTGGCAGTAACGATGGCACGTTCACGCTCGACTAAACAATTAAACAAACTCGACTTGCCCACATTGGGCTGGCCCACGATGGCCAGCGTGAAACCTTCGTGGACGATCTTTCCATACGCGAAAGAACGGGCAAGATCATCGAGAGGTGAGCGCACTTCTGCAATGTGGGCCAGAATCTGATCATTGGGCAGGACGGAAACGTCGTCTTCCGCGAAATCCACTCCGGCTTCGAGGATTGCAATCAAG
>CAZETZ010000049.1:0-5212 GCA_964514735.1 uncultured Acidobacteriaceae bacterium | reverse complement strand
GACGGAAACGTCGTCTTCCGCGAAATCCACTCCGGCTTCGAGGATTGCAATCAAGTTCACCAGCTTTTGTTTGATCGGTTGCAGACGCTGGGAGAGCGCACCACCCAACTGCTGAGCGGCAATCTTCGCCTGATAGAGCGTTCGCGATTCGATCAGATCACGGACGGCTTCAGCCTGTGTGAGGTCAATGCGCCCATTCAGAAACGCCCGCATGGTGAACTCGCCCGGCTCGGCGAGGCGGGCCCCGTGGGCGAGGGACAACTCGACGACGTGGGCAAGGACGACCGGCGACCCATGAAGAGAGATTTCGATGATGTCATCCGTCGTGTAGGAATGAGGCTTAGCGAAATAGGTGACAACGACTTCATCGATGCGATTCGCGTGTGGCGCGGACACTCCTGTCCGCGCACTGCCGGCGGCGGATCGAACGTATGGGCTGATCTCAGTTCCCGGCTTTTCGCGGACAAGAGTGTCCGCGCCACAGGGGTCCATCAGCTCACCGAAGACGGCCCGTCCGGGTTCGATTTCATATTTCAAACGAAGCATAGCTAGCGCAATCTTGCGAGAGGCAGGCCCAGCGAGGCGAACTACACCAATACCACCGCGGCCTGGAGGCGTAGCAATGGCAACGATGGTGTCATCGAGATTCAAGGTTTAAGTGTAGCGCCGGGTCTGTGACCCAGACCCCGCGCAAGACGCGGGCCTAAGGGATCGTCCTGCGCGCTGGCTTGGGTGCAGACTTGTAGTCCTTGGGATAAACCACTACATACCTTCGCAAGCCTTCGCCTTCGCTCTCGGTGCGGAGGTCTGCATTGTCCCGCAACGCCAGATGAACAATACGCCGCTCGCGCGAGGACATGGGGGCAAAGTGATAAGGCGTGCTGGTCTGCCGCACTTTGTCGGCGGCAACCCGCGCGGCGCTGCGCAACTCATCCAGGCGCATGGCGCGCTGGTTCATGCAGTCGAAAGAAATTTTCTCGTGCTCATCGCCGGTGAGCCGCAGGGTTTCATAGGCGATCAATTCGATGGCGCGCAACAACTCGCCTCCGCGCCCTAATAGCAAGGAGGAATCCGGGCCGGAGAAATCCACCAGGATTTCCGGCCTCTCCCAGTCGCGGTCCTCGGCCATGGGAGGGTCCACGGTAATGCGGTACTTTACCCGCAGGCTGGTGTGGGTGACCACGGAAGCGAGCAGTTCATTGATTTTGTGCGCGGCGGCGATTTTATCTGGAATGGCCATTGGTAGCTCTCAGATCAGCCGTCAGCTCTCAGCCTGCAATCATAGGCTGAAAGCCAAACAGCCGATCGCTATCTTCACTTGTTTTTCTTCCTTGCCCGCTTGGCGGCGAGTTCTCGCATTTGCTGGCCCAACGCGGTGCGGTTCATGACCAGCTGTTGCCCAACCGAAATGAGGTTGCTCTCCGCATAATAAAGGTTCAAGCCGGCCGCCAGATTGAAGAAGATATAACCCATCATAATGGGCATCATCCACATCATCATTTTCTGCTGGGCCGGATCTACACCGGGCGTCGGCGTCATGCGCTGCATGACCAGCATGCTGACCACCATGATGATGGGCAAAAGCCAAATCGGGTCGGGTGACGAAAGATCGTGGATCCATCCCCAAGAAGCGTGCCGCAGATCAATGGAAGCATTCAACATGCTGTAGTAAGCGAACAGAAACGGAAGCTGGATCAACATGGGCAAGCAGCCGCCAAACATGTTGACGCCTTCCTTCTGCTGCAAGTCCCAGATTTCCTTCTGCATTTCCTGCTTCTTCGGGTCACGCATGCTGTACTTCTTGTACTTTTCCTGGATGGCCTTGATCTGCGGCTGGATCTTCTGCATCTTCAGCGCCGACTTCATCTGATAGACGCGCAGCGGCAGTAGGGCAAGATTGATGATCAAAGTCTGGATCACAATCGCCCAGCCCCAGTTTGCAGTGACGTGGGCATGGGTCCATTTAAGCCACAGGAACAGTGGGCGGGCGATGAGGTTGAAAAATCCAAAGTTGACGATTCCGCGCAGGTCCTGGGAAGCGCCGCTAATGGTCGGAACCGATACAGCCTCAAGTGTATCCAGCGATTTGGGGCCAACGTATAAGCGCAAGCTGGTTGCACCCGTCCGGCTCCCGACTGCTCCGCCCAGAACTGGGACCGACATCGTATCTTTCGGGTCGGGCTTCTTCGGGTCCTTGGGGACATCGACCGAGTTGCGCAAGGTGACGAAAGCCGTGCCCTGCGCATCCTCAGGGATAAAAACTGCGGCGAAGTACTGGTCGGTGACTGCGGCCCAATTGAAAGGTCCTGAAAGCGTATTTCCGCCACTGATCTTTTTGACCGCCAGGCGCTGAATGTCGCTGTTGTTCTGGTATTCGATCTGGCTGGCCCCATAGGACGCCGCGCGGGTGGAATCGCCGAAACCCGCCGGCCACAAGGGAAATGCCGTGATTTGACTTCCTTTGTAGAGCACCACCGCATCCACATGCAAAACGTAAGTGCGGTCGAAACGAAACGTTTTGCGCACGGAAACATCGCTGTCGGCGTACTCGAAGCTGATCTCCGCAGGCGGTCCCTGGGTGCCTTCGACGGAAGCGACGTAGAGGACCGAATTCAATTTGTTGCGCAGGTTTTCGTCATACGTCCAAAGCGATAGCGGATGCCCGAACTTCTCCGCGTCCTTGTTGACCAGATCGAGGGGCTTGCCGCGATCGTCGTCGAATTTCTTCAGCACCCACGACTTCACTTGCGCCCCACGGTTGCTGAAAGTAATTCGGTAGAGATCGTTCTCCACCGCCGTTTCCGATTCGGAAGCTGCCTGCTTCGAGGCAGCCGCCGGGGCGGGCAGGCCCGGCAGGGCGGCCGCCGGGACCGCCGCCACTGCGGGTTGCGCAGCCGGTTGCGGCTGCTCCGCGGGCTGTGGCAGGTATTTTTTCAGAAGCGGCTGGGAAATGATGATGAGCAGAAAGGTCAGCGCAAACACCAGTAACAGCTTGCGGTCCATGCCGGGTTCTTGCTGGGGACTTTGATATTCAGGCAAAATATTGACTCAATGGCTGCACAGTTCGTGCGCCTGGGAATTTTTTTCTCTGGCCACCGGATCGTAACCGCCCTTCACCAGGGGATGGCAACGCAGGACCCGCCACCCTGCCATTAAGCTTCCGCGCAGTACTCCGTGAATCTCTACCGCTTCCATGGCGTATTCGGAACAGGTTGGCACGTAACGACAGGCGGGGCCAAGCCATGGGGAGATGATCTGCTTGTATTCACGGAGCAGGTAGAGCGCGGCGGTTTTGACGGCTTGGTTCATGGTGTTTCCGAGCTTGGCTCGGCGGACAGCCGAAAGAGCGGCTGTCCCTACGTAGTACGCTTTTCCGACACCTTCTGTTCGATCACTTGAAACGCCCGGCCTATCTCTTTGCGTAGTTCGGGGAACTCGACGGTGAGCAGCGACTTCTTGGGGTGAACCACGACATCGACCGCGATATGCCGCAAGCCTTCCAGCCGGACCGCTTCACGAAGGCGGCGCTTCATCCGGTTGCGAACCACCGCTCCGCCTAAGACCTTGCCTACGGTAAACCCCACCCGCATCCCGCCATCGCGCTCTCGCGCCAGGAAAAACGCCGTTAGGTGCGCGCTAAAGTGACGGCGGCCGCGCTTGTACACCTGCTCAAAATCGGCGTGCCGCAGTAACCGTGCGCTGCGCGGGAACGTCTCGCGCTGATCGGGGCCGGCCAGATAGGCACTCTCATTCCGAGCGTCGCCGCTCACACCGCAAAATTCCGCATCAGCTGTGCGAACTCCCGCCAATTTCCGGGGAATAGAGGACTACTCGCGGAAGCCGGGCTTCACCGCCACCCGCTTACGGCCTTTGGCGCGGCGACGGGAAAGGACCGCCCGGCCTGTCTTGGTCTTCATACGGGTGCGAAACCCATGGGTCTTCGAGCGGCGCCGCCGGTTCGGCTGGAAAGTGCGCTTGGGCATGAAAAATAAGTGCTCCTGTTCTGTCTGTGACGCTCGTCACAGCGTCTCCAGTGGAAAAGAAAGTATAAATGAGGCGGCACAAAGCGGCAAACCGCCCCAGGGGAACTGAGGACCGAGAACCGGAAACTGGCAACTGAGTAGAAGACCCATGATTTCCGCTCAAGACCAACAAAGGGATAGGGACGAGATTCAGTCCTCAGTTCCCGGCTGCCGGTCGTCAAAGAAAGGCGTCCGCGGCGCAAAGTTTTTATTTTTGAATTCATCTTTCCGCTTGACATTTATAAAGAGCTAGATCGCGCTTGCGAAAATTTATGACGCAACTGCACAAGGCGCGCGGCAGTTATCAAGTGAACACTTGACAGAATTTTTTTAAGAGGTATGAATCATTACGGTCCCGTTAAAAATTCTGTTCGAGAATCTCTTCACAGCGAAAAATTTTGTGCTAGTATGCCGATCTGATTCACGTTTATCTTTGCTTCAAGGCCCTGGGGCCCACGCCGAGTTGGTTCGACCGAGTTCATTGTTAGCAGTTGCATTTTCAGACACAACGTACTGATCTCCGGCCGCGAAGGCGGCCATTTTGAATTTATCTATGTCCGTTCCTACTGCCACCGTAGCTCCGAACCCCTGGTCGCGCGTGCTGGATGCGCTCGAGAAGAAAATCAACCGCCATTCCTACGACACCTGGCTGAAGCCCACCCGCTTCAGCCATGCCAATGGGGGGATCCTGTTCGTGAAGGTCCCCAACAACGATTTTCGGCAAGTGGGCGACAAGTACGGGGACCTCATTCAGGAAGCGCTGGACAATTTAGGACTGGAATATCAGGACGTTCAATTTGTGCCCGACGATGATCCGGCTTCCACGCCGGTCCGCCACAATGGCGGATTGAACCTCCAGGCGGCCGCCTCCGCTGCGCCCGTGGCCCAATCCCGCTTCGACTGGGACGGCGCGGCGCAACTGAACCCCCGCTACACCTTCGACGCCTTTGTCATCGGCAGCGGCAACCAATTCGCCCATGCGGCTTGCCAAGCAGTGGCCGAGCGTCCTTCCAAAGCTTATAACCCGTTGTTCCTCTATGGCGGCGTCGGCATGGGCAAGACCCACCTGATGCAGGCCATCGGGCACCAGATCAAGCGGCAAAGCCCGCAGGCGGCTATCTGCTACATCTCCAGCGAGAAGTTCACCAACGAGATGATCAACTCGCTGCGCTACGACAAGATGACCAGCT
>CAZETZ010000048.1:0-19677 GCA_964514735.1 uncultured Acidobacteriaceae bacterium | reverse complement strand
TCATGGCAGTCTGCTATACGCGAATGGAAAGTCCTGTCGGGCCGCTGTTACTGGCGGCAAGTGAGGCCGGACTCCATCACATTCTGTTTACCAAGGGAAAACGGACTACCCCTGATCGGGAATGGCGCGAAGATGCCCGGCCTTTGCAAGAAACCATGCAGCAGCTCCGGGCTTATTTTGCCGGGGAGCTGGAAGAATTCGATTTGCCGCTGGCGCCGCAGGGTACAGTTTTTCAACGGAGTGTCTGGAGCAAACTATGCAACATTCCTTTTGGTGAAACCATCTCTTATGGCGAACTGGCCCGGCGGATCGGAAACCCTAAGGCCTCCCGGGCGGTAGGGCTGGCGAATGGGCAGAATCCAATCCCGATTATTATTCCCTGCCATCGAGTAATTGGCAGTAATGGCAAGCTAACGGGTTATGGCGGCGGGCTTCCGATCAAAGAGAAGCTCTTAGCGTTAGAACAGCGTCAATTGCGGTTGTTGTAATTGTAAGAAAATCCTGACGCAAACAACCTCCGGTAACCTTGAACTTACTTTCTGAAGGAGCTTCGGTTACCATGGATCGGTATTCAACTCTGATATTTTGCATCCAACTATTTATGAGGAAAGCACTCGGACTTTTCGCCTTGTTGTGGTTGACGCTGCCTGCCTTGGCGCAAGGACCTTCCGTCCTAAAGCCACCCAAGGGCTCGCAAATGGCAATTATCGTGTTTGAAGACCTGCAATGTCCGATGTGCCGAGTGAACTCGCCAGTAGTGGAACAGGCGGCGAAGTCTTACAAGATCCCGCTGGTGCGCTATGACTTTCCTCTGCCCATGCACAACTGGTCGTTCGACGCGGCGGTGATGGCGCGCTACTTTGAGCGCCAGTCAAAGGATTTGGGAGACGCGTTCCGGGTTTACATCTTCCAGCACCAGACCGAAATATTCCCCAGCAACCTGCGCACCTTTGCCGACCGGTTTGCAGCCGAGCACAAGACTGAGCTGCCCTTCGTGATTGACCCCAAGGGAGACCTGGCGGCCGCAGTGAATGCGGACCGCGATGTGGGCAAGCGCATCGGTATCGACCACACTCCGACGGTGTATGTTGTCAGCAACAAGGCTGGCGGCACGCCGTTTGTCGAAGTCAAGAAACCGCAAGAGGAGCTTTACCAGACCATCGAAGCGCTTAAGCGGTAGCGCGCGCTTTGCGTGCGGGACCTCAGCTTCAATAATCGACGCGCTGGATTTGACCTGTCATCCTCTTTCGAAGGCGTGTTTCTTTTCCAATTCGTCAAGCGCCGAGCGCATGTCCGCTTCAAAGATTTCTGCCTGCGCCATGAGGGATGCATTCGCACTCGCATATTCACCTTCCAGCGTCATAAATCCTTCGGTCGCGAGTTTCCGGGCAATATCCAGTAAATGACCGGGAATGGACTCGACATAGAGCGCTTCGGTCGGATCGGCGATCCAGACGGCCCCTCCCACCATCCGTGTTTGCCAATATACTTTGCGGCTAAGCAGGCGGGCGATTTCTTCTTCACTTGCTCGGCCGAACACCCATTTGCCGCGCTTGAAATCATAGTGCCGGCTGGAGAAATGGACCGGGACCAGCTTGCCGGATTTGACGAACTCCAGTTGGCGGCGGTCAACGTCCTTGCGTAGGGAGTTGATCACCGGCCCTTCGATGTCTTTGGCTTCGAGAGAGGGAACTACTTCACGCACCGTGGCGGAAAGGTTGACTGCCACTGGGGCATGCAGCGCAGCCGAATTTTGCAGTTGTATGTCCGCATGCAACACCCAGAAATCGGCGCCGGAGGTGGACTTGTGAAAGGGCCATTGGAAATCAAAAGTGAGCGGAAGACCGCGCATTGTCACGTAGATATTCTTTTGCGCAGCATTTCCGTTTCCTGGTGCAGTTGTCATTTAGATCGTGTCCTATACCAATGCGTCCTATACCAACAATGAAGGAATATTGTAGCGCGCCGGTTTCCCACTTCGTCCAGCGTTGGAGTGCCCTTTGTTCTCGATTAGAAGAAGTCGCCGGGGTCTATCGAGGCAATCTGCTCCACGTTTACTACCCGGTTTCTTATCACTTGTGGAACCTGTAACCACGGCAAATCAGGCTCCCGCCTCCAGCCAGATAACCAAAGACCTCATTTTTGTTATGCTATTTGTATCATCCGCCTGCCACTTCGGATGGAGCGAAAGAGCGGAGGTTTCAATGACGCGTCGATGGGTAGGACATTCTCTGGCTGTAGTTTCCCTCGCCACGATAAGTTTTGCTCAGAATGCATCGCCGGCACAGGATATGGCGGCAACTTGCACCTATGAAGATAGCCAATCTGTCACGGTCCGCTACAGCAGCGCCGCTGGGGAACACAAGCGTGACCTGCCGAGCGGAAAGGTTTGGTCTCCCGGAGATGTCCCGATGCTTCTGTTTACCGAAACGCCGATTAAGGTGCAGGGGATTGAGGTGCCGGTGGGCGCTTACAGCATGTATGTGATCCCGGAAAAAGCAAAGTGGACGCTGATCATCAATAAGAACATCGCAGCCGGCGCACAGTACGACGAAAAACAGGACCTTGTGCGCACGGCGATGGGAGTTGGGCAACTGCCTGCCGCCGCCGACCAGCCTCATGTATCGTTCAATCACGTCGCACCCAAGGTTTGCAGCTTGCGCGTGGATTTCGGCAAAACCGGCGCCTGGGCGGACGTGTTTATGGAGAAGTAGCCGGTCTAGGTGTAATCGTTGCAGTGAAGCGGTCCTGCCTGCAATTTTGCTGTTTTCATTCCCGTGGAAACTGTACGTATCGCGCAGTTGCTTGGGCCTTATCTGGCGCATCCGGCGCCCGCTTCAGCCGGCCGGCCGACGGCGCTGAGCGCGGAGCAGCTCAATCATATATCGAAGTACATCGATATACTTTTGCGATGGAATGCGCGGACCAATTTGACCGCGGTCCGCGGTCCGGAAGAAATTGTCCACAGGCATTTCGGGGAATCGCTGTTTACCGCGCACCATCTTTTCCCCGAAGTTCTGGAGCAGCCGGCAACCCACATCATCGATGTCGGGTCCGGCGCGGGTTTTCCTGGGCTCCCGATCGGGCTCTGGTTTCCCCTGGCGAGTGTTACTCTGATCGAATCCAACCACAAGAAAGCGGCATTTTTGCGTGAGGTGGTTCGCGCGCTTACATTGACAAACATCAATGTATTTGCCGGACGGGGGGAAGACTACCAGGGACCCCAGGGCGATGTGGTCACGTTGCGGGCGGTGGAGAAGTTTGAGAACACTTTGCGGATGGCATCTGGATTGGTGGTCCCCGGTGGACGATTGGCTCTCTTGATCGGAGAATCTCAAGGCCGAACCGCAAAGAATTTGGAGCCATCGCTCCAATGGAACCAGGCCGTGACTCTTCCGGGATCGGAAAGCCGGATTCTCTTGACGGGAACGGTGAATCGATCTGCGCAAGAATCAAGTCAGTAATCGGTGGTCTAACGGTTTTCGATATTGCGGATCCACTGTGGGAGAATTGCTCTTCAGGTCAATTAAGTGGGACGAAGCGCTCCTCTTGGCGAAATGCACGCGGCAGTGTTCCACGTGGAACATTTATCCCGGCGCGATAGTTGATGGCTTGCGGTTCCACGTGGAACTTCTTGTGGAAACTCTGGAATAACTCAATCGTCACAACGCGTATTCAGAAAACCAGCTCTGCACTGAAATCAGTCATTGCGTTACCACTCCCATACGGAATATTCTGCAAGAGCTCTCGGTTTCTCCCGAAAAAATCATGGGACGTGTCATTGCCGTTGCCAACCAAAAGGGTGGCGTGGGGAAGACCACTACTGCCATCAATCTTGCTTCATCTCTAGCCGCGGCCGAAGTCAACACGCTGTTGATCGACTGCGATCCCCAAGCCAACGCCAGCAGTGGCCTCGGTTTCGTGAAAGATCCGGAGAGAATCAGCACTTATCACCTCCTGTCCGGCGTTGCCGGCATTGAACAAGCCATCCAAACCAGCGAACTGGAGCAGTTATGGCTCGTTCCCTCCCATAAGAACCTGATTGGAGCGAATATTGAGCTGGTAGAAGCGGAGCGCCGGGAATTCCGCTTGCGCGACGCACTGGAGCCATTTCGTGAACGCTTTCAGTTCATCGTGCTGGATTGCCCACCGGCCCTCGACCTCCTGACGCTAAACGCCCTCGTTGCCGCCGACTCCGTGCTGATTCCCATGCAAGCTGAGTATTTCGCCCTGGAGGGGATATCGGAGTTGCTGGATACGATCGAGCGCATACGGGTTGCGCTCAATCCAACTTTGAGCGTTGAAGGCGTGGTCTTGACCATGCTGGATGAGCGGACCAATCTAGCGCAGCAGGTGATGGCGGAGCTCAAGCGTTTTTTTGGTGATCGCCTTTGCGAGTCCACGATCCCGCGCAACATTCGTCTGGCCGAAGCTCCCAGCCATGGCAAACCGGTCCTGCTTTACGATGTCCGGTCCCGCGGCGCGGAGAGCTATATCCGGTTGGCAAAGGAAATCATCTCTCACGGCCTTCCCGTCCAGCAAGAAACTACTCCGGCGGAAATCTCGGAGACCGAGGCCCCCATCCCAGTGCCAGCGGAAGCGGTTGAAACTCCAGTGGTGGTTATGAATGATTCCAGTGGAGGAGAACCTGCGATTCCGGCTCCCGATGAGGAGCTGGATAAGACCGCTTAATCAGCCGCCGTAATATATCGATGTTCATCAATATGAATGAGACGGAGCGCCGCTTATGAACACAACCGCTGAAAAAGCCCTTCCCGCAGACGACAAGACGGAGAAACGCCGGGCGTTAGGCCGCGGCCTGGATTCTTTGTTACCTGGGGGCCCGAGGATCGTTTCCGGCGCGGGACCCGCTGTTCCCATGCCCGCCTCTGCTGCCACGCCACCGGCGCTTCCCGCCGAAGGCATGGTCTTCCTCGACCTGGACCAGATTGTCGACAATCCGTACCAGACCCGCCGCGATTTTAGTGAAGGCTCTCTGGCGGAGCTGGCTGAGTCCATCAAGGCAAACGGTGTGGTCCAGCCCGTAGTCGTGCGGCCGGCAGCCGACGGACGCTACACACTGATTCTGGGTGAGCGTCGCTGCCGGGCTTCGCGCATCGCCGGCAAGAGCGTGGTACCGGCGATCATCCGTCGCGTGTCCGATGAACACGCCGCGGAAATGACCGTCGTCGAAAACTTGCAGCGCCAGGACCTGAATTGCCTGGAGCAGGCGGAAGCCTATGCCCGCCTCAGCCGCGATTTCGGGCTCACCCAGGAGGAGATTGGCAAGCGTGTAGGCGTATCCCGCGAATCGGTTTCCAACTACACTCGCCTGCTCAAGCTTCCCAAGCCGGTGCAACAATATCTCGGGACCGGGCAACTTGGCTTCAGCGAGGCCCGGGTACTGCTTACCTTGATCGATGCCAACGTCGTCCCCAAAATTGCCGACCTCGCGGTGGAGAGACAGTTGTCCGTCAAGCAGTTGGAGGATCTGGTCATCAAGACGAATGCACCAGCAGTAGAGCGGGAGCAAGCGGGGCCTCCCAAGATTGACCCCAACGTCCGTGCAGCGCAGATGGAGCTGGAGCGGCTGCTCGGCCTTCGTGTCCAAATCCGGGACCGCAAGGGCAAAGGGAGGATCACCATTGAGTATTCAACTCTGGAGGATTTTGATCGCGTTGTGGAGATGCTCAGCGGAACGCGAAACTAGGGTGTACCAAACTTGCAAACCGGTGGGACAAAACCGCTAAATTTATCCATCGGCAGGGAGCTGTCTCAAGATTGGTTTGGATTTCCACAGAGCAAAGTGGTTGTGTGATTACTTTCTCAAGTTGATCTACCCTTCGCACTTCCGTCGAATTTCTTTGCCTTGTCGGGAACCAAATTCATAATAAGTGGGAAATACGAATCAAGATGGATCAAGATACATGTGCTAGGCTTCTGAAATAGCCTGTATGCAGACGCAAAAGTGGAAATATCCCCAATGATTCAAAGTCAAATCGCACCCATTTATTAGGAAGGCCGTCTCTTGCATTTCGATCACTGACGGGTCAGATTATGAGAACCCTCGGAGATGTTCCACTTTTTTACGGACCATGCTCTCAAGCCAGTCCCAGCCGAGGTAGAACCACGAAAATAACAAGTGGACTATTGCCCATTGCAAAAACGCGGTAGGATCAGCGTGAACACCTGATTTGCCCGATTGTTGCCATCAAAGTGGACCATGTCTTCCACATTCGGTCTCTTTCCGGAATATCATAAGCTATTGTCCGCGGTGGCTGCCCAGGTGATGAATGCATCTGAAGTCGTGCTCGACGACCAGACACTCCGAGTCATCAAGGTCGGCAGCAATCGATTACGCAGCGTGCGCTTCTTGCTGCATGGACGAGAAATTATCGCAATCGAGCAGAACCGCCAGAAGCCCAGCCGCTGGGGGCAGCTTGCCAGAAAGGGTCACCAAGTGGTCCAGTTTCAGGACCTGGCAACCCGGAAATATCTCGCCGTCGTGGTAGACGGAGAAGTGTTCGAATACGGCAAGAGTTAGGTTCCCTCGACCCCCAGGTTGTGCCTCAGGCTTTTACCCTGCACATCACTCGTTCCGGTGCTAGAATTTAGACCATTGACAGCGGTGCTACCGCTTGCGCCGCGCAAACCAGTCTCCTAGGTGTTTTCATGTCTTTCTCTGGTCCTCGACCCGTATCGATCCTGCTTACCCTAGTGGTATGGGTATTCACGCTGGATGCCTCAGCGGCGAGTAAACATAAGCATGCCAAAGCTCCCCTAAAGCAGGAGCAGCCAGCCCCGGCTCCAGCGCCGGTTACACCTCCGCCTCCGGTTGAATTGACGCTCGAGCAAAAGCCAGCAGTGCCGCCGCGGGTCACTTATCAGAATCGCCAACTGACCATCGTGGCGGAGAACTCCAACCTGGCAGACATTCTGCGTGCGGTGCGGGCGCAAACCGGCGCGTCCATCGAGCTACCGGCCAATTCCAATTCCCGGGTAGTCACGCATCTGGGGCCTGGGCCTTCGCGGGAGGTACTTGCCCAGTTGCTCAACGGCACGCTGTTCAACTATGTCCTGCTGGGAACTGTCAATGACCCATCCGCGGTCGGAAAAATCATTCTCATCCAAAAACCGACGGCATCGGGTACGCAATCGGCGGCCAACCCTCAACCCAATATGGGGCAGCCCAACGCCTATCCGATGGCGAATACGACGGGACAAGATGACGATCAGGACTCTGAATCGGAAACCGTTGTCGAACAACCTGTACCGGACCCGGCAGAGCAACCGGGCGCGGCACTGAATGGGGCCCAAGCCAACCCCAGAACTCCAGAACAGTTATTGCAGGAGTTGCAGAGACAACAGTTGCTACAGCAGCAGATGCAGCAACAACAGCAAGGAAATCCGCAACCCAATCAGGCGCCGCCGAATCCGCAAGACTAGATGATTTGGAGTGGTCCCTGGGCTAATTGCCACTTGCCTGCCCAGCCGCAGCTTGCATCGCTTTCGCGGAAAGCAGAGTGCTAGCAGTACCGGAAGTTGCCTGACCGGACTGACGGGCAAAGAGGTAGATAATGCCGGCGACTGCGCCGTAGGCAGCTAAAATGCCTATCGCCAAGGAAGTGGACACCGTTAGGAAGAGAATAATTCCAGCCAGCAAACCGCTCAAGCAGAGCCTACTTTCCAGGAATTCTTGCGGTATTTCGTGTCCTCACTCTACCCGCGTTGACGCTTGCTTTTGTTAGCAACTAAGATACGTGAGTAGAAGTGCGCACTTTCACTTTCGAGCATTTCTGTAGGCCCGTCCATATTACGGAAGGACACTTGGTCCGCGGCTAGATGGCCATCACCAAAATCTCGGTGCGGGGGGCGCGCCAGCACAACCTCAAAAACATTGATGTTGAAATCCCCCGCAATACGCTCACGGTGATCACCGGGCTGAGCGGCTCCGGCAAATCCTCTCTGGCTTTTGACACCATTTATGCCGAGGGACAAAGGCGTTATGTGGAAACTTTATCCGCTTACGCCCGCCAGTTTCTTGATCAGATGGAACGCCCCGACGTGGATGCCATTGACGGGCTGAGCCCTTCCATTTCCATTGAGCAGAAAACCACCAGCCGGAGCCCGCGTTCCACGGTCGGGACAATCACGGAGATCTACGATTATCTTCGACTTTTATTCGCTTCCATCGGAGCCCCCCATTGCCCCAAATGCGGACGCGCGATCAGCCGCCAATCGGCCGATCAGATTGTGCAGCGCGTGATGGCATTGACTCCCGAAGACCGGGTCATGGTGCTGGCCCCCATCGTGCGCGGGCGCAAAGGCGAGTTCAAAAAGGAAATTGAAACTCTACTGAAGCACGGGTATACCCGTGCGCGAGTGGATGGCGAGCTGGTGAATCTGGAAGATGATCTCCAGTTGGATAAGCGAAAAAACCACACCATTGAAGTAGTCATTGACCGCTTGCTGGTGAAAGCGGGGATCGAGCACAGGCTGGAACTGTCCGTCGGCCTCGCCATGAAGCTGGCGGGCGGCCTGGTGCAGGTCGCGGTCGTGGGCGGAGAAGAGCAGCTTTATTCGGAACGCCTGGCTTGTCCGGATTGCGGCATCAACGTGCCGCAGCTCGAACCACGTTCCTTTTCTTTTAACTCCGCTTATGGGGCCTGCCCGGAATGCCACGGCCTGGGCAGCAAATACGACTTTGACCCCGCGAAGATCGTCAATGACTGGTCGAAGCCGCTGCTAGAAGGCGGATTGGGGCCGGGGTCGGCGTCGGGCAATTTAGTGAATATGTTGGAGTTGACCGCCGCGGCCCACGGCTTCGACTTGCGCGCGCCCTTAGACAAATTCCCGGAGAAAATTCAAAACCTAATCTTTTACGGTGAGGCAGGAAAGGGCGGCAAGACCGGATTCATGGGGGTCCTCGCGTATCTGAAACAGACAATGGATGATTCCGGCTCCGACAACTACCGCGATTATCTCCTCGACTACATGTCGGCCACCGAATGCCCGGCCTGCCATGGCCAGCGGCTGCGGCTGGAGAGCCTGGCGGTGAAAGTCAATGGAATGTCCATCGCCGATTTCACCGCGCTACCGGTGTCGCGTGCTTTGGAAACCGCAAAAAGCATCAAGCTTACAGGCCGCGAAGCCATCATTGCGGGGCGCATTGTGCATGAGATTGTGGAGCGCCTGCAATTTTTGCACGCGGTCGGATTGGACTACATTTCGCTTGCGCGTTCTGCTGCGACCCTTTCCGGAGGCGAAGGCCAGCGCATACGGCTGGCCACGCAGATTGGCTCCAAGCTGCGCGGGGTGCTGTATGTGTTGGATGAGCCTTCCATCGGATTGCACCATCGCGATAACGGACAACTGCTGAAAGCGCTGGAAGAATTGAGGAATTTAGGCAACACGGTGCTGGTGGTTGAGCACGACGAAGAGACCATCCGGCGGGCAGACTACGTGATTGATCTTGGCCCGGGCGCCGGGCGCCACGGAGGAAAACTGGTGGCCCAGGGCACTCCGGCGCAGATCGAAAAATCGGATGAATCGCTGACCGGCGCTTACATCTCCGGACGAAAGAAAATCGCCATGCTACCCAAGCGCCGCCAGGCCAATGGCGGCGGAATCACCATTCTGGGGGCACGCGAGAACAATCTCAAGAATCTCGACGTGACCTTTCCCTTGGGGGTGATGACGGTCGTGACCGGGGTCTCCGGGTCGGGCAAATCCACTTTGGTGAACGACATTCTCTATCACGCGCTGGCCAAGAAACTTTATCGCTCCCGCGAAGAAGCGGGCGCGCACAAAGCCATCTCCGGCGCGGAGAACATTGATAAAGTCATACGCATTGATCAGTCGCCCATCGGCCGCACGCCGCGGTCGAACCCCGCGACCTACACTGGAATTTTTTCCCAGATTCGCGATCTCTACGCCATGCTGCCGGAATCGCGCGAGCGCGGCTACAAGCCGGGCCGCTTCTCTTTTAATGTTTCCGGCGGACGCTGCGAGGCTTGCCAGGGCGAGGGCCAGCGGCGGATTGCCATGAATTTTCTGCCGGATGTGTACGTGGTCTGCGAAGTCTGCGCAGGCCGCCGCTACAACCAGGAAACGCTGGCGGTGAAGTACAACGGACAGTCCATCGCCGACTTGCTGGAGACCCCGGTTTCCGATGCCCTGCAAATTCTGGAGAACATCCCGCAGGTCAAACAGAAATTGCAAACGCTGGTGGATGTGGGACTAGGGTATATCCACCTCGGGCAATCGGCGGTGACCTTATCCGGCGGCGAAGCGCAGCGCATCAAGCTGGCGCGAGAGTTGAGCAAGCGGCAAACGGGAAAGACGCTTTATCTGCTCGACGAGCCCACCACCGGCCTGCACTTTGACGATGTCAACAAGCTGCTCGACGTGCTGCACCGGCTGACCGACCTGGGGAATACGGTCATCATCATCGAGCACAATTTAGATGTGATCCGCAACGCCGATTGGATCATTGACCTTGGTCCGGAGGGCGGAGAGGAAGGCGGACGTATCGTGGCGCACGGCACACCGGAGCAAGTGGCAGGGGTCAAAAAGTCCTATACCGGGCAAGCCTTGGCGCAATACTTCCAGATCAATGGAAGGGCCACGGCTTAAGAACTTCAACCTCAGAGAGCTCGGAGTTACGCAGAGGACGGACCACGGAGGAAACCGAGCCGGCCTCTGTGTTGCCTCGGTGAAACCCCGTGTCCTCCGTGGTGATAGCTTTTGATCTTATGCTGAAGCTTAGCGATCTTTCTGCTTGGGAATAAGCGTCACATGCGCGGTGACCGCCCGGTTGCCTGCCATACCTCCCAAAAGCACCAGGTAATGCGGGGCGACGATCAAGCCCCGCTGGTCCATGGTGGGTATGTCCACCTTCTCGTGAATGACCTCCCATTTCTTGCCGCGCAGGTCGTAGGCAAACACCATGGGCGACGGTTGAGCGGGTTGGCCATCGAAGCCGAGTCCGGTGGAGTCATAGGGGCCGCTGGCGCCGCCGGTAAAATAGACCTTGTCATCTTTCCCCGAGCCTCCCGCTGCAATCCGGTAGTGGGCGGGGCCGGGATGGGCAGGGAGCTTTGTCCACACAATTTTTGTCGGATCCTTGTGATCGATCTTGCCCATCCAGCATTGGTCGGACGCGACAAAGCTAGGCTGCTCCGCTGGATTCTTCAGGGCCCCGTCCACGTAAACGATGGTGTCATCCACCACGGCCCCAGCATGGCCAAACACAGCCGGGCCGGGAGTTGGCGTAGCTTTCAGCCAGGTTGCTCTCTGTATGTCGTAAACCTGCACCGATTGGGTCGGCCCATTTTTTGACCAGCCGCCGATCAGATAGATGTAACGGTCGTTGTACTCGCCACCGACCGGAGCGCTCACCGGCTCGGGAATGTCGGCCACGCTGAACCACTTTTGCGTGTCCGGGTTATACATATTGGCGTCCGCGACGGTGTTCTCGTTGCCTTGAGCATCGATCACGTAGCCGCCGAACAAGAAAATCTGGTTCGCGGCCGGGACCGCCACCGCACCCAAACGACCCACTGTTCCGGGCACGGGTTTCAGCGTCTTCCATTTCCCGTCCGCCGCGACCATCGAATACGCGGCGGTGGTTACGGCCTTCCAGTCTTTTCCACTGCCGATTCCCATGAAGGAGAGCAGCGTTAACCCGCCATGTCCGTTGTACCCCGCAACAGCGTTGTTGGTCAGTGGCTGGGGAATTGGGTCCAGCTCGATTTCGGATCCGGAAGCAGCCAGGAGGACCACGGCACAGGCGGCTAGCAACAAGACGGCTAAGGCGCTTTTCATTGCATCCACTATAAAGCCGGGCCCACATCTCCGGAAAGGCCCGATTCGACCCAGGTCAAAGAACAAATGCGCCAAGACCGCCGCCGCAGCCAGTCACTGGGGGACGAAGGCGAGCACAAACTTGGCATCCTTCATCCGAGAAATTCCATCGCCCCACAGCAAGAAGCGCAGGACCAATAAAAACGGGGCCCAACAGTTGCGTGTCTGCTGGGCCCCCAGGGGGTGTTCGGCCAGTAAAAATTTATGCCCTGACGTCGAGCGAAGCACCTTTGGCTTGTTGAGAATTCTGTTTCTCGGCGCGGACCTGGTCTTGCTCTTGCGTTGTTTTGGGCTGCGTGTTCAGGTTGGAGGGCGGCTGGTTCTTTTGTATATTGCGCGCCTGTTGCTGTTTTTGGCGCTGGATTTCCTGCGCTTGCTGTGCATTCTGCCGTGGATCATTGCTGGAAACTGAACTCACCATAAAGTTTGGTACTGCCTTCTCCGGAACCTGCCATGGCCCGGTGATAAAACTCTCTCAACCAAACATAACGGCAGCAGCGCCCTGGAACTTTAGGCCCGGCGATTAGATTTCTTTAAGGATTGAACGTGCTTTGAGACGTAGAAACGAAAACATTGGCCACGGATGAACGCTGATTCTCACGGATTTCCTATGAAATCCGTTGGTTTGCGTCAATCATCGGCTAAATGTCCTTTCATGTTTTCCGTGGCTATACTCTGAGCTATGCGGGTTGCGTGTGTTCTTCTTTTACATTGTTTGGCCGTACTCTTGTGCAGTGCTGCCAATCCTCCCAATATTTTTCTGGTCACCATCGATACCCTGCGGGCGGACCACGTCCATTGCTACGGCTACAACCAGATTCAGACGCCAGCCATGGACGGTTTGGCAAAAGACGGCGTTCGTTTTGCACAGGCATTCACGCCCAGCCCGATCACCAACAGCTCTCACACCAGCATTCTGACCGGACTGCTGCCGAGCGTGCACGGGGTCACCGACTTCGGAATCCCCTTGGCGGAAAACCACCCCACCATGGCGGAGCTGCTCAAGGACAAGGGTTACCACACTGCTGCTTTTATCGGTGCAATCGTTCTCGACAGCAACACCCTGGCCCCGGGACTTGACCGCGGTTTTGATTTCTACGACAACTTCTCGGTCAACATACAAAGCAAGTCCCATTGGGAGAACCTTGAGCGGCGTGGAGAAGTCGTGGTGAAACATGCGGAGTCCTGGCTAACGGCGCATCCTACCGGCCCCCGCTTCGCGTGGGTACATCTATATGACCCGCACGATCCCTACGAACCACCCGCCCCCTATTCGCAAATTTACAAAGATCGCCTATACGACGGGGAAATTGCGTACGCCGATTCGGCCCTGGCTACGTTTGTCGCCTATCTCAAAACGCACGGCTGGTATGACAACTCGCTGCTGATCGTGGTGGGAGACCATGGAGAAGGGTTGGGCGAGCATCATGAAGATACCCACGGCATCTTCCTTTACGACTCGACCACCCATGTTCCGTTGATCGTGAAACTCCCCGCCGCCAAGAATGCAGGCTTGGTGGTCGGGGCGCAGGTCCGGACCACGGACATTCTTCCCACCGTGTTGAGTGTCGTGGGCGCGCCCGCTCAAGATGGGCTCAATGGCGAATCCCTCGTCCCCTACTTCGGCAGGCCAGGCGCAGCCAGCCGCGCGGTTTTCGCGGAGACCGACTATCCTCTTCGTTTTGGCTGGTCTGCGCTGCGGTCCGTGCGCGCGGACGGGCACAAATTCATCGAAGCCCCGAAGCCTGAGTTTTACGATTTACAGTCCGATCCGGGCGAGCTGAAAAATATCTACGCGGCGGAAAACGAGACGGTCAAACACCAGCGCGCATTGCTTGCGGAACTTCCTCCCCCAGCATCACGCACGCTTCCCGACCCCAAAGATAAAATCGAAGAGCAAAACCTGTTGCATCGGGCATTGATTGCGATCCAGGACGGCCGCTTCGCCGCCGCTCGCATCGCACTGGAACGGGTGTTGCAGCTCGACGCCAAATCGTCATTAGCGCTGCGGTTCATCGGCGAAGCCGAACTGCAAAGCGGCGACTACACAAAATCCGCGGCCCATCTGAAGCAGGCGCGTGAATTGGCGCCGGATGATGCCGCCGTAGCTTTCCTGCTTGGGCAGGCACTGCAAAAAACCAACGACCTGGAAGGCGCGCGCTCGGTCCTGGAGGAATACCTAAAGGCCAATCCCAACGAACCGGCCGCGCGACTGTTATTGGGCAGCATTTATCTGGACCTCAAGAACGCCGACGCGGCCGCCGATCAATTCGAAGCCGTCCTGCTGGTACAAGCGGCAAACGTGGAAGGCCAGCTCGGCCTCGCCAAGGCGCGGATTGCAAAATCGAATTTTGCTGAAGCCGCTCAAGGACTAGAAGAGCTGGCAAAATCTCAACCCGACAATCCCGAGGTGTATGACCTGCTTGCCCAGGCATACCACGGATTGAAAAAGGGATTCGAAGCGCAACGCGCCGAGGCCCGGGGCAAACTGCTGCGTAAGAAATAACTCCTTGATGCGTGCACAGAGCAACTTGTTCTGCGCACTCAGCGCGGTTTGGTTTGCGCCCCTCTGCGGTCTAAGATTTTGACTTTCCCCAAAACCAATCGCCTTCACCGCGGAGATCGCGGAGAAAGCCGCTCGCTCACGGCCGCAAAGCGCTTCAAGTTAAGCCCCGCCGGGCCGATTGTACTGCACGCGAAAGTGTGTGGGAGTCCTTCGGCTTCGCTCAGGATAAAATCCGGTCGTCGTCAGCATAATAAAGACACATTCTAAAGGAATGTGGCCTTTGCCTTTGGGCTATTGCAGAATTCGTTTGCCGTGAATGACTGCGGCGATTGTCACTTCATCTAGTTTTAGCACCTAGATGATGCGATAGCTGTAAGCCAATAATTCCCGAATGTTCTCATTATCGAATTCAGGGACTTTCCTTCCGGCACGCGGAAAATGCGTCAGTGTTCTGGTCTGATTGATGATGTTTCTGACGACAGCTTTTGCGTAGGTTGGGGAATCCTGGGCGACATATTCAGCTATGACTTCGAGGTCGTGCAAAGCGCGTTGCGCCCAAACTATTCGGTGAGCCATTTGCTGAGGCGGGATTCTGCCTCTTCCTGCGAGATGGTGCCGTTGATGTGGGCGTCTTCGAGGCCCTTCCGTACTTTGTCGAGGACGTAGAGGTGGTATTGAATGTCTTCGACGGAGCAGTCGTCGGGCAGCTTGTTGAGCAATTGTTCTACGTCGTGTTTTGCGGTGCTCATCGTTTCTAGAAGGATAGCACCTTGAGTAAGATATCCTTCGCAGAAAACGCGGAGCACTTCACGGCATTCCCAAATGCCGGTCCAGCCGTCTTACCGACGACGGCTGACTTTTGCGATCTGCTCAATCTGTCCCAGGTGATTTAAATCATGCGCGGCGAACATGCGGACAATTTGCGAAATCTTTTCCTGCCCGCGCTCGCTATGCTGGCCGTAGTTTTCCCACAGCTCTTTGGGGAGTTTTTTCAACATCGCCAGATTGTTATCCCGCAGCAGGTGGAAGGTCTCCAGCGACCGCTTGGCTTCCGATTTTCGATAATTGAACGTGGTAGCCCAAATATCCTGGTCGAAGGCGTGGAGCGGCGCTCCGTTCTGGCTCAGAACAATCCGCATACGCCAGCTGCCCACCAGCTCGGCATCGGCCAGATGGGCGAGGATTTCGGTGATCGACCACTTCTCAGGCGCGGGGCGCTTGTTCAGTTTTCTCTTGTCGAGTCCCTTGATGGCGGCCGCGAGTTTTTTCGCTGTGGCCTGTTGGACCTTCAAAGGGTCCCGGTCCCCGATCAGGCCAAGCATGCGGGCAATGTATTGTTGTGGGGTTTCTTGCATGGGTCTTCTCCAAAAAGGTAGGATGCCACGGATTTGCACAAACGATGCGGATGAATTGATTTCATCCGCGCCATGATCCATCGTCAATGTTGTTTAAGAAGATGTGCCGCAAACAGGCCGGATGCAGGAAATTATTGCGTGAGGCGCTCCATGTGCCGGAACCCGCCGGTCGCGATAAACATCAGCCCGAAGATGGTCGCGTTGTAAGCAAAGTGCACGAGCCAGCCCGCCGCCACCGACTTGGTCTTCGCCCTCACCGTAGTCAAAGCAACGCCCACCAGAAAAATGATCAATACAGGCCCCCAAGCGCGCCCTAACTGCCCGGCATGGACCAGGCCAAAACCCATGGCGGTGATTACGATACTGGCAACCACGCCAAACCATCGCGCCAGCACAGGGTATAAAAACCCGCGAAAGAACAGCTCTTCCACGAGCGGGGCACAAAACGTACCGAACAACGCCAATCCCCAAGCTTCAAAAGGCGTCCGAAAAAACCGGTCGATGGGCAGGTCCTTTGGAATGGGTAGAAAATGTCCCAGCAATTGCAGCCCCAATGACAGCCCCACTCCTCCCAGCAGATAGGGCCAAGGATTTTCCGGCCAGTTCCACCGGATTCCTTGCCCGAATGATTGCGCGGAGGTCCTTTTGACCAGGAAAACCATAAATCCGATCACGCCCAGATAAGCCAAAGCCTGCGCCGCAACCAACAGGATCGGATGCTGCTGCGCCACTTCCGTCAAAGGGTCCAGAGGATACAAATAACGATGGGCCACTGCAATTACGACGATGACTCCAAAGAACACCGCTACCATGCCGACTGCGAGGATGCCCACAATTTCCAGCCAGCTCCACGGCGGGTCCTCCCCTGGGCGGGGAATGGGCGGGGAAGCAAGAGGCTGAATTTCCGGGGGCAGGTTCTCCTCCGGAGTTGGCGGGGCCAAGGGCGGATTTTGCAGATCGGACACGAGATTCCGGGCCTGAATCTGAATTTACACGAAAAGTTCGGCGGATGCAGACTTCAGGCCCGCGGCACATTAACATCATGGATGTGCAGAACTTGACGCAACGCATACAGGCCGACAATCGGCGCCAGGGCCTTTTCAAAGCGGGAAACCGCGTCGGAGTAGCCGTCTCCGGAGGCGCCGATTCGGTGGCCCTACTACGGCTGTTGCTGGAGTTGCGGAAAGAATTAGGACTGGTACTGAGTGTCACCCATTTCAACCACAAGCTGCGCGGCGCTGAGGCCGAGCGCGACGAAACATTTGTGGAAGAACTGGCGCGCAAGTTCCATCTGGAATTTCTTTGTGAGCGCGGGGATGTGGCCCGGCAAGCCGCCACGCAAAGTACCGGCATTGAGGCCGCCGCCCGCGCTATGCGCTACGAATTTTTCCGCAGCTTGCTGAGTGAAGGGAAACTCGACCGGGTGGCGACCGCGCATACGCTCGACGATCAGGCTGAGACCGTACTTCTGCGGATTGGGCGCGGGGCCGGCACTCGCGGGTTGGCTGGGATCTATCCCCGCTTGTCCGTTCCCGGTCCCCAGTCCTCAGATGCTGCCATCATTCGGCCGTTGCTTGGGATTAGACGGCCTGAACTCGAGAAATATCTGCGCCAAATCGGGCAGAGCTGGCGCGAGGACAAAAGCAATCGCGACCTGCGATTTACCCGCAACCGGGTAAGGCATGGTGTGCTGCCACGGCTGGAGCGGGCCTTGAATCCGTCCGTGCGGGAATCTCTGGCGGAAGCAGCCGAGATTGCCCGCGCGGAAGAAGATTACTGGCAGGCGGAAGTGGCGAAAATACTCCCGGAAATCTGGGATGCCCCCAACCGCCGCTTGCAACTGGCGCGGCTCTCCAGACTTCCCTTAGCCATGCAACGCCGTGTTGTCCGCGGGGCAGTGGAAACTCTTGGACTCCGTCTGGAGTTCGCCCATGTTGAGGAAACCCTGGCGGTCGCGAGTGGCGCGGAAAAGTCGGCCAATCTCCCCGTAGGTTGGAGAGCTGAGCGAACTAACAATGGTCTGAGTTTCCAGCCCGCAGACGGCAATCGCCAGGCCAGCCCTGACTACGCTTACGAGCTGCCGGTCCCAGGGAAAATTGCCGTCCCCGAAGCAGGTGTATGGTTTGAGGCCACCCTGATTCGGAGTAGTGCAAAAGCGGAGTATAATCGCGGGAATTCCTTGGATCCGGCGATGCTCTCCGGAAAGCTGCAAGTGCGGAATTGGAGAGCGGGGGACCGATTCTTGCCGGCGCATTCCAAGTCCCCAAAGAAAGTGAAGGAACTACTGCAAGAACGGCACGTCACCGGCAAGGAACGCCCGCTCTGGCCGGTGGTAGTCAGCGGAGATCGGATCGTTTGGCTACGCGGTTTTGCCGTGCCGCTGGAATTGCAGCCTTCGGAGAAGGCGGCCGATGCGATACTGATCCAGGAATTTCCGTTGCCGTAGAAAGAGCGCCAAGAACATGGTGACAACACTTAGTCCGGAACAGTTGCGCACGGTGGTCCCAACCGAGCAGATCCAGAAGCGCGTGCGGGAAATGGCGCGCCAAATTTCCGCCGACTATCAAGGCAAGACGATTCATGTGCTGGCGGTGCTGGAAAACGGCTTCTTGTTTATGGCCGATCTGGTGCGCTGGCTCGAAGTGCCCGTGATCTGCCAGTTCATCAAGCCGAAATACCAAAGGGCGGGGAACGGGGCGGAGGGCATCGAAGAGATTTTTTTTAGCCATGACGCTGACATACGCGGACACCATGTGCTGGTCATCGAGGGGCTTGTGCACTCGGGGGTAACGGGGGAATTCTTAATGAGCGACCTGCGCGCCCGCGGGGCCGCATCGGTCAAACTGGCGACTTTGGTCGACCGCCAGTCCGCCCGCCGGGTACAACTACAACCCGATTATTTCGGTTTTTTGGTGGATGACGCCTTCCTGGTGGGCTACGGTTTGGGGTCGCCCGAGCAGACGCAGCGCAATCTTCCCTATTTGGCAGTCCCAAATGCAAGTGGCTCTGTGACTTAGGTCATCAGCGCAGAAGTTTGCTTTATCACGGACAGAAGCTGTGAAGCGAGTAGAATAGAAACGGCCATTCTTAGCCGCACGAAATCCAGGAGCCAAGAACCGTCGCCGCACATCTAATGTAATAGTTTATTCATAGAACTAGGCAGGTTCAGGAGTCGATTGGTGAATTCAACAGTTAAAACCATATTGTTCTGGTTGATGATCATTGTGGCCGCTTTTCTGCTTTGGAAAGTAGTGCAGATGAGCACAGGCGGGCAAAAGGAAGCGGAGATTTCGTTCTCCGACTTCCAGCAGAAAGTCGATCAGGGGACCATCAAAGAGGTCACGGTCAATGGCCAGGAAGTCCGTGGCAAGTACACGAATGACAGTGCCTTCCACACCACCGTGCCCGCTTTTTATTCCGACATGTACAAGGCCTTGCAAGCCAAAAACGTAAGCGTCACCGTCCGCGACGCGAACAGCGGGAGCTGGACCCTGATCCTCAACCTGCTTCCCTTCGCTCTGCTGGCAGGGTTGTGGTTCTTCATGATCCGGCAGATGCAGACCGGCGGAAACAAGGCGCTGTCGTTCGGCAAGAGCCGCGCGCGACTGCTTTCCATGCAGCAAAAGAAGGTCACCTTCAAGGATGTGGCCGGCGTGGATGAAGCCAAAGAAGAGCTGCGGGAGATCATCGAGTTCCTGCGCGAGGCACAGAAGTTTCAGAAGCTGGGCGGACGCATCCCCAAGGGGGTGCTGCTGGTTGGGCCTCCGGGAACCGGTAAAACTTTGCTGGCCCGGGCTGTGGCCGGTGAAGCCAACGTTCCTTTCTTCTCGATCTCCGGTTCTGATTTCGTAGAAATGTTCGTGGGCGTGGGCGCGAGCCGGGTGCGGGACTTATTTGAGCAGGGCAAGAAGAATGCGCCCTGCATCATCTTCATCGATGAAATCGACGCGG
>CAZETZ010000047.1:0-20212 GCA_964514735.1 uncultured Acidobacteriaceae bacterium | reverse complement strand
GTGGTCGGGTGTTCACGGTGGGCGGGCTATCCTTGGTTTGTGGGTGTTGGTTGGGTGTGGTGGACGGGGTTCGGCGGGATCGGGCATACGCTTCCCTTCCTCATTCATGATTTCCGGCTGGCGATGATTGTGGCAGCGCTGGTGGTGGTGGCGGAGCTGGGAATCATTACCTGGATAAGACATCGGTATATGGACACGCCTACTCTTTCTGCGGCGTTGCAAGTTGGGCTGGGTGGAGTCCTGGTGTTTCTTACTGGAGTTTTGATTGGGAGTTCCTGAGGCGAGACATCAGTTCTCAGATCTCAGTTCCCTGTTCTCAGTAGGAGGTCGCCGGCTATAAATGCGAAAAAAACTACAGAGATCACGCCGTTCATGGTGAAGAAGGCGGCGTTGAGTTTACTCAAATCTTTCCCGGATATGAGCGAATGCTCATAAATCAGCAGCAATGCCACGGCGGCTACTCCGATATCGGCCACTTTTCCCAGTTTGAATGCGTAAAGCACCGCTAATAAGAGGACAAGCATGATGATATGGAATAAACGGGCCACCCAAAGCGCGCGGGAGATTCCCCAAAAACGCGGGATGGAATGCAGCCCTGTCTGCCTGTCAAATTCATAATCCTGGCAGGCGTAAAGCACGTCAAACCCTGCCACCCAAAACATGACCGCGGCGGTGAGCAGCAAAGTATGCGGATCCAGCGAGCCGCGTACGGCAATCCAGGCCGCAGCCGGGGCAATGCCTAAAGAAAATCCTAAAACCAAATGGGACCAGCGGGTCACACGTTTGGTGTATGAGTAGGCCAATACTACCGCTAAAGCGATCGGGGACAACAGCAGCGTTAGCCGGTTTAGCTGCCAGGCCGCCAGAACAAATAAAGCGCACGACACTACCACGAAGATAGCTACAAATTCTTTGCTGAGCGCTCCTGCCGGTAGGGCGCGCGATTGTGTGCGGGGATTGGCGGCATCGATGCTGGCGTCCGCGAGGCGATTGAATGCCATGGCGGCCGACCGCGCGGCGATCATGGCAACGATGATCCAACCCAGTTGCCGGAGAGTCGGCATACCGCCAGCGGCCAGGAAAGCGCCGCACAAGGCAAATGGGAGGGCAAAAATTGAGTGCTCCCATTTGATCATTTCCAAGGTAACGCGCAGGTTGCGGAAAATACCCACGCATTGATTGTAAATGGAACAACGTCTCAGCGGCGCGAACTAAAGCCTGTGGAAACCAGTGGAACAAAGCGGCAGCCTTCGAGGACGGTCACGACCGGTTGCCCGGCCTGCTTTCTTATGAACTGGAGCTGTTGCGCTTCCGGCGGGCCCACCGGCATCACCAGGCGGCCACCTTCGGCGAGTTGTTGCAGTAAGGGAGAAGGAACCTCTGTGGCGGCAGCAGAGACAACGATGGCATGAAACGGAGCGTATTGTGGCAGGCCTTGAGCGCCATCTCCCACCGAGATTGATGCGTGGATGAAACCCAATCGCGACAAGACCGCCCGCGCTTGCATCGCCAGGGATTCATGCAGCTCCACCGCGTAGACATGCCGGCAGAGTTGGGCAAGCAATGCCGTCAGATAACCGCGTCCAGCGCCTACTTCGAGTACAACCTCGGAAGGGGTGAGTGACAGGGCTTCGAGCATGAGGGCCACGATGTAGGGCTGGGAAATGGTCTGCTCTTCCCCGATGGGAAGCGGGCGGTCCTCGTAAGCCTGTTGCTGAAAGTCGCGCGGGACAAATTCATGGCGAGGAACACGCGCCATCGCTTGCAGGACCCGTTCGTCGCGGATACCGCGGGCGCGTAACTGGGACTCCACCATGCGATGGCAGGCCGCGGTTTGGGACCCGGTCCACACCACTTGAGGATAACCCGGTGACGCAAGTCGCTATTTCTTGCGCTGGCGGACACGCACGTCAAAACTCACCACGCCATTCTGATCGCGCACGGCGAGGATTGAGAGATTGCGGGAGACGTTGTATTCCATCTGGATGATCTGCTGGGAGGACTGCGCGACATTGGTGCTGTAGGTGAGCGTGAGTTTGTCGGTGACTTGCTGCTCGATTGTGACCTGCGGGCCATGCGCGGTGGTGGTTTCGGTGCTCAGGCCCTGAGGGTCGATCTTGATCCGGCTGCCGCCAAATAAATTCTGCACCCGGCTGCTGACGGTGGCGTTCAGCGCCTGGGAGAGGATGGCGTTCGATGCGTCCTGTCCCAGGACCGAATTGCCCTGCTGCTGCGCGGATTCTTCGCGAGTGCGTCCCAGGGCGAGGAGACTGACGATGTCGGCTTCCGGCAGTGGAGGCTCGGAACGATATTGAAGTTTGAGTTTGTCGGGCGGGCCGTTCAAGCTGACCGTGATGTCGTAGTCCCGAACGCGAGTGGTCATCTGAAGATCAAGAAATGGCTGAATGCCGCTGGGGCCCCGAAAACTGACTTCCCCGCGTTCCAGATGATATTTGGTTCCATTGAAGTAAATTTCGCCTTCGGTGACATCCGCCCGTCCCAGCAAGGTTGGTTTGGCGGCCGTACCACGAAGTTGGACGTCAGCGTTGCCCGACAGGCGCAGCATGGTGGTCTGCATCTGAAGTTCGGGAGTGGTCACAATGTGCACGTTGAGCCGGATGCTGTTCAACAGCGGGTCGGTTTGGGACAGTGAAGCGGTGCGGCTGCTATTGGCCAGGTAGCTGGCGAAATCGAAGTTCTGGCTCATGGCCAGACGGGTAATCGTCACGTCGCCCGACAATAGCGAGGCCGTGCTGCTTCCGGCGAAGCGCAAGTCCATCGTGGCGGTGGAGCTGATGCCCGGCGGATAGCGTAGGCGCACATCGTCGCCGTGCACATTTACGTCAAAGTTAATCTGGCGGTTACGGGTGGTGGCATAGCCCTGGAACTGGACGGCGCCTCCGCCCGTTTGCGCCGTCAAGGTTTCGATCTGGATGCGGTCCTGATTGAAGACGAGGGCGCCATTGATTCCGCTCAGCGCATTGGGAAGGTCAATATAGGCGATGGAGCCGTTGCGAATTTCAAAGCGGCCCTGGGTGGTTGGATTCATCACGGTGCCGGTGATGTTCAGGTCAACGGTGACAATTCCGGAAGAAGTGAAGTCGTGGTCGATGCTCTCGATCAACCGCAGACTCACGCGTCCATGGGTGTGGAGATCCAGTTTGTGGTCTCCCGAGAGCTGGACGGTGCCATTGCCAGCGAGGTCGGTGCGTTCGCCGGTGAAGTGAAATGGCTCGATGGTAAGCACCCGATCTGCAACGGTAAAGCGGAGCGGGCCATCATTGTGGATGCTGACGTCTCCTAATCCCAGGGCGACGTTAGAAAAGTCTCCGCTGAAGCGCAGATCGCGCGGGCGGCGTAACGGGCCCTGGACCACTAAATCGCCATCCATCCGGGAGTGACTGTTCACGCGTCCCTTGATGTACACGCGCAGCAGCGGGTCGGCGTTTACTTGAGTGAAGCGCAGCTTGATGTTGCAGGGCCAGTCGTTACGCAGATGAACGACGCCGTCGGTGGTCATTTGCGCCTGCTCGTACTGGGAGTGTCCGGTGAGGTGGAGGTCTCCGGCTTGGGTCATGGCTTCAAAAGTCGAATCGCCGAGCTGTTGTCCATTGACGATGACAGCATGGAGAGCAACATTGGCGTTGATGACCGGCTGTTGCAGGGTGCCGCTGCCGGTGGCGTGAAAATCGGAGCGTCCTTCGACCGCCAGGTTGTAGGCGGAAAGCCTGGGCAGGTCCGCCAGGTCTAGGTCCTTGCCGGTAATGTCGAATTGGAAAGCTTGCGACGGGAGTTCGTAAGATGCGGAACCGGTGATTCTCTGGCCGGCCTGGACGATGTTGATGTCTTGAAATGAAACGAGGCCGCCGTTCAAACGCAGTTGCGCCCGGGCGCTTTGCATGTCCACTCCGTAGGCGCTGGCGTTGGTGACTTCCGCGTGCCCTTGAATATCGGGCGCCGCTCTGGTCCCTGACCAATCGGCGTGGAAATCTACCGCGCCACGCAGCGGGTAAGTATACCCGGCGAGCGTCAGCGCTTCGGCAAGATCCGCGTGGCGGGCGTCAATGTGACCGTTCAACGGGCTGTTTGGCTGGAGAATCCCATTCAGCAGGCCCAGACCCACGCTAAAGCTGATTTCGGTTGCGTCATGGCGAAGGCTCCCGTTGCGGAGCATGAAAGCCCTGGGGGAGAACTGGAGGTCGGCCCGGGCATCATCCCAATGGACCTTCTGTTCCGGGGTACGGGCGGTCGCGGGAACGACAAATTCAAAATCGCTGGCATGCAGGTTGCCGCTCAAGTCCGGTTCGGATAATTTTCCCGATACCGTGCCGTTGAACTCGGCCCGGCCGTCGAGCGTGAACGGGATTTTTTGCGGGCCGCCGAGAGCAATCGCCACCGGCCTGAGTTCGTCGAGGTCGGTGGTGGTGACGGACAGCCGAAGGCTGGATTTCCGCGAGATTGCGCCGGTGGCATGGAGTTGGGTGAAGCGCGTGTTGGCGTCGAATTGCTCGACTTCCACTTCGTCCTGCGCGCCGTGGTAAGTGAAGCGAGCGTGCGCGTCGAGCGGCAGGCGGCCAGGTGGGACCGGCGCCGGCGCGGCCACATCCACGGCAATTTTTATGTCCGCGTTGCGGGGTGAGCCTTTCCAATGGGTTTCTACCGTGCCCAAGGTTGCGCCGTCCAGGCCGATCCGATCGAAGGGGCGGCGCGGATTGGATACAGCATCCGCAATTTCCGCGATGGACAGATTGTTCAGCCGCAGGCGGAGAACGCCATCCTGCTGCGGCGTTTTGCGTGTCTTCGCATCCGGGGTTCCGGGCCACCAATTGGCGACGGCCAGGTCGCCACTCGTGCTTCCTCCCAGGAGATGTCCCTGGAGCTGCGCCAGAGCAAGACGATTTCTGTCAACGGAAAATTTCGTATTGAAGCTGGCGTTGCGCAGATTGATATTTGCGTCTCGCCAGCCGAGACCATCTACAGCCAGAGATCCCGTAGAGGAGAAGGCCTTTGCCGACCACGAGCCTTGACCGGAGAGTTGTAATTTACCGGCCCGCAGTTCCCGCCGGCGAGCGACCGTGGCAACGCGGGACAAGTCAAAGCTTGCCGAATAGTTCCCTTCCACTTGTGGTTCCAGGAAATTCTGTAACTGGCCGCTGGCCTCCACATGCGCTCCGCTGGAGCCTGCCTTGAGCGATCTGAGTTCGACGCGGTTGTGTTCGACGCTGAAATGGACCTCTGCCGTCCAAGCGATGGGCTGATAGCCCTCAAATTTCACCTCGGCCCGCCCCAGCAAAATATTGGCGTCATAACGGCGGTGCAACAGACTGTAACTGGTGTCGGCGGAGAGATCATTGAGGGTGAAGTCGACCGGCACCTGTTGGTTGCCCAGCAGGAGCGTGCCGTGACGCACGTCGATGCGGTTCACCGAGACGGAAAACAACTGTTGCAATTGGTTCAATCCCTGGGCCGGCTGGTCCGCATTCACGGCAGGAGCGGGCTGGTTGGTGGTCCCATCGGGATAGATTTCGAGATGCAACGTGGGATGGTCGATCACGATCGCGCGAAACCCCAGATCTCCGTGGAATAGCGACCTGAACTTGAGATCGGCAATGAGGCGGTCTACGTGCAGATACGGTGCTTCCTCGGGCTTTTCCAGTCCATGAATGGTGAGATTGCGCAAATCCACCCGCAACTGAAACGGGAAAATATCCAGGCTGCCGATTTCCGCTTTGCCGCCGGTGATGTGTTCCAACTGGGTCACCAAGCGGCGGCCCACCATGCGGCGAAAGGAATCGGTGTTGATGTACCAAAGCAAGCCTCCCGCTAAAACTCCTCCGAACAGGACGAGGGCCAGGCAGATTTGGCCCAGCCTGCGCCAGCGGGATTTGGGGGAAGCCGGGCTCAACGGGGTTGACTCCCGGTCTGCGGCGGTGTGGTTTGCAGGTGAATGGTGCTGGCATCGCGCAAGTTTTGCAGTAATTCTTTTAGAGCATCATTGAGCTTCCGCTGAATGAGCAACTCACGGATTTTTGGCGCGACTTCGGTCAGCGGCGGTTCTTTTGCTCCGGACTTCCGGACTTGCGGCAGAAAGCTCTGGTTGTAGTAATCCTCAACGCTCTTTTGGTCCACTTGCAGAGTGGGGGTGAGGCGCTCCTCGACCAAGTGCAGGATTTCCAGTTGCGTAACAACGTGGGTCTTGAATTGGTCCTCGGTGAAGCCGTAGCTGGCAAGCAGGTCATGCCAGTCCTGGCCGGTTTCAGCCTGCGGGAATTGTTTGCGTACTTCCTGCACGCGCAGCGTTACGGTTTGCTCGTCGGGATGATACTCGGCGTCGGAAGAACCTGGGGAAGCCGGGCGTAACTGTTCGCGCAGGAGTTGCTGGTCGATCAGGCGATTGAGCGCGGCTTTGCGGTCCTCTTCGGACAACTGCGAAAGCGGCTTACCGCCGGTTAGGGCTTCATAGGCCAGAGCGTCGTCCCATTCGCTTTGCAGGATGATATGGCCATTCACGCTGGCGACGATGCGGTCGATCACATCCGCCGCCCGGGCCAAAGCCAACGTGGCCAGCAGCCCTACGACCACGATTTGTATTCCGCGGACCATCAGAAAGTCTGCCCGATACTAAAGAATACGTTGAAATGACGCACATGCTGTGGCACGAAGAACGGAGAACCAGGGTCACGGGTAGTGCAGCGCGTACTGGCCGCCGGGTTGCTGGGATCGGCGGTGGCCTGGCAACTGGGGAAGGCCGGAGGATTCAAGTTGTAGCCGAAGTCGAAGCGCACCGGACCAATGGGGGTCTTGTAGCGGACGCCGATACCGACCGCGTGATCGACGTAAGCGTAGTCACACTGCGCGGCGGTGCTGTCCTGCAGGCAGAGCTGCGGATCTTTTTGCCGCCAACGGAGCAGGTTGTGGAGCATGTCGTGTCCACTGATGAAGATGTTGCCGGCATCGTGAAAAATGGCCAGGCTGAGATTGTCTCCGACAAAGGGGAGGCTGAGCGGCGGAAAGCGCAGTTCCAGGTTGTTGATGAACATGGCGCTGCCGCCGATGGGGAAGCCGGAATCCGGGTCCCGCGGGCCGGCCTGATTCAACCCAAATCCGCGGTGAGAGTTGCCCCCGCCGGCCAGGAGTAATTCGGGAAGAGGGATGGTGGGCGCGCTGGAGGAGAGGCCGGGGCGAACGTAGACCGTGCCCGCAAAGGGAGTTTCGACGCCGATACGGGTGGAGCGCGCGAATACGAATTTTCGCTCGCGCTGGGGATTCTTCCCAAAGGCGTAGTAGGTGGAGTTCTGGGCCACCAGGCGGCTGAAGTCTCGTTCCGATCCGACGTACTGGCTGGCGACTCCCCCGTCGATAGTGGTGTAGTTACCTTTGGCCGGGTCGAGCGCGTTGTCTCTTTTGTCGCGGATGTAGGTAAAGCCGGGCATCCCCACGCGGGCGGGTTGGGAAAGTAAAGGCAGCAAGACCAAACTGGTATTGGTGGGCAGGTTGGTGGCCTGCACCCGGCGATAGGTGAAGCGGTATTCCATAGTGCTGATCCGGTTCAGACTCTGGATCAGGCGGATGGCCCCTTCCAGGCGTTGGGAAGTGAAAGTGGTCACATCGATGGTGTTGTCGTAGGACAAGGAAAAGGACAGTTTCAAGTTCGGGCTGGTGAGCCAGCGAGGAGCTTCATAGCCGATGAGGGCCCGCTGTTGCAGGCGTCCGACGTTGGTCTTGAATGACAAGGTATGATTGCGGCCGCCGACGTTGAGCCGGGTGACCCCAAACGATACTCGGGGGCTGACGCCGGTCTCTCCCTGGGAACTGTTGCCGGTGGGCTGGCCGGTCTGGAATTCGAGCCCCAACCCGTAGTTGAAGGTGTAGCGTTTGGCTTCGGTGATATTGACCAGGACGTTCTTGTATTGCTCCACGCCATCGGGATTCTGGGTGGCGGTATCCACCTGGCTGAAAATTCCCAAGTCGTAGAGCCGCTGTTGGGTGTTCAAAATATCCAGTTGGCTGAGCGGGTCGCCAGGCTTGACCTGAATCTCACGGGCAGCAACCGAGCGCTTGGTATGTTGCAAGCCGGTCAGCAGCACATTGCCCACCGAAACTTGATCGCCTTCGTGGATGGTATAGGTGACATCGATGGCGTTCGGATTGTCTGCCCGCGGTTTGGCCGAAGCTTCAAAGGTGGCATCCGGAAAGCCATTATTGAAGTAATAGTTGAGGACGTTGTCGCGGTCCTGGCTGATGTACAGCTCGGAAAAGGGCTGGCCTTCGGTGGAATTCAGGCGGGCAAGCAAGGTGTCGGTTGGGACAGCAAGGTTGCCCAAAATATTCAGGGCGGCAATGCGAGTCTGAGCGCCCTCCTCTACGTGGATGGTGATGGCAAGTTCGTCTTTGTGTCCGTCATAGTCGTCTTCCACGTTGGACGTGACCTTGACCTGACGGAAGCCGTTCGAGCGGTAAAGGTTCTCGATGGCGGAAGTATCGTCGCTTAACAGTCTCTGACTGTAGCGGCCGCGGGAGAGGAATTTTTCCGCGATCTGGATCTGCATGCGCGTGCGCAGGGCCTGCGAATCGAAGTACTGGTTGCCGGCGATTTCCACCTTCACCACTTTGTGACGGGCCCCCGGGTCTATCCGGTAGGTGATGACCAGCTCATTCTGCTGGTTGGCTCGACGCTGTCTCTGGTATTCCACTTTGGCTTCAAAATAACCGCGGCCTTGCAAATAGTTGAGCAGGTTGCGGCGGCCCTCGTTAAGCAGATCGTCATCCAGGGCGTTTTCCTGAAATACAGGGACCAATTTTTTTAGCTGCCCCCGGCTTAACTTGAAGCCTTCGACTTCGATACGAACCTTGGGCCCGGGGATTACTTCGAAGACATAGTCCACTGCGTTGGTGCGTGGGTTGTAAACTTGGCTGGAGATTCGAACCTGGGTCAGCCACCGCTCCTGCTTTTGATATTTCTTGCGGAGGCGCTCCAGGGCGTTGGTAGTACGAGCGGCGGTCACCTGGTCGCCGGGATGCATCTTGGCGATATCGCGGAGTTGCTCCAAAGAAAAGCTTTGCTTCCCGCTGACTGCGACCTGTCCCACGTGAGCGCTGGGGCCGGGTTCGATGTGGAATACGATGTCGATCTGTTGCGTCTCCGGATGCGGGGCTTCGCTTTCGCTGACTGTGGACCGGTAGTATCCGTTCTGTTGCATCAGTTGGCGGACGATCTCTATGGCCCGATCCATCTTGTCGTGGGTGAACAGTTCTCCTAAGTTCAGCTTGGAGGCGTTCACGATCTGGCCGGCGGAGGGATGGCTCGGGTTGCCGGTTACGTTTACGTCTCCGAGGAAGTAATTGGGGGTGGTGCGGAACGACAAAACCACCTTGTCGCCGGGCGCGCGGTCGGCTTCCGCGCGGATATCGGCAAAACGTCCGGTAGCGTAGAGTGCCTGAACACTCTCCCCAACCTTGCGGCGGTCGAGGGGCTGGTCGATTTTCTGCTGTACCAGATCCAGGTAGGCTTTACGCTCTCCCGGGAGGGTTTCGTCCGGAAAGGTGACTTCACTGACGATCAAGCCTTCGTATCTGGTAGCGGAAAAAGGGCGCGGGCTTGCAGGCGGGGCTTGTGGATGGTTTTGGGAGTGTACTGACAGGGTGAGCAACGCGGCGAATGCCGTCGCCGCCAGGAATTTGCCCCAAGCCCCCCTCAATCGCAGAAATCTCCTTAGCTTAGGCGTTTCGCCCTCCATAGTTTGAGGAGGCCTAAGCGGTATATGTTGCTCTCTGTCCGGGCAGATGTTGAGAGTCTATGATAAAGGTTGCGGGACGGGAAATTAATGGCCAGCGGGGAACTCTGGTAATGAATTTTGACGGCGACGACAGGTATTCGCGGCAAGTGCTGTTTGCGGGGATTGGCGTCGAGGGGCAACGAAAACTGAGCGCCGCGCAGGTGGCAGTGGTGGGTTGCGGGGCCACCGGCTCGGCCCTGGTGTCGTTGTTGGCGCGGGCGGGTGTGGGTACCGTGCGGATTATTGACCGCGATTATGTCGAGCCCAGCAATCTGCAACGGCAGTCTCTATTTGACGAAGCGGATGCCGCCGAGTCGATTCCTAAGGCAATCGCAGGAGCGCGCAAGATTGCGGCTTTTAATTCTCGGGTTGTGGTCGAGCCAAAGGTCGTGGATTTGACTCCGGCCAACGTGGAGGAGTTGCTGGCGGGGTCGCAACTAGTGCTCGACGGAACCGATAACTTTGAAACTCGATATTTAGTGAACGATTGGGCGGTGAAGAATTCCCTGCCCTGGATTTATACGGCGGCGGTGGGCAGCTACGCTGCGACGCTGAATATTCTGCCGGGAAAAACAGCTTGCCTGGCTTGCATCTTCCCCGATCCGCCGAATGGCATGGTTGAGACCTGCGAGACGGCGGGGATTTTGAACTCCGCGGTTAATTTTGCAGCATCGATCGCAGCTACTGAGGCCCTTAAGATCTTGGTTGGCGATGACGCCCAGGCGCGGAGAACTCTCCTTTCTTTTGATCTATGGCGGAATGAGTGGGCGCAAATTCATGCGGACAGACCCCGTCCGGCATGTCGCGCCTGCGGAATGCGCGACTTTATTCATCTGGCTGGTGAAGGCCGGCCGCATATCACTTTGTGCGGACGGAATTCAGTGCAGATTCATGAGAAGCACCGCCCGATTGATTTGGTGGAGATGGGGGACAAATTGCGTCCGCATGGATCGGTCCGTCATAATGATTTTGTTTTGAAGTTTTGGCGTGAGCCTTATGAGATGACGCTTTTCCCGGATGGAAGGGCCATCATTAAAGGAACTGCGGATGCGGCAGTGGCCCGGAGTTTGTATGCGCGGTTTGTGGGGAGTTAGTTTGTGTTTCTCTCGATTTTTCAGGATGTTTAGGATTCGTATCAGGGCGGTGGCTTCAGGCCCGCCGAAATTATTAGAGATGATTTTCGTGCAAGTTGTTCCGTTTGCGTTTTTGCTTCGTGGTAGTTGCGCCTTATCGGCGCCAAATCGTCATTGATTATTTCTTTCGACAGGGCTAAGCCGCTGTCCTGATACGAACCTTCCTGCATCCCCAAAAAAACACGCGCTCGTTATCATGGTTGGGGAAAGCAGATTCCTCCTTGGCGCTTCGTGCCTTGTCGGAATGACAAAATTTGGTATTAATCAATCGAAAAGCGAAAAGTTTTGCATATCTTTTATCTTCTACAACTCGCATAAAACCCGTGCTCCGCGCTGGTTTTCGGGTGTATGATGAGCGCAAATCCCAGGGCGCTTTTCTTGCGTTCTTCTCCTGGCAAGACGGCATCCTAAATGATTCGCGGAAATTTTCCGCCAGGTTCTGAGGAGGATTATGCGTTTACTTATTTTGTCTTTCGCCCTTTTGTTCTCCACGTTGGCTCTCGGGCAGGTAATGGTTGTGGGTGGGAATGCGACCACCGGGCCGGTTGGTTATGACGTGTATGCCGCGCCATTTACTCCACGCATTGTGACCCCATCGGTGAATTTGACTTCGACGCCGACGGGGACGCAGGCCGTGGTTTATCAGGGAGGTGTGACTGCTCCAATGCTGTATGTGCAGGGCGCCGGCGCTGCGATGCAGGGCGCATCAGCGCATCATGGGGACCTTGGCGTGGCTTCCTATGAAAGCGAAGTCAGCGCCAAGCAGATCATGGCGTGGTATGGGGCGGCGAAGAAAGCTTCTCGCACTTACAGCAATGCGGACGTGGACCGGTTTAATCAAAGCACGGGCACCGTCAAGTACAACGGCAAAACCGAGCAGATGAAGTAAGCTAGCGCTCGACCAGCGATTCGAGCGTTTCATAGAAAGCTGGATAGGAGATGACAGCTGCGTCCGCGCCGCGGATGGTCGTCTCTCCCTCCGCCCGCAAGGCTGCGACTGCAAAGGCCATGGCGATGCGGTGATCGCCGAAGGAATCCAGTTCTGCTCCGTGCAGTTTTTGCTTGCCGGGAATTTTTAGTCCGTCCTCCCGCTCTTCCACTTCGGCCCCCATGGCCCGCAGGTTGGTTGCAACTGAGGCGATGCGGTCGGACTCTTTCACTCTGAGCTCGCGGGCGTCGCGGATTTCGATGCCGTCTTCGGTGTAGGGCGCGATCGCGGCCAGAACTGGGATTTCGTCAATCAGGGCAGCGGAGTCGGCCCCGGTTAGTGTAATCGCTCTCAGCGACTTCCCTTCTACCTGCGCTGTTCCGATCAACTCGCCGTGATGTTCTTCCACCTGCGTGAGATTGATCTTCAGCCCCATGCCGATTAGCACGTCGAATAAGCGGGCGCGGGTTGGGTTCATCAAAAGATGCGTGATTGTCAGTTGCGAGCCGGGGAATAGCGCAGCAGCACAGAGAAAAAAAGCCGAGCTGGAGATGTCTCCGGGGACTACGGCTTCAATAGCGTGGAGCTTTTGGCCTCCGCGGATGCTTACCTGAGTTCCATCGCGTTTCACTTCCGCGCCGAAAGCGCGGAGCGCGACTTCTCCATGATCGCGGGTGCGTATGGATTCGGAGATTTTAGTTTCGCCGTCGGCGAACAGGCCTGCGTGGAGCAGGCATGACTTTACTTGCGCGCTGGGGACGGGCATGTTGTAAGTGATTGCCTGAAGTTTTCCGCCGGTGATGCGCAGCGGCGGACGGCCTCCATCGCTTGAAGTGATTTTTGCGCCCATGCTTTCGAGCGGCGTAATCACGCGCGCCATGGGGCGTTTGGAGAGCGATTCGTCTCCGAAGAGTTCGGTGGTGAAGTCTTGTCCGGCCAGAATGCCGCTCATCATGCGGATGGTGGAGCCGGAGTTGCCGCAGTCTAGCGGGGATTTGGGCGTTTGCAGTTTTGGGCCTTTGCCGTGGATTACTATGCTTCCGCCATTGCGCTCCCATTGCACGCCTAGGCCACGCACGCAGCCCAGCGTGCTGGCACAGTCGGCCCCAGTGGAATAATTCTCGATCTTTGTGTCGCCTTCGGCGATGGCCCCCAGCATGGCGTAGCGGTGGGAGATGGATTTGTCGCCGGGGAGGCGGATGGTGCCTTGCAGATTGCGCGCTGGGCGGATTATTTGGGTGGAGTTGTTTTGCATTCGCTATTCAATATAGCGGATGTTTGGGCGCGATTTCGGTAGGAAAACCAAAATCAAAATCTTTAACCACAGAGGACACAGAGTTACACAGAGGAAATTCCACAGAGGCTACCTCTGTGAAAACTCTGTGTTCTCTGTGTCCTCTGTGGTTATGCTTTTGAATTCTTATACGACTAGGCAGGTATATCCGTTCTCTGTTCTCAGTTGCCGGTTCCTAGTTAGACCAAAGCCTTGGCTTCGGCGGTGGCTTCTTTAAGGATGTCTACGGGCACTTCTTTGATCGCTACGCTGAATTCGAACATGGGGGTCTCTGAACCGCGGCCCCAGCGGGCTACTTCCCAGTGAGCGCGGACGAATTTCACATCGGGATGATTAGTCAGGTCCAAGAGCAGTGGGTGCTCGGAACGATAAAACTTTTGTGGGAATGCCGTTACCGGCTTCGCCCCCCAAGCGGCTCCGTCGGACGATCCATAGATGCTTACATCCAGCGATTCCTGTTCGACGATGTTGCCGATCACCAACGTGAGCAGGAATACTCGATTGGCTGCGCCGCTTAGGCTTACTGCTTCTCCATCGCCTTTGGCGGTGACGGTGGTTTTCTGCGGGACTAAGAACGTATCAATCATGGCGCGGAGATTGTAGCCTTATGAGACTACCGAATCAAGGAACTGGCGCAGGAGACGTCCAGCTTCTTCCGGCTGCTCCCAGACCGAATAGTGACCGGCGCGGGAAATTACTTTCATCTGGCTGCCGGAGATGTTTTGCCGCATGGCTTCGGCTTCCGCGACTCCGGTCAGAATATCTTCATCGCCGGTGACAACCAATGCCGGTACATTGATGGTTTTCAGCGTGGCCATCGAGTCGGGGCGTTCGGCCATGCCTCTCTGCACCGCGGCCACATCTTCGGGAGACATTTTGCGCATCATGCGCAGGGCCCCGGCGACCAGGTCGGGGCGGGTTTCGCGGGTAGTTTTGCCGATCAGCTTTGGCGCCATGCCCTCGAAGAATGGTTCAGTTCCCTTCTCCGATACATCTACAGCGGATTGAAGTCTGGCGGCGCGGGCTTCGGGGGTGTCGGCCTGTGCCTTGGTGTTAAACAAGGCCAATGCGGAAATTCGGCCGCGATTTTGCCTCCAGAGTTCGAACAACGTGTAGCCTCCGATGGAAATTCCGGCCATGGGCGCTCTGCCTACTCCTAGATTGTCGAGGATACGCACTACATCGGCTGCGTGTTTGTGCATGGTGGCAGGGCCTACTCCGGTTTCGGAGTCGCCGTGTCCGCGTAGGTCGGGGAGGATTAGCTGATAGCGTGAGGTCAGCGCTTCGGCTGCGGGCAGCCATAATTCATGACAGGCGGGAAATGGATGCAACAGGACTACGGGTGGGCCTTTGCCCAGTGCTTCGTAAAAAATTTCGGCGTCGCCGCTGCGGACTCGGGGCATGGGCTAAATTTGAACACAGCGATGGGACTGCTGTCAGCTGTCAGCGGATTCCTCCTTTGCGCTGCGCGCATCGTTGGAATGACAAATTAATTAGGTACTTGTTGCGCCTCGGGCACGGCGTGAGCTGCGGGCTCTTCCGGCATCACAATCCAACCGATGATATAGGCGATCAGGCCGATACTCGGCGGCATGATGGTGACGACCAGCCAGACTATGCGCACGATGGTGACATCTATGTCGAAGTATTCGGCGATGCCGGCACAGACTCCGGCGACTTTGCGATCCGCGCGAATGCGGACCAGGCGCTCGCGGGCGGAGACTCCGCCGACTCGCTTGCCACAGTAGGCGCAGAGGTTGGCGTCTTCCTGAATGACCTTACCGCAATAGTTGCAGTACATGGTAGCTCTCCGTGAGTAAGGATACGCTGTTTTTTTAAAAAAAGTTCCATGAGGATGCCACATTCTTGTCGCGGTTTTTGCGGCAGGGGGGCATCCTCTTAGATTTATTCTCTGTAAGGGTCTTTGATTCTTTTGCGGGCGGTTTCTGCCCATGGGGTTTTGTCGTCCGTGGCGATGACAGCTTGATAGTGGGTCACTGCCTGGTCCCGCTTTTGCAGCAGGTCATACATCTCACCTGCCTGCAGGTCCGCTCTTTGGGAGATTTCCGGGTCCGGTTTGGGAGTTTGGCCGATTAACTCATAGGCGGCAGCGGCCCCGGAGTAGTCTTTTTGGCTGCGTAGCAGGTCGCCCAAACTCACGGCCACGGCCTCGTAATGCAGCCCTGGATACCCGCCCTCCTTGCCAGTTTGCCAGACCTTCCGATACGACGCTGCGGCTTCCGCATTTTTGCCAGTGGCGCGCAGTAGATTGCCTTCTTCCATGGCGAGCAATACGTTTCTGGGGTAGGCGGAGACCAGGGTCCGCGCATATTGCAAGGCCTCGTCGTAGCGTTTTTCGCGGCGAAGAAACACCACCAAAACAATCTTGGCGTCGGTACTGGTTTCGCCTTTGTTTTTGGCGGTCTGTTCGAGATAGGCGATTCCCTTCTCCTTGCTGCCGCTCAGACCAACCATGGCCACGGCGGCTTTCACCGCCCAGGAGAGACTTCCCATCACGTAGTTGTGCGCGCCTACGATCAGTTTGGCGTCGGTGTAGCTGGGATCCAGTTCGAGGACTTTTTCGTGATCGCGGCGAGCGCCGACGGCGTTGCGTAACGCGGAGAACCAGGCACGTTCAATCAAGGCTGTGTAGGTGGCGAACTCGCCCCGGGTTACGCCGCGGGCGTAGAGCGCGTCTACATCGCCGGAGTTGACTTGCAGCCGCTTGGTTTCCACTCCCTCGGCGCGATCGATCAAATCGCGAATTCGCTTCTTGGCGTTTTCATCGGCTGGGTGGTGCGGAGTGGTAATAAAGCTGTCATTGGCGTACTCACTGGTGTCCATGGCGCCTATGCGGTAAAGCTCCTGAAACAGGACCGCGATAAGCAAGTGGTTTACCGCAAAAGGGTCATCCGGGTGACGCTTTAGGATCTGATCGAAGTCCTGGATGGCCCGGTCATAATCCATGTTGTAGAAATGATCGAATGCCTGGGCACTCAGCGGATCGTCGGGACGGAACAGAGATTTTTCAGGAGTTTTGGCCAGGACCTTGGAAGGCGTTTGGGCATAGACGGGGACAGCCGCCATTAGCGTACACCACAGCAGAAACAGCGAAGACCAGACGACGACCATTCTTGAAAGACCGTGACCCAGTTTAACCGAAGGTCTAAGTGGGCAGGCAGGAACCAAGAAAGTTAACAAAAAAGAGTGCTGTAATCGACGATTGGAATTCAAAAGCACCAGGCCTGCTTCCGGATAATCTTTGCTTGCCGCGGAGTAATTCTTGCTTGAATGGCTGGTGCATGGCTGCCGCGAATGGAATTCAAATCATTGCCCATCAACGATTTACGAAATCCGTAATTTGGCCTGTGGTTTGCGATAAGCAGAATGCATACGGGGCGTATTTCGCATGGGGGAAGCAGTTCCAACTACAAATTCTGAATTTTGGAGGCCGCCTGCTATGGTGCCGCAGGCTGAGGCTGGGGCGTCCGTCACTCCTTCAGCCGCTGATGCCTGCCCTCGCTGCCAGACTGAGTTCATGGTAGGGGCGCGGTACTGTCATTCCTGCGGATGCGGCCGTCCGTCGCGCGAGTTAAGCGCTAGCTGGACCCGTTATCTGGAATTTCACAATATTAAGCAGGGCGCCATCGTGGTACGGCGGGCCCTGGGTTTGCCCCTCCCCCCTTTAGTCTGCTTTCTGATCGGAATGTTTTGTCTTGGCGGCGCGCTGCTGGTAGGACTGATCGCGCCCTCGGACAGTGCCCTGGATTTTCAGGCGATCCAGTACTGGCGGATGGAGTGGTTGCTGGGCGGGGTGGCGGCTTTTATGGCCGGGATCCTGCTGCGGTTGTCGAGCCCGGTACAAAAATAAGATTTTCTCTGTGGCATTTCCCCTGTGTGACTCTGTGCTCCTCTGTGGTTAAGGGTTTTGATCTCCCCTGATCAAAGTCAAAATCTTGAACCACAGAGAACACAGAGTTACACAGAGGGAATGCCACAGAGGCGAGTCCCTAAAATATTCCCCACCAACCTTAGTGTTGTTCGTGGTGTTCCTGCGTGGTTGCGCTTCCGGTTCTGCGTTGTTCGTCCATTCGATAGAGGTGATGTAAGGGACCTGTGCCTTTGCCTAGGGGCGTGGCATTAGCAATGGCTGCGCTCACATAGGCTTTGGCCAGAAGGACGGCTTCAGGAAGGCTTCGGCCCAGGGCCAGATGGCAAGCGATGGCGGTGGCGAAGGCGCATCCGGTGCCGTGAGTGGATTTGGAGCGCTGGCGCTCGGCTTTGAAAACCTCCTGCTCCATGCCTTTCGGCCCAGGGAAACTCAGGACGTCAATGGCTTTTTCCAGGTCTCCCCCAGTCACAACCACCGACCTGGCCCCCAGGGCGTGAAGCTTGTCTGCGGCCTCCCGCATTTGCTCAGGGTTGGTTACGGCGGCCCCGGTGATCGCCGCGGCTTCGGCCACATTGGGGGTTATCAGATCGGCCAGGGGCAACAGCTTATCTATTAAGAGGGTCGTCCCGGCTTTATCCAACAGATCGGCCCCTGACGAAGATTTCAGGATGGGATCAAGGACGATGTTGGGCAGCTTGTTGGCGGCCAGAAAGTCCGCTACTGCCTGGCAAACTTTGGCGTTCCCCAGCATCCCTATATGTACCGCGGCCAAGTCCACATCGGACACCAGCTCTTCCAGGGTAGCTGTGATCCATGCCGGCTTCACCCCCTCTACCTGGCTTACCCCTCGGGTGGATTGGACCGTCAGCGCAGTGATGCAGGAGACGCCATAACAGTTGTGGGCGGCGATGGTTTTGATGTCGGCCGTGATCCCGGCACCGGAGGAAGGGTCAAATCCAGCGATGGTGAGGACTACAGGCAAAGCTGCTTCGGCCATATAGCGGCAATGTATAAGAAAACGCCTGAAGTTCCAAAGCAAGCCGTGTGCTTAGAGTAGATCGTGTGGAGGCGGGGCTTTGCCCCGCGTGCGGCGATTTTGAATAGTCCTCGCTTCGCTCGCGTGACGGGACAAGTCCCGTCTCTACATGGCCGCTAACCCTTTGAAAGTAATATCTATGTAAGAATTTCACCCCTATGCACCGGAGTGGGATTTACCAGTTGATAAATGCCTAAGTTGCTGTAGCGCAGCAGAATGTACCGCTTTATGCAGGAAATACAGCAAGTTACGTATGAAATTAGTTATAGTCTGATTAAGATTTTACAGTTCCTTCTCCGTTGACACACCCTATCCACGTCAGTAGCATTTCACAAGCTAGCAGGTAACACCCCGGGAGGTTCGATTCTTAGAGACGCGAGGTGACTGAATGAGTAAGCGCATAGCTCACGGACTGGCGATTGTAGTATCCATTGTCAGCCTTGGGGCAGGAGCGGCTCAGAGGCCAACCAGCTCAGAGTCCAGTAAGACCCAGGCCAATTCAAAGCAAGCAGCAGTAGTACCGGTAAAGTACGTAAGCCAGAAAACCCACAAGCCGTATCAGGTGGGGACAGCCTCATGGTACGGAAGCTATTTCCAGGGAAAACCGACTGCCAGCGGTGAACCCTATGACATGTATGGCATGACGGCAGCCCATATGGAGCTGCCATTGGGGACCTTGGTAAAGGTGACCAATCTTCGCAATGGACGCGCGGTCGTCCTGCGGATCAATGACCGCGGGCCGGTGGTGGATGGCCGGATCATTGATGTGTCGTATAACGCCGCCAGGGAACTCGACTTCAAGGCGCGTGGACTACAGCGTGTCCGCCTGGACATTGTCCACCCCGAGCTAGTGGCCAGTCTTCGCTAGCTTTCCCGTCCTATAGGTTTTATTCTGCTTGAGGATGCTCACTCCTCGAGACAGATTAATTGTTGCTTTGGACGTATCGTCCGCAGCCGCCGCGAGAAAGATCGTGGCGGCTGTGGGCGAGTCCGTCTCTACCTTCAAGGTAGGGATGCAGCTTTATACAGCTGAAGGGCCTGCCGTGGTGCGGGAGCTGGTGGCGACTGGGCGGAAGGTGTTTCTTGACCTGAAATATCACGATATTCCCAATACTGTGGCGCGCGCAGTGAAAGAGGCCGCGGGATTGGGGGTCAGCATGCTGACCGTCCATGCGGCGGGTGGGTCGAAGATGCTGCGGGGAGCGGTCGAAGCTGCGGCTGGGAATCCTTCGCTGATTGTGCTGGCAGTGTCGGTGCTGACCAGCATGGAAGAAATGGATTTACACGAGGTCGGAGTGCCGGAACCGCTGCGGGACCAGGTTTTGGCGTTAGGCAAATTGGCACTGGGAACTGGTTGTCGAGGATTGGTTTCTTCTGCGCGGGAAGCTCCAGCCTTGCGAGCGGCCTACGGAGATGATTTTGCACTAGTGAATCCTGGGGTTCGACCTGTGGGTTCGGGCCCTGACGATCAGGTCCGAGTGGTAACGCCCGCGCAAGCGATTGAAGCTGGCGCCAGTCACATCGTCGTGGGAAGGCCTATCACCGGAGCAGTGAATCCAGCGTCCGTCGCACGAGCGATTCTAGATGAGCTCGCGGGCGCTGCTGCGCTCAGCGCATAACGGTCCGTATCAGGGCACGGCTTCAGGCGTGCCGTCAGCCTATTAACTACCTCCAAATCGCGCCGATGAGGCGCAATCTGCCGTGTTGTCAGTTGCGCCCCGTAGGCGCCTACATCAACCCCACAAATAAAACGGTGCGCCTTAAGGCGCACCCTGATACGAATCTCACGAAGTTTGGGAACTAGAGCTTCTCGTAGAACTCACACGCCGAGCAGGAGATGAAAATCCCGCCGGGGATGCCGCGCTCGCGGTCTTTGATCCGCTTTACAATGCGGGTGGACTTGCCGCACTTGGGGCAGTCGGTGCTCTTGGATGTGTCCATTACTTTCTTGCGGTCTGCGGTTTTAGCGATCTTGGCCATGTTTTCTCCGAAAATTTATTTTACACGAGGAGTGCGGAAACTGTCTTTTGGGCATTGCGACTCTTCTCTTCAGGGTTTGTCATTCCGAGTTCGCGGAAGCGAACGGAGGAATCTGCTCTTTTGCTGACAGCATTTGTGCCGTTGTCAGGAATAAGCAGATTCCTCGCGCGCAA
>CAZETZ010000046.1:7303-20536 GCA_964514735.1 uncultured Acidobacteriaceae bacterium | reverse complement strand
TAATTGGCGCCGGCTTTGGCCATCGCGGGCAAGGTGTTCGGGGCCATGCGGTTCCACGAGGAAACGCAGATATCCACGCCTTCATTGCCCTCGCCACCCAGATACTTTCCCCAGGGATAGTTCGCGATGTACACCTCAACCGGGCAATTGAGCGGACTCACCCCCATCTCGCCGTATCCGCGCAATACGATGGGCCGGATATAGCACGGCCAGGCGCCATTGGCTTTGATCAACTCGCCCATGGCGGCGACCAGCTCCTCGACGGAGTAATCCACATCCATGCGATAAACCTTGGCCGAGTCCAGAAGTCGCTGCATGTGCTCGTTTGCCCGGAAAATTCCCGGGCCGCTGGGTGGGGCATAACAACGCACGCCCTCGAACACTGCCGATCCGTAGTGGATCACGTGGGACATGACGTGCAAGGTGGCTTTGTCCCAGGGAACCAGCTTGCCGTTGTGCCAGATGTTTTCCGTCTTCTGGATGGCCATAAAACTCCTTACTGAATCATGCGACCTTCTTCTTCAATTATACTCCGCGCTTTGCGAGCCCCCTGGTTACCAACAAAGCGATTGAATTTGAAGGGCTTGAGGAAATATCCGGCGAGAAAAAACTTTAAAGGTATCAATCGATGGGAAGAAGAAAAGCTCGTATATACTTCCTACCTTACCGGGGTTAAATAACCACCCAATTGTGGATGTATGAACTCGGAACCCCCTCTTCACCCGAAGACGCTCACAATCGCAGCCATACTTCTTCTTGTCCTCATGGGTGTGCTTGCCGGCGGGGCGGTCCGGCGCGAGTCCATCACGCTGGATGAAGTCGCGCATATTGGGGCGGGTGTGAGTTATCTGCAAAAGCTCGACTTGCGGCTGAACACTGAGCACCCTCCGCTGGCTAAAGTGATTGCGGCAATTCCCTTGGTAGTCCGTGGGGCCAAGGCTGACTACTCTTCTCAAGTGACCTGGTCATTCAGCAACGGCTTTTTTCAACAATACCTGGGAGAGTGGGTGTTCGGTCACTGGTTCGCGGTCAAGTGGAATGATCCTTACACCACAATCTTTTGGGCGCGCATGGCCATGTTGCTGGTGACCTTGCTGCTCGGCTGGATGATTTACGTCTTTGGCACGAAACTAGGGAATGCGTGGGGCGGCCTGCTGTGCCTGTGCTTTTACGCCACCATGCCGACGTTTCTCACCTTTGGGCCGCTGGTCCTGACGGATGTGGTGTTCACCTTTTTTGCATTACTCGCCATGTGGACCTTTGCCGACATGTGGCGCTCACCGGGGAGAAATACGGTAGTAAAGTTCGGGTCCGCGTTCGGTGGCGCGCTGTTGTCGAAATTTTCCGCCGGGCTTTTGTTTTTTTGCTTCGCCGCTTTTATTCTCAGTCTGCGGCTGTTCAAACTACCGGTGATGCCGCCGGAAAAAACCGAGCTTCGTGCCTGGAGGCGCCGGCGCTGGTGGGCTTTGACCAAGGGCACGGCGCTGGCGGCTTTTGTGGTCTACGCAGTTTATTTCGTGCTCTCCTGGAACCAACCAACCAATACATTTTCCGTGATCCCGGGCTTCCCGGCGTCAGCACCGCTTAGACGATTGCTGATGCCCCCGTGGATTTTCCTGCAAGGTCTGGCGATATTCTCGGTCACCGCCAGCCGCCCGACTTATATTTTGGGCCGCTCCTACACGCATGGGGTCTGGTTTTACTTCCCGGTTGTATTTGTCTTGAAGTCGACATTGGCTTTTCTAGGCGTGCTCTTACTGACGCTCCTGACCAGGACCATAGCGAAAGTTCGGTTGAAGACTTCTTTCGCTGCTCCAGAACTGCTATTGCACTGGCGCGCTCTGTGGGTGTTTTTGTTTGTATTCACCGGAGCTTGCATTCTGAGCCGGCTCACCATCAGCATCCGTCATTTCTCCGTGCCGCTGGCGCTAATGGTTTTATCGTTGGCTCCGCTCCCCGCGCTACTGCAATCGCTGCAAAATTCTGGATGGAAGCTGGCCCGCGCGGGGACCTGGTTGACTGCCGCACTGTCGTTGATTTCAATCTTCACGGCCATCCACGCTTATCCCTACTACATGCCGTTCCTCAATTCTTTGAGCATGGGGCGGCCCGCTTATGAACTGGTGAACGACTCCAATCTCGATTGGAACCAGGCGTTGCCCGACGTGGAGCAATGGGTGCAGCGACATGGGCTACAGCATGTTTTGCTCGATGAATACGGTTTTTCGGACCCAACGGTTTACGTTCCCCAAGCCCAAATGTGGAATTGCCAGGAGCCGGCCGCAACCGACGCGAACCAGTGGGCGGTGGTTTCGGCCTCGAGCATTATGGACGGCCACTATTGCCCCTGGCTTTTACAGTATCCGCATGAGGCGCTGGCCGCGGGCAGCATGTATGTATTCCGGCTTCCGGCGTTAATTCCCGCGATTGGAAGTCCGGGAGGGCCCCCACCACCCGAGGCGCGGCGCAATCTCGGCGGCGCTCCTAACGAGGCGAACTTCAGCGCCATTCTCGCCGATTGCATTCGCGATCCACAGCAACTGCAACCCACGATGGACCGTTTCCAGAAGATGTTTGCAGAGCAACAACCCAGGCAAGGAAAGAAGTGATCCGCCGGCAATTTCTTTCGCACCGATTGTTTAAGGGCTGGAGGCCGCCCGGCGAGGTGCGGCTCTCTATTCCTAGTTCCCGCTGTTATGCAGGCCCGCCTGCACCGTTCCCGGCAGCTCATCTCCGCGGAAGTATTTGCCCTTGTCCGCGCGCATCACGGGCATGGCTGTGTAGGGCTTGCTGTAGTCGTTGGCCGCATTCCAGAACAAGAAACCAATGCCGCCCTTGTTCTTCGCCGTCAGCACTTGCACTTTGATGTACTCCGGCGAATAAGTTTTCGTTCGCCAGCGGAAGGCCTGGAGCCAGGGGCGAATGACTACGCCGCTGCCCTGTGTGATCTTTTCAAAGCGGTCCATGGAAGTTCCGATGAAGTGCTCCGGCGCATCGCCCGGGCGGGCAATGTTGTCCATGCCGAAAAAGTGCGAGGGATAAATCATAGGCGAAAGGACGTCGCAGTACTTTGCCATCTGCACGATGTCCTGTCCGGTGTGGTTGAGATCAACCGAGCGTTGCCAGGCCATGACTCCGAATACGTCAAGTGAAAGCAGCACTCCTGAGGGCTGTAACGCTTCATGGGCGCGTTTCACGAAATCCGCGATTACATTGGCGCGTGTCCAGGTTGGGTGCTCCGTCTGGAAAACGAATTTTGCGTCCTTTTGGTCGCCTTCTGCCGGAAAGCGCACATAATCGAATTGCACTTCGTCCACGCCGGAAGCGGCCGCGGCTTTCGCCAGCGCGATGTCGTAATCCTGAACTTTGGCATTGGACGAATCCGTCCACACCAGCTTGCCGTTCTCCCGCCAGGCTGTGTTGTTCTTGCGTGACTGCACCGCCAACTCCGGGTGTTCCTTCACCAGCCGCTCGTCGCGGAAGATGGCCACGCGGGCGATGGCGTGCATATTCTGCGAGTGGAGGAAGTGGATATACTTCGGCAGGTCGTGGAAGGCAACTTTATGTTTTCCCAGCAGCGGATGGTCGAATGGAATATTCACGCTGCCATCGCTGTCCTTGATATCGAACACCACCGCATTCCCGCCGACCTCGCGCCAATGCTTTACGATGGCGATACCGTGATCGCTGGCCGCCATGAATCCGGTCAAATAAACCGCGCGCACTTCAAACTCTTTCGCCACTGGAATGCTTTTCTCCACGATGGGCGCGGGTAAAATTCCGGGGACGATCACATTCTGGTTTTGCTTCAGAAACGTTCCACGCACATCGTCGTTGGCCCCGCGGATGGCGTCCATCAATTCCGCTGAAGTTAAATAGGAAGTCTGCGGCAGATAGTGCCGTGCCACCGAAATCACACTCTCTCCGCGTTTCGCAATGTAGAGCGCGCTTCCCGTGGGAGCGGTTTTCTGTACGATCTGCGGGGCAGGAATGGTCGCCTTCGCGGAGGTGGTCTTGGTGACTTTTACCATGTGTGCCGTTTGCGCGGCCTGATCGGCGGCGGAGGAAAGAATGGAACTTAGAACCAGGCACACAAATGCCGTGATGAGAGTAGGACGAGAGTGGCGCAAGTCGTTCTCCTTTAATACGATATCTCATCCGGATGCTACCCGCGAGTGAGGTTCCCCGCCAGTTACGTCGGAACAACGACCGGTGTCGATTCGGGAGAAGGTGGCCAGGGGACGCCCTGCAAAGATGCGCAAATGTTTTCCTATCCGTCGCACAAGGGTGGAATATCCTTGGCTCCTGGGCCCGGGCGTGGGCATCTAAGTGATTGAGTAGGCAAGAAATGACCAGCCGCCTGGGATGGCGCGTCATTTGCACAAAAGGTCGTAGCAACGGGAAAACCGGGATGGCATAATAACCCTCCCAAAAAGAAACTTATAAATCGACTCGACTCCCCCAGGAAGAGGCCAAGCCCAGCGTTAAAGGGCCAGTTCATATGAAGCCAGTTCTCAATACGGTGCTCGATCCCACCCTTCGCAGTAACGACGCCAAAGAGTTCGAGAACGCCCTGCGCCGCAGGATTGTCGGACAGGATGCGGCGGTCGAGAAAGTCGTGGAAATCTACCAGATGTTCCTGGCGGGCTTGAACGCTCCCGGGCGCCCGGTGGGCAACCTGCTTTTCCTCGGGCCCACGGGATCGGGCAAAACCCGCGTGGTGGAGGCCATGGCGGAAGCTTTGTTCGGCGACTCGCGCGCCTGTATCAAGATTGACTGCGCCGAGTTCCAGCACTCGCACGAAATCGCAAAGTTGATCGGCTCGCCTCCGGGATATTTGGGACACCGCGAAACTCACCCGCTGCTGACGCAGGAGGCCATCAATCAATGGCACACCGAGAAGCTGAAACTCTCGATCCTGTTGTTCGACGAAATTGAAAAAGCTTCGGATTCGCTGTGGCAGTTGCTGCTGGGCATTCTGGACAAAGCCACGTTGACTTTGGGCGACAACCGTCGCGTGGACATGTCGCAGTGCATCATCATCATGACTTCAAACCTGGGCGCGGGAGAGATGACCAACCTGGTCAACGGGAAGCTGGGCTTCGCCCCGGAAAAAGTCGAGGTCGATGCCGCGCTGGATGACAAGATCGGCCGCACCGCCGTCGAAGCCGCCCGGCGCAAGTTCACGCCGGAGTTCATGAACCGTATCGATAAGACGGTCGTGTTCAAGACGCTCCGTCCGGAACATCTGCGGCAGATTTTGGAAATCGAATTGGGCATGGTGCAGCAGCGGATTCTGGTGGCATCCGCCGCCAACCAGTTCGTCTTCAGTTGCACCGCGAAAGTCAAGAACTTTCTCCTGGAGGAAGGGACCGACCCGAAGTATGGCGCCCGTCATTTGAAGCGCGCCATCGAACGTCACCTGGTTTTTCCGCTGGCGAATTTGGTGGCGACCAACCAGGTGAAACTCGGGGACTTCATTCGCGTGGACCTCGATATGGCCGGACAAGTCACCTTCGTGAAAGAAGCCGAAGGCGCCATGGTTCCGGCGTTGCTGGAGCGTTACGGAGCTGCCGCGGTCGGCGTGGCCCCGCTGTCCGCCAAGACGGCCCGCCCGATTCCCGGACCAAGCCGCAAGGAAATTGGCGCCGTCCAGCCAGAGAAATAACAAGTTGCTGGTAGGGGAACGAGGCGCCGGGTGACCGGCGCCTTTTTTCTTGCGCGCAAATGTGAGGCCGGCCCGGTGAAGGAGCACGTAGCAACTTGGCGGATGCGAGGGCGTTCCGGCTTCCTTCCCATAGTCTTCCGGTCAGAGCATCGCCATTGGCCTTGTACTGTCGATTCACGGGGATGCCGATATCAATATTCTTCCCGGCCATTCTCGCGTACCGTCATTTCTCGACGCGCACAATCAATCGGCCGCAAATAAACGCTAGCGGCTTACCTGCCTCTTCAAATCTCTGTAACTTTTCCGCTCGAAGGCCGTATTGTATGCAAGCGCAATGAACTTCTCCGAAATTTACCGAAAGTACGCCAGGGATGTGCACCGCTTCTCTTTGTACTTGTCAGGGAACCAGGCGTTAGCCGAGGACCTGACTTCGGAGACTTTCGTACGCGCATTGTGCGGGCCAACAGATCTCCGGTTAGGCACGGTCAAAGCTTATCTGTTCGCTATCGCTCGCAACCTGTACCGCGATTTTCTGAGCGGCCAAAAGCGCGTGGTTACAGGCGATGAATTACCCGAGCGCGCAGACCCCAGGCCGGGGCCTGATTTAAATGCGGAAGAACGGCAAAACCTCGGCAAGGTGTTGCGAGCAATCCAGCGATTGCCGGAGCGACAGCGAGAAGCGCTGGTCCTGGCTGTGGACCAGGATATGAGCCATGAAGAAATCGCCGCCATTCTGGGCTGTTCGGTTGCGGCAGTGAAAGTCCGGGTTCACCGCGCCCGGTTGGCGCTTAAATCAGAATTGGAAAAGAAGGAGCAAATATGCAAAACATAACGCGTAATATCATCGCCGACCTTTATCCGCTATATGTCTCTGGTGACGTGAGCGCGGACACGCGCCGGCTCATTGAAGATTTTCTGGGCGAGGACCCAGAATTTGCCCAGACAATGAAAGAATCGGGCGGCGCAATGCCAATTATCCCGCCGTCGCTTCCGCCCGGCCATGAGCTGAAAACTCTGGACCGGATCAAGCGCCGGCTGGGAGGGCCGGTCTGGTTACTTCTGGCAGCCATGATTATGAGCGCTCTCGCGTTTGGACGGATCGTTTCGGATACTTCTTTCGATGTTTCTCCGCGAAATTTCATCATTACGGCGTCAATCGCAGTCTGTTTCTGGATCGCGTTCTTTGTGAAATTGATTCGTGGTAGACGGACGTTCTTGGTGCGGCTGAAATAGGCTTATATCTCGCGCTGCCGGCTATGGGATGATTAGCATTCGATGGCTTCAAGGCGGGAGGCATGACAACCCAATGGTTTCTCCGTAAAATTCAGGCTGCCGCCGCAAGCTAAAATTCTTGCGTAAATTCCGGCTCCGATTCCGCTTCTAGTGGTTGGAGGAACTATGAGAAAACACGGTTTCATCGTACGGTGGCTGGTGTTCCAACTGTTGCTGTCGTCCTGTGTGCTCCAGGCACGCGTCCAACCCACAAGCGGTTTTGATGTATTTTCCGCGAAGGAGGAAGTGCAGGCGGGACAAGAGGCTGCCGCTGAGGCGAAGAAAAAACTACCGTTGCTGCCGGACTCAGACCCGGTCGTCAAATATGTGCAGAGCCTTGGCCAGAAGCTGGTTGCGCACGCGCCGGGAGAGAAGTGGCCCTATGAATTCCACGTCATAAACCAAAAAGAGATCAACGCCTTCGCCCTTCCCGGGGGGCCGATTTTTGTGAACCTGGGGACGATCCAGGCCGCAGACAACGAAGCTCAATTGGCAGGGGTTATGGCCCACGAAATTTCTCACGTAGTGCAACGCCACGGCACGCGCGCGGCCACCAAGCAGATGGCCGCGCAGGTTCCGCTGGCGATTCTGGGTGGAGTCGTGGGCAAGGGAGCACTGGTGCAGATGGCGCAAATGGGAATAGCTTTGGGACTGAGCCCGGTCTTTCTTCACAACTCACGGGTGTCTGAATCCGAAGCCGATCTGTTGGGCACCGACATCATGTACGACAGCGGCTACGATCCGCACCAGATGGCGGAGTTTTTCACCAAGCTGGAAAAAGAAATGGGCAAGACAACGCTCGTTGACCAGTTCTTCAGCGACCATCCCAATCCTGGCAACCGCGCCGCGGCCGTTTCCCGGGAAGTTGCAACTCTGTCGCCCAAGAAATACCTGGCCAGCAGCAGCGACTTCGCAAGCGTAAAACAGCGCGTGGCCGGGATGAAACCCTTCACTGCACAGCAAATTGCCGATATGCAAAAGAATGGGGGGACCCCATCGTCCGGCAGCGCTCCAAGCACAGGCGCCAAAACCCTCGAACATACAAATTACAAAATCTCTTATCCTGACAACTGGCAGGCCTACGGGGATCAAAACTCCTCCGTCACCATCGCTCCTCCCGGCGGCGTATCGGAAAATACGATCGCCAGCGGGGTAATGATCAATGTCTATCAACCCGAGGACTCGAACTCGAGCCTCGACCAGTCCACGCATGAACTCTTGAATTCGCTCCGGCAGTCGAATCCGGACCTGCGCGCTATCGGCAACGATGAAGACATCAAAGTGAATGGAGTCGGGGGAAAGTCGCTGGATCTGATCGGGAGCTCTCCCATTCAAGACCAGCAGGGCAAAGCCATTAAAGAAAGAGATTGGCTGGTCACGCTCAAACGCAGCGACGGATCGTTGCTGTATCTCGTGTTTATTTCACCAGACAAAGATTTCAGCACCATGCGACCGGCGTTTGAGCAGATGCTGAAGTCAATCCAGCTGCGGTGAGGGCCTGGTTTCCAGAAGGAGCAAGATCCGGGAAGTGACCCGCTTATCCGCCCGCTTTTAACTCAACCAGCACCTGGCGGGCAATTTCTTTGAGCGTATCGAATACGCCAGTTCCCTGGAATGCCACGGCTTCAATCACCGGCTCGTTCTTCCGCTTCAATTCTTTGGACAATGCTTCCACCGGCAACACATTGGGCAGATCACGCTTGTTGAGCTGAAGAACGTAGGGGATTTTGTTGAAGTCGTATCCATGCTCTTTGAGGTTGGCCATGAGGTTGTCGAGCGCTTCTATGTTGGCGTCCATGCGCTCTTCCTGGGAATCGGCGACGAACACGATTCCATCCACGCCCCGCAAAATCAGCTTGCGGCTGGCGTCGTAGAACACCTGGCCGGGAACGGTGTAGAGGTGAAAGCGGGTCTTGAAGCCGCGGACTGAACCCAAATCCAAAGGAAGAAAGTCAAAGAACAGCGTACGCTCGGTTTCCGTGGCCAGCGAAATCATCTTGCCCTTCTGCTGTTCGGCAGTGGTCTTATAGATGTGCTGCAAGTTCGTGGTCTTGCCGCCTAACCCGGCGCCGTAATACACGATCTTGCAGTTGATTTCGCGGGCTGCAAAATTGATAAAACTCAAGACTTTCCTCGGACAGCTGGAGGGAAGACTGCCAACCGGAGCTATCCCTCATCAAATTTTGGGTTTAGATACTGTTCCGTTTTATACCACAGAGGGGGCGGTTACCACAGATTACCCACGTTACTAGATGAGAAATCCCTAAGCTAAAGTCTTGACTGCCAATGGCTAGCGGGCTGGCGGAGGCGTCGGGTAGTAGCCGGCCTTGGCATAAGTCCGGATACAGGGGGTGGCGTAGCTGGAGCAATCGGGGCGGGCCACGCGCACCTCAATTTCACGATACGCGCCGCCTGGGGCGGCTTTGCTCACATAACCCAGGGTGTACTGATTACGGGCATCTCCGATGGCGCGAGCGTAGACCGCGTCAAGCTCGTCTTTTGACATTTCCGTAAACAGCTCACCGCCCGTGGCCGAGGCGTATTTGGGGAGGATGTCCCCAGTACCCAGCCGGGGAAGATGGAACTTTTGCAGCTTACCGTAGACGGGGAGCGCGGCTCCGCCTACCCCCACTCCGTACACTACGATGCCGTTGGTCAGCAGCACTTTCAGCACGTCACGGTAACTTGCCGTGCTGCCGAGTTCGTGGCCATCGCTGATCACAAAAATGATTTTGCGGCGGTTGCGGTTGCGCTGGCTGAGGTCTAGGGCCGCGGCCAGTATGGCGTCATTGATCACGTGGGATTCCTTGGGCGGGGTGATCAGCACCGGGACGGCCTGGCCCGCGGGGGTCCCGTTGATCACCGGTCCCTGCGGCCCGAAGGGGCCGCTGGTCACGGGAGGGCCATCGTTTTTGCCGCGCTTGGTTTTGAGTTCGTTGAGCGTGTCGGTCAATTGCTGGCTGACCGCGCGGTAGTCGGTGACGCGGGTGACAGTTCCGCTGTACACATAGAGCGAGACTTCGTCGAACTGGCTGAACGCGCCTTCCAGCGCGGAAAATGTCCGGTTTACTTTCTGCACCACACTGTCCGGCATTCCCAGGTCAAAAACGACCGCAGCCGAGAGCGGGAATGGATCGCTGGTGAAAAAAGTCATTTTCTGCTTCTCACCATTTTCCAAGACCTGAAAATCCTTGTAGGTCAAATCATTGACCAGGCGGCCGTCCTGGTCTTTCACCGTCACCGGCACTTGGACAAAATTGGTGGTGATGCTGATTTTGAAGAGCTCTTCCCGGGAATTACTGCCATCGTTCTTGGGGGTCGAGGCCGGCATCGGTTTGACCTCCGGTGGGGTTGTGGCAGCAGGCTCGTCTCCTGGGAATGGCAAAGGCGGCTGGACCACCCCCGGCGTGGCTTCCTTGGGGTTTTCTTTGGCCGATGGTTGTTCCTTGGGGGCTGGCGGCGTATCCTCCGGAAACGGCTGTGGCGGCTGGGTGGCCGAGGGGGCGTCGGGAATGTCCTGCTTCTTATCCTGGGCCCACAGTCCAGGGACCAGCAAAAGCACCGCCATCAAACTAAAAGCCTTACGCCGTAGCCCGGTCATTTTCGGCACAAACCCGCCCTTTCGTTCGAATGCCGCAAAACCTACACTCTTGGGATGCTGAGAAGCTTAGCTTTGGTGCATCTAACTTTTTGAAAGAATAGACTAGCAAAGAATTCCTGGGATTCATCAATGTCCAAAGTCGGTATCGTTTTTTTGCTTTTGACGGTGGGGATGGTGGTCTGCCTGGCAACCGGGCAGCAGCCTCCGGCCATACCCATGCCGCCTCCGCCCATGCCCCAACCTCCTCCCGGTTCGGAGAGCCAGTCTGCGCAGGATACCCCGCAGGGCGAAGAGCCTACGGCAACTTTCAAGACCCGCACCGACCTGGTCCAGACGTTCTTCAATGTGAAGGACCACAAGGGAGGATTAATCCCGAACCTGACCAAGGACGATTTCCAGGTCTTCGAGGATGGCAAAGCGCAGACCATCAAATATTTCAGCGCCAACTCCGACCTGCCGCTCACCCTGGGAATTCTGATTGATGCCAGCGCCAGCCAGACCCGCGTGCTGCAAGCTGAAAAGGATGTGGGCGGGTCGTTCTTGCAGGATGTGCTGCGCGACAACGACCTGGCGTTTGTGCTGAGCTTCGATGTGAATGTAGAACTCTTGCAGGACTTCACCAGCTCCAAGCGCGACCTGAAAGCGGCGTTGAATCGCGCCAAGATCAACAGCGGCGGGGGAATGTATGGCGGCATCCCCGGCATCGGCCAGGGACCGGTTCCGACTTCGAGCGTCCCCCGCGGAACTTTGCTCTATGACGCGGTCTATCTAGCTTCGCATGACGAGCTGGCGCAGCAGGTGGGACGCAAAGCCATGATCCTGCTGACCGACGGCGAAGACCAGGGGAGCCAGACGCGCATGCGAGAGGCAATCGAAGCCGCCCAGAAGTCGGATTCCATTTGCTATGTACTGCTTTTAGCGGACCGCGACTTTTATGGCGGGAGCTACAGCGGCGCCGGCGATATGAACAAGCTCACCAAGGAAACCGGTGGCCGGATGATTGAGATTGGAAACAAGGTCGACAAGCTGCGAGACGCTTTTGACCAGATCTCCCGCGAACTGCGCAGCCAGTACAGCATCGGGTATACACCGACCAACCCCGCGCACAACGGCGCTTTCCGCAAGCTGGAGATCAGGGCCAAGGGCGATTATAAGATTCAGGCGCGCAGCGGGTATTTTGCGCCGAAGGCGGAGTAGGACGCCGGCATTTCGTTCGCCGGATTCTCGGACCCAATCGTGGGACTCTATTTGCATGTACACCAAGGAGATTTTTTTTGCTTCTTGCAGGTTAATACCCCTGGTATCCATCGTAGGCCATGCATAATTCATGGCTTTTGAAACTCGAGAATTGAAACCAAACTGATTCCACTGATTTGCCGTTCGAATCCAGAACCGCCAATAGGTGCCGCGATTGGAGGTCCAAATCACCGACTTTCAAGCTTTTTCTCTGGGGCCAGGCGATTGACTGGCGCTTATCAATTTTGAGGCGCAGTCCTTGTGAACTTACTTCGCCCGTTGGAGGAATTACTTGTCCACGAAAGGGATCGTCCGCCCTCGAAGCGACGCAAACACTCCCGAATTCAGTTTGGGAGGTGGAGTTGGCAGAAAACAAAAGGAGAAGCGTCAATCCAACGATATCGAGTTTCAATTGACTCGCCTTTCAAAAGCCCGACCTAGCCGAGACATCATTCCATTCGATCCCCCGCAGTTCTCGATGACTCTTCTGCGCGATCTCTAAAACCCGCATCGTATTCAGCGCCTGTTCCGGTTGCACATCAAGCTGTGCCTTTCCTAAAAGCGCATCCCGCACATTGGCATAATAATTCCGGTAATCGCCGGTCTCAGTTTTGACCTTCCGCGCCCCACTCCCATCCGCCAAACTCAACGTTCCCCAATTCGCTTCGGGATCTTCTCCCCAGCGCGGCCCCCAGTCGGGGCCGAAAGGCAAATTGGGGCTGCGCAGGACCTCCTCCTGCGGATCCATCCCGTACTTTACAAACGACCCCTTACGTCCGTGGACCAAGAAATGATGAGCAGCTCCATACGCCAGCACCCGGGCCCGCAGCATGGCGCGAAAGAGCGGATACTCCAGGGCCACGTCGAACCCATCATTCACTGCGCCGCCACGCTGATAGAACAAGCGCGCGCTCACCGCTTGCGGGACCCCGAACAACAGCAAGGCTTGGTCGATCAAGTGCGGGCCGAGGTCGAACAAGATTCCTGTGCCCGGTCCGGCGCGCTCTTTCCAGGAGCCCGGGTTGGATTGCGGGCGGAAGCGGTCGTAGCGGGCTTCGTATTCGGTAATCTCTCCCAGCGTTCCGGTGTTCACGATTTTCTTTATGGTTCGAAAATCTCCATCCCAGCGGCGGCTCTGGTAGACCGTGATCAGGCGCTTTTGTTGCGCTGCCAAGGCGACTAAATCCTCCGCTTCGCGCAAAGTGGCGGTGAAGGGCTTGTCTACGATCACATCCCGGTTTGCCAGCAGGCAACGCTTGGCCAAGTCGAAATGCGTGGGATTGGGAGTGGCGACTACGCAGAGGCGGATTTGCTCATCCGCCAACAGTTCTTCCAGCGTGCGCGCGATGCGCACCTCGGGATAGCGTTCTTGCGCGAGCGTTCCGCTGCGCGCCAGAATGCCCGCCAACTCCAGCCCGGGCGTTCCGCGGATGATGGGGGCGTGGAAAGACTGGCC
>CAZETZ010000046.1:0-7203 GCA_964514735.1 uncultured Acidobacteriaceae bacterium | reverse complement strand
GTTAGCGGGACTGCGCATAATATCCGCGGCGGGCCCGGACTTTCAGGTTCTTGTGGTTCTGCGCCAGGATTTGAATGGTATGGTAGCGGCCATCGGCGGCGAAACCGGCCGGATGATAGGACAAAGTATACTGGCTGCGCAGCTCTTCCTGAATCTCGCCAAAAGCGTTGGCCACATCGGTAATCTGAAACGGAAAGAAGGCGCGGCCGCCGGTGGTATCGGCGATGTATTTCAGGACCCTGTCCCCCTCGTTCTTGGATCCGGTTACGTTGGTGCTAATCGCATAAATGATGACTTCGGCGCGCTGGGCCATCTCAATGGCCTCATCCCGGGTCACGTGACTCTGGTTGTCATCGCCATCGCTGAGCACCACCAGGGCATAACGAGTGGGCCCGGTGCGCGGCTGTTTAGCCAGCTTGTCGCGGCAGGCGAAATAGATGGCGTCATACATAGCGGTACCGCCGCCGGGCCGCAACATCCGCACTCCCTTGGACAAGTCGTCCGTACTGTCGGTGAAGTCCTGGGTCACTTCCGGAGTAGCGTCGAAACCCACCACGAACCCCTGATCGAATTTTGGCCGGATGGTGCGACTCATGAACTCGATCGCCGACTCCTGTTCAAACTTGAAACGATCGCGCACCGAATTGCTGGCATCCACCAGAAGCCCGATCCGCAAGGGCAAATCGGTTTCCTGCTGGAAGCTAAGGATGCGCGCGTTCGCCCTGCCGTCATCCAGGACCCTGAAATCGTCCTTGGTGAGGTCTTTGATCAGCCGCCCATGCCGGTCCGTCACGGTGAATACCACTCTCACCTCGTTGACCCTTACAGGAATGACTGTGTCGGGAGGTGGTTCGCTGCTAGGTGTTTCCAGAATGGGAGCGCCGGAAACAGTTGCGGGTTGAGGGGACGGTTGCGTTGCCGGCGACTCCGCAGCCGCCGGCGCGGGCGGTTTTTCCTGCGATGCCGCAGGCTGCGCGGTGGGCGGAGGCGGGCTTTGCGGCTTTATCGTCGCGGAGGGGGCGCTTGGCAGCTCCTTAGTAGAGTCCTGCGCCCGAAGCCCGGTCCCGGCTAGCGCCAGAACAACGACAAGCCCTATCCTGCTGGTCCTCATAACCAGTCCCAATTATAGCCACAACTGCCTGCGATGTTCCCAACTTCCTCCATTGCATTCCCCGTGCGTAGTAGAGGATAATTTGGCGTCGTTGTGAATCTGCCCAATTCCATTACGCTAACCCGTATCTTCAGTATCCCCTTGCTGATCTGGATTCTTTCCTCCTCCCGCTTCAGCAGCTTAAACGGGCAGAAGGAGCTTTTGGCCTCGACTTTGTTTATCGCGGCGTCAATTACCGACGGGATAGACGGGTATCTTGCCCGCAAACGCGGACAGATTACCACTATCGGGATGTTGCTGGATCCCTTGGCTGACAAGCTTCTGATCGCCGCCGCATTCATCACGCTGGTCCAGTTCAATCCCAGCCTGGTGCCTGCCTGGATGGCGGTGGTCATCATCGGACGCGAGTTTTTGGTCAGCGGGTTACGCTCGATTGCGGCTTCGGAGGGATTCACCCTCGAGGCCAGCGAGCTGGGCAAGTTCAAGATGGTGGTGCAGATCGTTTCGGTCGTGGCAGTGATTCTCGACCACCGCTGGCACGAATGGCCGGTCTATGGCAACTACATTTTCCCCGTCCACTGGATCGCCTTGTTTGCCATCTGGTTCATGGTTGCGCTTTCTCTGGTCTCCGCCTTCGATTACTTCAGGGCATTCTGGTCCAAGATCGACCGGCAAGCCGTAAAGAGCCGCCGGCGCGCCTTCGTCCTGAGCCGGCGGAGGAAGAACAATGTCCCGGCCAAAAATGATGTCCCCGCAACCTGAAGTTCCGGTTGGGCCGCAGGATTACTCGCAGGAAGAACGAAGCCTCCTACTTAAGCTTGCCCATCAGGCCATCGACTCGGCGTTGCTTCGCGCTGAGATTCCCATGGATCCTCCCACCCCGCACCTGGCTGAACCGCGCGCCGCTTTTACCACGTTGTACTGGCGGGGAAACCTGCGGGGCTGCGTCGGATACGTCGAAGCGGTTGCGTCTTTATACCGGACGGTAATCGAAACCGCGCGCTCCGCTGCCTTTGAAGACACCCGATTCTGGCCGGTCACTCGCCAGGAACTACCCGACCTTCGGGTCTCACTGAGCATTTTGAGTAGTCCGGCGCCTATTCTGCCCGATCAGGTGGCAATTGGAAGGCATGGGTTGATTGTGAGCCAAAATGGGCGCCGCGGCCTGCTCCTGCCCCAGGTTCCGGTAGAGCACGCATGGGACCGCAATACCTTCCTTGAGCAAACCTGCCGTAAAGCCGGCCTGCCGCTGGACGCCTGGCAAAAGGGAGCAGGAATCGAGGCCTTTACCGCGGAGGTATTCGGGAATGAAAATCTGGAAGTCGTGTAAAACCAAACAGGCCGGAGAAGGAGCCTTCTCCGGCCTCAATTTCTTATCTGACTCGCTTATTGTGGCTGTTCGTCCAGTTCCACGCCATCGCCTACGTGAACGTCTTCTAACGCGTAGACAATCATTCCCGTGGCGGTGGTCGGAGTCGAACTCAGGACTACGATTTCCCCTACGGCGCGGCGGGGCAAGCTCGCGGTGTGAATGGCGCCACCCTTGGTACGTTTCAGGAAATTAGGATCGATGGCCGGCGGGTTCTTCTGCGTGTCTTCCATCGCATCTGCCTCGAACGAAAGTGAATCCACCTCATCCCGCTTATCGGCGCTATAAAGACGGACGGCGCGGAAGTAATCCCCTGGCTTGACGCCCTGGTTCGAGCCGACGTTCATATAAACTTTGCCGCCGGTCCCCACCGAACCATCGAAATCACGGGCCAGTACGATGCGGCCGCTGGTCTTGGCGCTGGCAGGAGCAAATCGGTCAAACCGCACCGGCGGGTGGAACGAAATAGCTGGTCTCTCCGCGTAAGGGACGGCGATATCGCCGGGTACGATCGCGTCGCAGCTATATTCCACTTGCGCTACAGCCATCTTCTGGCGGGTATCCACGATCTTGACCAATCCCTGATCTTCGTAGGGTTGTCCCAGAGCTTTGATCATGTGCTCTTGCCCGGCAAAGATTTCATGCCGGCTGGGGTTGCGGGTTTCGCGCAGGATGCTATATTCCTGGCCGACCTGATATCCACTCCCCGTCAGGTAGACCAATTCTCCCGAGGTATAGCGAGTTTCGTTGGGTGTCTGGAGGCCGCCGGTCACGAAATTGGCATTGGGCAACGGCTTCTGGTTGATGAAGCCGGAGCAATAGAGATCGGCATGCGTAGGGGTCTGTACCCGCTCGAAGGGGAAACTCACCGAGGTCGGGGCTGTGCCCGAGGGGCCATCCATGGCCATCGTGGAATCCGACTGCTGGGCATGGCCGGCGACAGCCGCCAACAACACCAATAAAATACCTGTTTTCTTCATGTTACCTCCGAATCGGATGCCGGGGCCGCTGGCCCGTTACCCGCTAAATGCATGCAAATTAAAGGAGCTTCAGCCGGAAGGTAACAAGAGGGTAAGGGGTGGTCAAGGTTACGGCGGTGTTATTTGGACTACGTTAAAAAGTTTGGAGCTTGGGTGCGGCCTGTTAATCGATTGTTGCATATAGAATTACGGGACTGTAATATCGTCCGCCGATGCACTCGCAAGAATGACCACTGCGCCCAACCTATTGATGTCCCGCCTGATTCCGCTTCGGCTGCCTCGGGTTTGTGTGGCCGTTGCCGCGGCGGATGCCACGCAACTGATTGAAAAAGCAGAATCTTTGGTACGGGACAATAGCCTTTTGGAATTTCGCCTGGATTATCTTTCGCGCCCAGCGCTGGCCTTGCCCAAGCTCAAACGATTCACCGAATACCATCCCCACGTGGCGGTCATCGCCACCTGCCGCCGGGCCGCGAGCGGGGGAAAATTCAAGGGATCGATCGCGTCGCAACTGGATGTCTTGAACAAAGCCATTGCCGCGGGCTGCCAACTGGTTGACCTGGAATTGCAGAGCGCGGTGAAGTGCAAGTCGGCGCAAGTCGAGAAGCTGCGGGCCCATGCGGCCCTGATTCTTTCCTTCCACGATTTCAAGGCCACTAAGAAACTGGATGAGACATTGGCGAAGATGATTTCCATTCCCGCCGACTATTACAAGGTTGTGAGCACGGCCACCACGCTCTATGACAACGTCACCATGATGAAATTCCTGGAAAAACGAGGGGACCGGCAATCCCTGGTGGGCATGTGCATGGGGGAGCAAGGCATCATCAGTCGTGTGCTGGGAGTGCGAGCGGGAAGCGCCTTCACCTTTGGGTCGGTCAGCGAGGAAGAGAAAACCGCGCCGGGCCAGGTTACTGCGCTGGAATTGCGCAGTACCTATCGGATCGATCAGGTGGACGCAGCCACCCGCGTGTATGGAGTGGTGGGAGATCCAATCGCGCATTCGCTCTCTCCCGCCATCATGAATGCCGCCATGCGGCGCGAGAACGTCAACGCAGTCTACGTTGCTCTACACGCAAAGGCCCTCAAAGATTTAATGGCGTGCATGCGCGACATTCCCATCCACGGTCTCTCGGTCACCATGCCGTACAAGCGCGACATTATCGAGCCCCTCGATAACACGGACGCCCATACCACCAAGATTGGCGCGTGCAACACAGTGGTTCGGGCGCAGGATGGAAAGTTATACGGCTTTAACACGGATACTGCCGGGGTAGTGCGCCCCCTGGAGCGGCGTCTTCCCATTGAAAACGCCAAGGTGTTAGTGCTCGGCGCGGGTGGCGCGGCCCGCGCGGCCGTCTTTGGACTCAAGGAGCGCGGCGCCGAGGTGTATATCCTGAACCGCAGCGTGGCTCCTGCGCACAAGCTGGCGCGCCAGGCCCACGCCCGCAGTATTAAACGGGCCGATCTTAAGAAACTTCAATTTGATGTGATCATCAACGCCACTCCGCTCGGGCTGGGAAATACGCGGGACACTCCACTGAAAGAAGAAGAGATCAAGGCCCGTTTCGTTTTCGATATGGTGTACGATCCCATCGAAACCCGCTTGTTGAAGCTGGCCAGAGCGCGTGGGGCCGAAGTCATCCCGGGATACGAAATGTTCGTCCACCAGGCGGCGCGACAGTTCGAGATCTGGACCGGTAAACCGGCCCCGTGGGATGAGATGTTGCGAGTTGTGACCAAGGCGTTACAGGAGCGCGTTTTGAAAAGCGACAAGAAATAGTCCTGCCTCGTTGTTGTACCCACCCGCCCCAAGAGTCGGCCGCCGGCAGCGACCTACAGGACCGCAACTTTTTCGTCCACCAACTGTTTGTCGTCCTCGTTACTGCCTTCCAGCGCAAATGAATTCGTCAGCGCCGCCTTGCCCTTCTCCACGCTGGTAATCACATAGGAGCAGCCATACCAATGGGCCTCGGCAAAATCGGTCTGCGACCAGCGGGCGGGGTGGTCGGGATGGGAGTGGTAGAAGCCGATGATGTCTTCTCCGCGCTTGCGGCCTTCGCTTTGGATTTTAATCAGCTCCTTGGGATCGATGTTGTAGCGATTGTGAGCGGAGTCAGTGCGGGTATTACCGGCGCGGGCGATGGTGGTGACGGTACGCGTGTCATCCTCGATCTGACCGAGGAGGACCCCGCAGCACTCGTGCGGGTAAGTCTCCTCGCCGTGCTGGCGGAGAGAGTCGTAGAGTGGGCGGGCGATTTTTAGCATGAAAGTTAAGGTCAAAAGCTCGATTAAGAAATTTTTACCCTTCTTGCCAGAACCTTTCGCTCAAATATTTGTCGCCGGAATCCGGAAGAATGGTCACAAACACCGCGCGCTCTTCTTTTTTCAACCGCGCGGCCACCTGCAAACATCCCGTCACTGCCGCGCCTGAGGAAATCCCCACCAACAATCCTTCTTCCCGCGCCAGGCGCAGCGCCGCTTTGTATGCATCTTCCGTAGCGATTCCCAGGTCCTCATCGGCAATCGATGGATCGTAAATCTTCGGTACCATCGCGCTGGCCATGTGCTTGGCGCCTTCAATCCCATGGAAGGGAGAATCCGGCTGCAACGAAATGCACTGGATTGCGGGATTCAGCTCCTTAAGCCTTCGCGCAGTTCCAACAAAAGTCCCACTGGTCCCCATCATGGCGACAAAATGCGTGACCAACCCTTCACTCTGTTGCCAGATTTCATTGGCTGTGCCGTGGTAGTGGGCCTGCCAGTTGGCCGCGTTCGAGTACTGGTCGGCGTAAAAGTATTTCTCCGGATGCTGTGCATAGAGCTCGCGCGCTTTGCGGATAGCGCCGTCGGAGCCGTCTCCGGGATCGGTGAAAATGACCTTTGCCCCGTAGGCGTGGAGGATGCGCTTGCGCTCCACCGATACATTTTCCGGCATGCACAATATGACCGGGAACCCCAGCGCTGCTCCGAGCATGGCAAAAGCGATGCCGGTGTTGCCGCTGGTGGCATCCAGCAGACTTTTTCCGGGGACAAGTTTCCCCGCGACGCGCGCCTGGTTCACGATGTTGGCGGCAGCGCGGTCCTTGACGGACCCACCCGGATTCAGCCATTCTGCTTTACCCAGAAGCTGAATATGGGGGAAGTCGCGGGCGATGCGCTCGAGCCGCAGCAGAGGAGTGTTGCCGACCCGTTCGAAGCTGCGCGCGCCAAGACGCGGCATATCCGTCGCAGACACGGGCACTTCCGCCAATTTGGGAGACACTGGGCGCATTCGGTTTGCGTGAACTGCCGGTACTATCGTAACGTACCGAAAGGACTATGTGAGGCTTTTGTAACCGGTATTTAGATTATAAAAGAGCTTTGTTTGATGCAGTGATGCGGAATCGAGCATCTTTTTGCGCCAGGCGCATCTAAGAAACGAGAGACCACAAACGAGATGGCTAAGACAGAACCACAAAAGAGTTATGAAGACGCAGTCAACTGGCTGCGCGACCACGGTTTTGATTTGATTGAAGCGCCGGGTACGCAGGGACGTGTATTTCTGCGCAAATACAACGTGTCCGCTGCCCTTCAGAAAAATGGCGATGACGGGGTGAAGATTTTTGCTTACCCTGGATATTTGATCGGCAGCGAAATTTCCAAGCTGGTCAACCGCGGATATCAGCAATTTCTGAAGACCGCCAAGACGGAAGTTCCCGCCACCGCGGACCACTTAAAAGCTCTACAGCAATTTACCGAGG
>CAZETZ010000045.1:0-20724 GCA_964514735.1 uncultured Acidobacteriaceae bacterium | reverse complement strand
TCCTGGAGAACCTCATGTTTCAATTCCGCTCTAAAAATGTGTCTCGAAGCTGGATTATGATTTGTGCGCTGCTGGCAGCCCCGGCCCTCGCGCAGAAAAATTCCGACCTCAATATGCCGCGCCTGGTGGAGAAAGATGGACGGCATGCTCTGTTCGTCGATGGCGCGCCCTTCCTTATGCTGGGAATGCAGGTAAACAATTCCAGCGCCTGGCCCGCCATGCTGCCGAAGGTTTGGCCCGCTGTCGAACAACTCCATGCGAACACGGTCGAAGCGCCGGTTTATTGGGAGCAAATCGAGACCAAACCGGGACAGTTCGACTACAGCGTAGTAGATACCCTGCTCAGTCAGGCCCGTCAGCATCGGGTGCATCTGGTTTTGCTATGGTTTGGCGCCTGGAAAAATGGCAGCGGACATTACACTCCGGAATGGATTAAGAAAGACAATACTCGCTATCCGCGCGTGGTCGGCAAGAATGGGCGCAATGTAGATTCACTTTCTCCGCACAGCATGTTCACGTTGGAGGCGGACCGCGCGGCGTTTGTCGCTCTGATGCGCCACCTCAAAGCGGCGGACCTTCAACGCACCGTCCTCATGGTCCAGGTTGAAAACGAAGCGGGAACGTGGGGGAGCGTGCGCGATTACAGTCCCGCGGCTGAAAAACTCTTTTCCGGCGCGGCGTCGGAAACGCTCCTGAAAGCCCTCAACAAGCCGCCGGGGACCTGGCAACAAGTTTTTGGCGATGATGCCGATGAATTCTTCCATGCCTGGTCGATCGCCCATTACATCGAGCAAGTAGCTGCGGCAGGCAAAGCGGTCTATCCGCTGCCCATGTACGTCAATGCGGCGCTCCGCGACCCGATGAATCCCGGAAAAGCAACGGGCTATGAAAGCGGAGGTCCCACCGACAACGTGCTTGCTATCTGGAAAGCCGCCGCGCCTTCCCTCGATCTGCTGGCCCCCGACATCTATCTGCGAGAGGATGCGAAATATACCAAAGTGCTCGACCTTTATCGTCGCCCCGATAACGCGCTCTTTGTGCCGGAAACCGCAAACCACGCAGATGTCGCACGTTACTTGTTCGCGGCCCTCGGACACGAGGCCATAGGTTTTTCGCCCTTCGGGCTGGACGCCACCGGGTACGTAAACTTCCCGCTTGGCGCGGCCCGCGTGGACGAAAAAACCATCGCACCGTTCGCGCTGAACTACGAGATCGTCGGTCCGATGCAGCGAGAGATCGCGCGCTGGAACTTCGAAGGCAAGATAAAAGGCGCTTCCGAGGACCCGGACGTCCACCAGACAAGCCTCGATTTTGCGGGTTGGAAGGCCAACATCTCCTATGGACTGCCGCAGTTTGGCCCCGGAAATGACCCCAAGGGGAACCCGGAGGCAACCGGCGGAGTACTTCTCGCACAGCTCGGGAAAAACGAGTTTCTAGTGACCGGGATTCACGCCCGTGTCGATTTCGAAGCTTCCGGGGACAAGCAACGCCAGTTTCTCCGCGTAGAGGAAGGCCGCTATCACGATGGGAAGTGGGAGTTTGTTCGCATATGGAATGGCGACCAGACGGACTGGGGACTCAATTTCACCTCTGCTCCCCAGATATTGCGGGTCACATTGGCAACTTATTAAGGGTCGCCGCGTCCTTATCGATGCTAATGCGTGCCGATCACCTCAATGGTTGACGCCTCCGGCGTAGTCCAGGCGGTTGCTCCCTGCTGGCGCAACTTCTTGTCGGCGTCGCTCCAGCGTAGGAGAGTGATTTTGCGGTCCCCTGTTTCGTAGCCATAGGTCTTCCCATCATCTTCATACAGCGTGAACTCAGCATCAACTCCGGGATACACGCGCAGCTTGGCGATTTTCTGCGGCTGGTTGGTGTTCTCGATGGCCTCGCCCAGGGGCACAATCGAACCGGCGCGTACAAACAGCGGCAGCGTATCAATGGGAGCGGCCACTTCAAGAGTCTGTCCACCGTGAACACGCTCGTTGGTCCAGTAGTTGTACCAGTCGGTCCCAGCCGGTAAATACACCGTGCGGCTGGTTGCGCCTTGTTCAACCACGGGAGCCACCAAAAATGCCGGACCAAACATGTATTCATCGCGGACGTCGGCGACTCTTGGATCATTGGAAAAATCCATGAACAATGCGCGCATGTATGGCGCGCCGGTCCGATAGTTGTTGTAGGCGAGCGGATAGATGTAGGGCAGAAGCTGATAGCGCAGCTTCAGATACTTTTCCAGGATGGGTCCCGCCTGTTTCCCGTAGGACCACACTTCGTTGTACAACCGGCTGCCGTGGGCGCGGAAAATCGGCAGAAAAGCCGCGTACTCGAACCAGCGGGTATAGAGTTCCGGATAATCGTCGAATCCGCCGACATTGTCACGCGCATCGGACGGATCAAGCAGCGGTGGATGCGCCGGGTGGTGCTCCTTCGGCAGATATTGCCAGCCGCCGATGTCCTGCGTCCAATAGGCAATCCCGGAAGCGGTGAAGTTAAGCCCCGTGGGAATCTGTCTCCTCAGCGTGTCCCATGTGGGATAAATGTCTGACGACCAGAACATGCTTCCATTGCGTTGCGCGCCGAGGTAGGCATCGCGAGAAAGAATCAGAGCGCGATTTTTCACATCGCGGCGAAAGCCATCATAGATGGCCGCGGTGTGAAATAGAGGATAGATGTTGAAGTAGCGCGTGCCCGGCCCGACGAAGAAATAACTGCCGTTGGGCGGCAGGTCCGGCTCAGTCTCATCCGCCCAGATCGAGTCGAACCCTTTACTGATGATGTTGTCGCGAATGGTGTCCCAGTACCACTTCGCGGCTTCGGGATTGGTGGTGTCCAGGTCGGACCCGGCGCGGTCATACGGCAGACCGTCTGTGGGCGTGCCGTCGGCAAGGTGTTCGAACCAACCTTTCTTCAATAGAAAGTCATAGTAACGAGAGCCTTTGGTAAAGCGCGGCCACACACTGATCATGGTTTGGAAACCCATGTCGTGTAGCTGGCGATTCATGGCTGCGGGATCGGGCCACTTCTCCGGAATGAAATCCATCTCTCCCATCTTGGTGTAATAGAACCAGTCCACCACCATGACGTCGGCGGGAAGATGGCGCTCGCGGTATTCCTTGGCTACGGCCAGCACTTCATCCTGCGAGGTGTAGCGCTGCTTGCACTGAATGTAGCCGTAGGCCGCCTTGGGCAAAAGCGGCGTAGCCCCAGTTAGCAAACGATATCCCGCGTAAATTTCGTCAAATGTCTTACCGGCGATCACGAAAAAGGAGACGCGATCACCGACCTCCGAGGTCCATCGCGTGTGCTCATTGAATCCCGGTTCCACAACAGTTCTGGATGGATTGTCCCAGATGATTCCGTACCCGTAGTTGGTCACCATAAAAGGCACGCAGACGCTGGGCGCTCCTGTGGCCCGGTAGTTGTGCCAGCACTCGACGCGATGGCCGCGATGGTCGAGGAAGCCTTCCTGGTTTTGGCCGAGGCCGTAGTAGTGTTCGTCATCCGGCGAGGCGAAGCTGGCGCTGACTTCGTAGAACGGCGGATCGGTAGGACGCCTGTCACTCAACACTCCAGCGGTGCCGTCTTTGTAATTCGGCTCGGACATGGACCAGCCGTTCATGCGCAACAGCGTCTTGCCTTCAGCGGTCTGGAAGGAAATTGGGGAAGAGTCAAAGTGAGAAAAAAACTTGGCGATGTCCAGTTCCGTTGCCAACTGTTTGCCGAGGTGATTCACGGCCACTGTGACCGACATGCGTGGGGAGCGATACACATCTCCTTGTTCGGTTTGCTGGTGGGTCCAACCTTCTGCCGCAGGCGTTGCCACGAATCCATAGCCTGGTTTTGTCAGGGTCCATTCCTTATTCATGCTCATGGTCACGCGGATGACATTTGGGGCATAGGGCTCCAATACGACGGTCTTACCGTCACGCTCCAACGTGAGCTGCGCTGCGGCGGCGCTCGCCGCACCCGCAATGACGATGAGGGCCGCCAACATCCGGCGCGTAGAGCACAGAAGATTGGCTGCAAGTCGTTCTTGCACGTCGTACCTCCTAATAAAGCAAGGATTCTAACTCGGCGAATTGATGAGCCACTAGCGCATCGTATGTCGAGTTGAATCTGTTGCATGGAGAGAAGTCAAGTCGAGTATGCGTCTCCTGGGCACTGGCAGCGCAGAGACTCACTTTCCCTCGTAATTCTGATGTCCCACAGCTTTTACGATTTCGGAACTGCCCTAAAATGAAAACTGTATTGTAAACGTTTACAGAAACGGGTATGATGCCGCCGCATAAAAGCAGTTTACTTGGAGGTCGCAAGACCATGACACCACGTAAGTGTCTTCTCTATTGGTTGGTCCTGTTCCTGGCGGTAGGATTGGCGGAATCGGTGGCGTTCGGCCAATCGGCGCAGGCAGGACCTACGTCGCAATCCAGTCACGACACATGCGCGCATTATCAATGGAAAAACGTCAAAATTGTTGCCGGTGGTTTCATTACCGGAATCATCCCTCATCCAACCATTCACCATGTAATGTATGTCCGTACCGATATCGGCGGGGCGTACCGGTACGATCCATTCTTCAATAAGTTCACTCCGCTGAACGACATCTTCAATCAAAATGACTGGAACCTTACTGGAACGGAGAGTATTGCGGTTGATCCAGTCGAACCTTCGCGGCTTTACCTCGCCCAAGGAACTTACACGCAGTGGTGGGCGGGAAATGGAGCGGTCCTGCGCTCCACTAATTTTGGACTGAGCTTTCAGCGCATCGATCTGCCGATCAAGCTCGGCGCCAACGAAGCCGGACGATATTCCGGCGAGCGGCTGGCGGTCGATCCGCAGCACCACAATGTGCTTTATCTGGGAACGCGCAACGATGGCCTTTGGAAGAGCACCGACTTCGGTTCCACCTGGGGCCAGGTCTCAACCTTTCCCGTGACCGGCCCAACCAACGGCGTCGGCGTAATTTTTGTGCTGTTCCAACCAACCGGAACAAAACCGAAAACAGAAACCATCTATGTGGGCGTCTCCGATCCAACCACGGGACTCTACAGCAGCGCCGATGGCGGCGCCACCTGGAGCGCGGTGGCCGGACAGCCGACCGGTTTTTATCCAACCCATGATGCGCTTGGGCCGGACGGCATGCTTTACGTCACCTATGGCGACGGCACCGGAGCCGATGGCATGGGAGGCCAGCGAATCGGTAACGGCTCGGTGTGGAAGCTCAACATCGCAACCGGAGTCTGGAGCAATATCACGCCGCTCGGCCCGTGGTGGACGCCTTATCTTTGGTACGGGTTCGGCGCGGTCGCGGTAGACCGGCAGCGTCCCAGCACCATCATGGTTTCCACGCTTGACCGCTGGTGGCCGGGCGATGAAGTCTATCGCAGCCTGGATGGAGGGACCACATGGACGGCCCTCGGCTCCGAGCCCGACGGCTCAGAACCGGGTCCGCCGTTTAACTTCTCCGTGCGCGATGCTTCACTCTCGCCATATTTGAGCGCGATGGCGGGCGCTTCCAATTGCACAACCACGTCATGCGATCCCACCGCAGCGTCGTTTGGATGGTGGTTGGGCGCTTTGGCCATTGATCCCTTCGATTCCAATCACGTGATGTATGGGACCGGGGCAACCATTTGGGAAACGCACGATGTAACCAGCGCGGACACGAAACTGCTGGTGCATTGGGCAGTCGGCGCTAATGGCATCGAAGAGACAGCGGTGGTTGCGCTCGCCAGTCCTCCGACCGGGGCGCACCTGATCAGCAGCGTGGGCGACATCGGTGGCTTCCGGCACGACGATCTCAACGTTTCTCCGCCGGGAGGCATGAGCCAGCCGTATTACACTCCCACTTCCATTGATTTTGCGCAAAATAATTCCGCGCTGGTGGTACGTGGCCCCGGCTGGGGACACGATGCCGGAGCGGCTTCCACCGACGGCGGCACCACCTGGACGTCGTTCAATACTCCGGGCGGCGGTCCACGGACGATTGCTATTTCCTCCGATGGACTGCACTGGGTGGTAGCTCCAAACAGCGGCGCGCCTTCGTACTCCACGGACAATGGCGCAACCTGGACACCATCTTCCGGCGCTCCAGCCAGCTCACCGGTGGTTTCCGACCGCGTGAATCCGCTGAAGTTTTACTCGTTTGACTGGAACTCTGGGACCGCCTTTGTGAGCGCGAACGGCGGTGTCAGTTTCGCTTCTGCAGCCACTGGACTTCCCGGAGGAAACCTGTACGCTTCCGCGGGCGCCGAGGGCGATCTGTGGCTGGCGACGGGGAGCGGGCTTTTCCACTCCACCGATTCCGGGGCAACTTTCAACAATGTGGGTACGGTGCAGCAGGCCTTTAATCTCGGCTTCGGCAAGTCCGCGCCATGGAGCAAGTTTCCCGCGCTGTATTTGTCGGGCCAGGTCAACAATGTTCTGGGAATCTTCCGCTCGACTGACGCGGGAGCTACCTGGGTACGGATCAACGACGACCGCCATCAGTGGGGGGCCGTATATCCCATCACCGGCGATCCGCGTATCTTCGGCCGCGTTTATATCGGAACCAACGGCCGCGGGATCATCTACGGCGACTCGGACGACGATCACTAACCTTGGAACGAAAGACGCCAGCGCACATCCGTGCGCTGGCATTTTTTTGAACAAGGTATTAGCGCCCCACGGTTACGATTTTCTTCAGCTTGATATCGGCCGACGAACTGCCGATCATCACGTTGACTTGATCAGCCTCCACGTCCCAGGCGCCTTTCTCCACGCTCCAATAGGCAAGGTCGCTGGCCTTCAAGGAGAGTTTCACGGTTGCCTTTTTCCCCGGTTCCAACCTGATCCGCTTGAAGCCTTTCAACTCTTCTATCGCCCGTTCGACCTTGGAGCCTACATGCGCCACATACATCTGCACCACTTCATCCCCGGCCCGCGGACCGTTATTTCGCACGTCCACACTGACCGCGATCTCGCCATTCCGGGCAATCTCATCCGCGCTGGTCTTCAAATTTGAATATTCAAACGTCGTGTAGCTCAGTCCATAGCCGAACGGATACAGCGGCTTGTCTTTGAAATACATGTAAGTGCGACCGTGGCGGAGGTCGTAGTCCATCATGGGCGGGAGTTGCTCGAGCGACATCGGCCAGGTCGTCACCAGTCGTCCGCCGGGGTTGTAGTCGCCAAATAACGCGTCCGCCAGCGCGTTGCCTTCTTCTTGGCTGTTGTGCGCCATGTGGAGAATCGCGGGAATGTTCTCCTGTGTCCATTGAATCACAAATGGGAAGCTGGAGATCAGGACCACCACCGTACGCGGATTCACCGCATACACCTGCTTCACCAACTCTTCCTGCTCCAGCGTGAGCGACTGCCGGTCAATGGCTTCCTTGCCGTCGCTCGGCAGCGGACACTTCGCCCAGCCCGCATTGCAAGTCGGGTGATTGCCCACCACGACGATGGCTACATCGGCATCCTTCGCGATCTTCACTGCGGCATCGTCCGTGTTGTCATGCGCGAAGCTTACATTCACACTGTTGCCCAGTTTGTTTTTGATTCCGTCGAGCACGCTCACCGAATATCCCGGTGTGCCGCTATACCAATCGAGGGCGACGATGTCGGCGTACGGCCCGATCACAGCCACCGATTTAAGTTTTGTCCTGTCCAACGGCAAGAGTTGATCGGAGTTTTTCAACAGCACGATGGACTCCTGCGTCACCTTCCTTGCCATGGCCTTGTGCTCGGGGTTGTCCCAGACCGGCGTATCGCCCTTGATTTTGTTGTAAGGCACCATTTCCGGCGGGTCGAGCAATCCCAGCCGGATCATCACCCGGTAAACGCCGCGCAGGTTATCGTCAATCTCCGCCAGGTTCACCAGCTTCTTGTCCAGCGCCGCTTTCACGCCATCTCTGTAGCGGTCGAGAAACTGATTGATTCCCGCGTGCAGCGCGCCAGCGGAAGCTTCGTCCATATCGGGGAAGTACTTGTGCTGGGTCACCATATTCGTGAGCGCGCCCGCGTCAGTGCAGATGATTCCGTCGAGGCCCCACTCCCGCATGGTCATGCTTTTCAGCATCGGGTGCGCGGTCATGGGGATGCCGTCGTGCGCGTTGTACGATGCCATATAAGCGCGCGAGCCGCCTTCGATTACGCCCATACGAAAGGGCGCCGAGTAATATTCGCGGAGCAAGCGGTCATCAAAATCGGAAGAGGACCCGCCGCGGCCGTTCTCGTTGCTGTTGGCCAGGAAGTGCTTCATGAGCGACGCCGTCAGCCAGTATTTCGGATCATCTCCCTGCAAGCCTCTGGCGAACGCGGCGGCAATGGTCCCGGTGAGATAGGGATCTTCGCCGAATGATTCTTCGCTGCGCCCCCAACGCGGGTCGCGCGCCAGATCGGTGTTCGGCGCGCGCACTACGATTCCAACTCTGCGATGCTTGTCGCCGCGCTGATTTACCGTGAATTCAGAGTCGGTATTGAAGGTGTAGCGAGCTTCGTAACCTTCTATGCCCGCAGCCTGCCGGACCAGGTCCGGGTCCCAGGTTTCCCCCAGCCCCACAGATTGAGGAAACTGCGTGGTCGGCAGCGGCTGAAGGCCACGCCCTCCCCACCCACCCGGGCCGCCGAGAGCAACCCCATGCAGGCCTTCAATGTGGGAAGAGCCTTTGATCCCCAACCGGGGAACGCTGGGATCGGTGCTCAGGGCCGCTATTTTCTCGTCAACTGTCATAAGCGCGAGAATATTGTTTACGCGCTCTTCCATTGGCAGGTTGGGGTCCTGAAACCGATATTGGTATGACTGACCAATTGCAAGTGGGGCCAACAACAGCAACACAATAGCGATGCAGTATTTCTTGCGCATAACACTCCTGGGAAGAATATTTGTCCACGGGCGCATATTTCAGGCTGCCGAGTTACTCCGCGCGCGACAGTATAGAACAATCCCTGGCCCCGGAAGGTGCTGGACGAATCGTCGTTTCCTATACTATGTTCCAATTAACAAGACAGGAACTTGCTCATCTCATTGACGGGCCGAATTTCACGAAAAGATATCACTTTGGAGGAGGGAACCTCCCGTGGGTCGCGCACTCCTGTCCACTTAATCGCGCTCTTTCTGTTGTGGCTCGGTATCTACGGAGCAACCATCTTCCATCCCGCGCTCCTCGACGACGCGGATTCGGTACACGCGGAAGCCGCGCGCGAGATCCTACTTCGCCATGATTGGGTGACACTCCACATCAACGGTATTCGCTACCTGGAAAAGGCGCCTCTCCTTTATTGGATGATGGCCGCTAGTTTCCGGGTCTTTGGCGTACACGATTGGGCTGCCCGGCTGCCCCTGGCGCTTGGCGTGCTCGCCCTGTTTTACTCGGTCTATTTTTTCGGACGACGAAATTTTGGCGAGAACGGCGGCTTTTATGGGGCCATCGCGTGCGGTATTTCTCTTGGCCCTTACATTTACACGCGCTTCCTGATTCCCGATATTTTGGTGGGCCTGTGGCTGATTTTGAGCCTGAACTTCTTCTTGCGGACGCTTGCTGGACCAACGCCATCGCGATCCGCGTGTTGGGGATTGGCCGTGGTTTGCGCCTTGAATGTACTCACGAAAGGGCTTCTTGGTCTGGTTTTTCCCGCGCTCACGATCCTCGCCCACCTGTTGTGGACCGGCAACCTGAGGCACCTGCTGAAGATGCGCTTAGTCAGTAGTTGCGCGGTGTTCCTGCTGGTTGCGGCGCCCTGGCATATCCTGGCAGGCCTGCGCAATCCCACGCAAGGCAACGTGCGTGGTTTTTTCTGGTTTTACTTCGTCAATGAACACTTTCTGCGTTACCTGGGCCAGCGGGTGCCGCGGGACTACGGCACGGTACCGCTGGCCTTTTTTTGGGGGCTGCTGTTGGTGTGGCTGTTTCCCTGGAGCATCTTTTTGCCCCAGGCGCTGGCGCGCGCCCCCTTGTTTCGAGTTCGGGAACCGCAGTTAACTCGTGAAGCAAACGCCAAAGCGACGTTGTTTCTTTGCGCACTCTTGGTTGTAATTTTTTTTAGCTTTTCGACCCGCCAGGAGTACTACGTCCTGCCCGCTCTTCCGGCGCTCGCCCTCATAATCGGCGGCTGGCTGGCAGAAGAGGAACTCAGCCCGCAGGGTTCACCCCTCAGAAGATGGGGAAACATTTCTTCCCGGACGCTTGCCGGCCTGAGCGCGGTCCTCTTCCTCATCGCTCTATTCCTGGCCTTTGCTTCGCCGCCAGCCCCAGTATCTACAGACCTTGCCGATCTTCTCCATTCCGGCCCGGAAGAGTCTCAGCAATACGCGCTCTCGCTGGGCCACGTGCTTGACCTGAATCCACGGGTCATGGGAGTTTTTCGCGCGCCACTTTTGTTGTTCGCTTTGGCGCTGCTGGCAGGTTCAGGGTTGAACTGGTATTTCCGCCGCCAGGGCCGCACGAGGTTGGGAAACTGGTCTTTGCTTTTAAGCAGCGCGTGCCTCCTGCTGGCAGTTCACATTGCGTTTGTCCGTTTTAGTCCAGTTCTGACTTCGAAGCCGCTGGCGGACGCAATTATGCAGGTCCAGAAACCGGGGGACCTCATCGAAATCAACGGAGAGTACGAGGGCGGGTCTACACTCAACTATTACATCGGACGTCAGGTCCGCATTTTGAATGGGAGAAGCGCAAATCTTTGGTATGGGTCGCTGTTCCCGGATGCCCCGAGTATTTTCGACGACAGTGACGCCTTTCGGAAACTCTGGCAAGGACCTTCACGCATATTTCTGTTCACCGAGACACAGAAGCAAGATCAAGCACTGGCGGGAATTGATGCAAAGACCGTGTTTCTACTCGCTAAGGCGGGCGGGAAATCGATCGTGACCAACCGCCCCTGACCCGCAGCTTGGGGCTAGGCCGACAGGAACCCGCGGGAGCGGCAGGCTTCGACCGCCTGAAGGCGGTTGCGCACACCAACCTTACGTAACACGCGATGTACGTGGTTCTTGACAGTTTGCTCCGAAAGATTGAGCTCCGAGGCAATTTCCTTGTTCGTAAATCCGCGGCCAACCATCTCGACCAATTGCTGCTCCCTGCGCGTGAGGCCAAGCTCGTTCTGAATTTCAAAACTGGGAACAGCCAGAGCCTGCGCCGCCACCTGGGTGAAAAGCGCCCGGCACAATTCAGGCGGGCATACCGCTCCCCCATTGACCACAAACCGCACAGCAGCCACGATTTCCGAAGCGCTTGCTTCCATGAGCATGTATCCCGCAACCCCCTGACGCACCGCGGAAATCAGCAATTCACTGCTCTCTTCCATCCCGATCATGATCACCCTTAGGCCAGGTACAGCTTCGCGCAACATTCGCAGGAAGGCCAGCCCGGAACGCAGGTCGACAGGGTCAAAAAGCAAGACCCGCGGAGAAGCTGCAACGATCGCCTCCAGTGTTTCGGGCGCGAAGGCGACTGCTCCGACGATTTCGATGTCGCTCTTTTTGGCGAGAATGCGCGTGAGGGCTTCTCGCAGAAGTCGGTTCTCCGCGAGCAGGAATACAGGGGTACGATCAACTGCTGCTGTCATGACTCCTAGAACCTTCGCTTTAGGGGAAGCTGGTTCGAAACAAGGGGCCCTTACTCCAGTAATAACAATAACTATTTCTTCACTTTTTGTCACCTGAAATGCATTCTATTTGCTAAACCGATACAACGAATTTCAGAAACAGGTTGGATGCAGCCCGAGTTGGCTGACTACGCGCGTCTGTTACATCCTCAAGGAGAACGGGGATTTTGTAGCCAGACATTCTAGCGGGGGACAATGGGTTCGCGGAAGGAATGTGGTCCACATCGTCCCATTTTCCCTGAAAGGAAGCTTGCCTAACTCACCTGGGAAAAGTGCCAGTTGTTTCAGAGTAAGGCAAAGAGAGAAACTAAGGAGGAGGAAGTTCCAGGTGAGAGGAGGCAGGACTCGACCCGATGGCGTTCGGTCGATTGGCGGCGGGTCCGAAGCGCAAGGAGTGTTCAAGCAACACCCGACACCTCGATAGGCGGAAGAAAAAACTGCTCGCATGCACTCGCTGAACTAGCGGCTATGCGGCTGTGAGTTTACCTCGGACAGCGGCCCGCCCGAGTTTCGCACCCCGGAGAACAGGCCACTATCCTCCAGGGGCTTCTCCAAGGGAATCAACTGGCCCCGCTTGACGCGAAAATGAAGCCCCCGCCAGGAGATTTGGTTAACAAAAAAGCTGGCGACCCAAACCCCAAAATTCGCCAAATCGCGCAGGGGAGCAAGCCACCAATGCCGCTTGACGACTTCATCCTGCAGTCCCCACACTCCGACCGTCAGATAAACGGCAGTGCGAAGCGCAAGATAGCTTAGAACATAAAACGCGGCCACTCCCCTTGATGGGGCGGCGAGAACGGCCAGAAATGTCCACGGCAGCCCAAATGTCAAGCCGATGGCGGCATGACCCCCTGGGCGAGCATTACGCAATCCAATCATCCAGCGCAACTCGTGGCGAAGAAACTGAACCAGGCTCTCGCGCGGGTACACCATGTGAACCGGCGACGTCGCAAGTTCCACCCGGTAGCCCTGTCGGGCAATCCGGTTCCCCAATTCATAGTCGTCCACATAATGGTTCGCCAGCGCCTCAAAGCCGCCGATTTCTGCGAGCCGCGTTTTTGTAGTGGCCATGGTGGCGCCGAGCGTGAAGTGGATGCCTTCCAGCCTTTGGGCCAGCAAAGCACTCGTTGCAAATTCAACCGCTGCGCCGGCCGCGTCTAAGGTGGCGCCCGAGCTTCCCTCAATCAGGCTGCGAAAAAACACCGTGACAGCACCCACCTTCGGGTCGGCAAAAGGGGCAACCACCTCCCGCAAGTAATTAGGCTCCACTCGTACGTCGCTGTCGCTGATGACCAGGAGTTCGTAGCTGGCGCCTTCAACCAGCTTGCATAACTTGTTGACCTTGCCGCTGGCTCCGATGGCTGGCGCGCCCACAAGCAGACGAATCCTCCGCTGGGGAAAATTGCGCTGGATCTTCTCTATGACCGGCGCTGCGGGATCATCTGGGTCGACCACGCAGAAAAGGACCTCAAATTCCGGATAATCCAGTTGGCAAAAACTGGCAAAGTTCTCGTAGGCTTCACGATCCAAACCTCGCACCGGCTTGAGAATGCTCACCGGAGGCGTGGAAGCAGGCCGGTCGGACGTATTCCGTTTCTTGCGGCGAAAGTAAGCGATTGACACCCATAGCGTCAGGGCATAGTAAACAAACGGCCCCAGTGCGAACAATAGGATCGTGTCACGCAACAGCAAGCCGTCCTCGCCGGGTCTGGTTGACCTTCCTCATGAAGTTTCCTGGGACCCCGTGGTGCAGCAAATATGAACCCCTGAATGAACGAGACTTCGGCTTTCGCGGCGAGAATTGCGGGTTATCCGTTGCTTTGACTCAGTCGCTCTCACTCCCCCTGAGTGGTTAAACCAAGGCGGCTTGCCCGGCGCCGGTAAAGTGCCGCGCATTGGCCGACGTCAGCCACTGTTCCAGTGTGAGTGCCGCGCGGTCCTTTTCCGAGACCATGGGGCTTTGCACCGGCCAGTTGATTCCAATTTGCGGATCGTCCCAGCGAATGGCTGCCTCCGCTTTCGAGTTGTAGACGCCGGTGCACTTATACTGCACTTCCACCCCATCGGTAAGGGCGCAAAAGCCACGCGCGAAACTTGCCGGCGCCCATACTTGTTTACGGTTTTCCGCGGACGCCTCGACCCCCACCCACTTACCGAGGGTTGGAGAATCCAGTCGTAGGTCAACCGCCACCAGGAATGCAGCACCGCTGGTCACGCGCATCAACTTGCCCATGGGGGGGTCCCACTGGAAATGGAGCCCGCGGATTACCCCTTTTTTCGAACAGGAGTGATTGTCCTGCGCAAATTTTTCGGGTAGGCCTAGTTCTCGAAATTGGTCCTGCCGGTAAGTTTCCATGAAATATCCACGATCATCGCGAAATACACTCGCCACCAATACCACCACTTCGCCAAAATGCCGCGACTCCACTTCGAAGGCCATTTAAACCCTCTCCTTGGGCAAATTATATTCGCAGTTGCTTTGCAGAAGCCGTCGCGACGATTCGAGGGGCCCGCTGACCAGGATGGCCAATCACCGGTCCCGGAGCAGCGTTCCCCGGAATTTCTGATCGGACCGGAAATTGTCCCGTGGAGGTCAATTGTCCCCGCTCTTCGTGGCCTGCTCCGAATGACTAAAAGGCAAACGCAAAGCCTTTCGTGGCTGGAATCGAATTTCAACTGACGCAGTCACCGGGTTCACGCTACGCGGCTGAATCACCGGGAACAACCAGCTCTCGTACTGTACCGAAGCGATGATCCCAATGCCCCGGCGAAACCAGTAGTCACTGCGGACAGCCGCGTCTGTCAGCGTACCTCCTCCTGGGTCAAATCCGCGGCTGACTTTCTGATGGCGAAACGAGAATTGGAGCCGGTTCTTGGCCGTGAACCAGTAGCTTGCCCACGCCTGTGCGCCTTGACCGTCACGGCCAATCCAGCTTCCCATCAGATCGCCATTGTTTGTGTATCCGTTCCTGAAACGCCCGTTAAAGTAGAAGAATCCGCCCCCCAAGACGCCACCCGCCGGCAGATCGGTGTAAACACCCTCGATTCGCAGATCGAACTTCGAGAGCTTCGGTAAGTGGGAGAGATACAGCCCGCCGCGGATCGCCGACCGGTCCCAGTAAGCGATCGGGGAATATTCATCCTCCGCGAAGGCATCTCCGTAAAACGTCGCGCGCTTGCGCAGCCAAGGCAAGCGATAGGACCAATCCATCCCAGAACGCCGATCGCCTGGGTCCTGGGGCGAACCCGGCGGCCCGTTTCCGGTACCGAGCAGGCTGTGCTTAAGGGTGCCCAGGGTCAACGGCACACCCGGGCCACCCATGATGGTGGTACGCGAAAAGCCAAATTCGAAGTTGGACGTGGGTTTGAAAGTAAACCGCTGGCCATGAAGGTAGGGCTGGGGCTTTAGAGTCTGAACAAAATTGCCTTCGAGGCCCGTGGGGCCGGCCACAAAATGGTGGCCGGTCAACTGTCCAAAGAAAAACTCTACCCTGACAGGTCCGAGAAATCGTGAAACCAGGGGAATGACCAGAGGGGTCACCCGGTTGACTCGAAACATATCGATCGGGGCTGCGTTGTCGCTGAACATCAGCGCTCCGCCCTCCCCCGGCCCCCAGGATAAACTCTGGCGCCCGGCAGTCACCGCCCAGTCAGCCAGCGTAAGTCCGACATAGGCATCCTGGAGCCGGATCTGTTGCACAGCCGGCGTCGATGAGGCGGGCGGCACTCCCGGTAGTCCGTCGAACCCACCTATGAATTGCCGCGCTGACAAAGGTAGCGCCGGAATCTCCGGAGCTGTCTGGAGTTCTCCACGGAAATACCCTACCCACGGTCCAGATGTCGCATAGGACGAAAAGCCGGTTATGCTGTTCCATCCCTTCGCAAACGGACGGCCAAAATCATTAATTTGCGACTGCGCAAAGTAGTAGCCGTCGGTCAGAGGCATGGACGAGATGTGTTCGCCGCGAACATAGACCGACTCCACTCGCGCCGTTGTCTCGCCTCGTTCTGCGGCGCCGCCGAGTTCCGGCTGGAACTCGCTCTGCAGTTCGCGCACTAAATCATCGACCACACCGCTTGATTCCTCCCGGTGGCCCTGTGCCTCGGTTACCATTCGGGCGCACGCCAGGCGCGTCCAGGGGCGCATGCCGGCAAAGTTGCTCTCGACTACCCCCAGCGCCGCCAAGCGGTCCAGGGCGGGATAGATCCAGCTATCCAACGGCACATACGGCGAACCGATGAACCCCGGTTTGGCGTGGCCATCGTTATAAAAAAAACTTGCAGGACCGTTCCACGCGTCCCCCCCAAGCTCGGGGTTGTGGCGCTTCTTATAAACCTGATGAGCCGCCAATTCCCCTAGTAGCGCGCCGATCGCTACATCGGAAGGAAAGTGTTTTTGAGCGCGGATACGCGAGTAGCTCACCAAGCTGGCTGCGCCATAGGCAAAGAGCTTTGTAAGCGGTCCCGGATACTCATGCGCGACGACGCCCGCGACCGACCACGCTGCCGCCGAATGCTCCGAGGGAAAAGACGTTCCTCCCGCCTGGAAGAAGCTTCCGCTGCCATTGTCCTGGTTGGGCCGCTCGCGACGGAAGGAGTACTTCAGCGCTTCCGTCATCAGCAGGCTGTGCACCGAGGCTTCGCCCGCCAGGAAACCAGTCTCACGCCAATGTTCATTGTGGTTGTAATGGCTCAATAACCACATCCCGCCGGCGCCCCCTACGAGCGCAGCGACGCCAGCATTCGAAAGGGTGTTGAAGTGCGACACCTTGGTAGGGTCCTGCGACAGGTGTCGATTTACGTCGCTATCCGTTACAAATAGCCCGGCGGTCATTCCACTGAAGGGCACAAGCCAGGTGGTGTCGGCAAATCGGAGCTTTCGTGGACTCGTCCACAAGTCTTTTTCGTCATGGACAAAATCGATCAAGACCCGACTGGCGTCATTGCCGGTCTTATTGTTCTTAGGTGGAAGGCCAGCGCCTTGGGTCGCCGATGCCGTGGCTTTTTCGCCCGGCACGCCAGCTTTTTTCCTTGCAGCCATGTGGCTTGTATCCTGCGCGGCCAGTGCTACCGTCCACACCAAGCCCACCGCTGTTCCGATCAACAATGCTGAAAGTCTCTGCATTACAGTTTGAGTGTCGTAATCGCGAGGCCCATTGACGACTGCCGCGTCACCGCGGCGCGGGCTTCAGTCCAGATCGGCGACTTCGATTTCAGTCGCAATCGGTCTACTCCGGTCACAGCTCTGCCCTCTCACTCACAGGGATCCAGTCAGCTACGCCACTGACACCTAAAGCTGATACGCCAACCTCGTACAACAGCTCAATTCGCCGGCAACTTGGCTTCGGGGTCCGAAACAGAGATCGCCGACTCGACCAGCCTACTGCCGCGCAAAGCGCTCAAAATGCCGTCTTCTGAGTTTTCAATTCGGTTGGATCGAATCTCGATGCTTGCCCAATAGAAAACGGTGCTGTCTCGCTCTGCGGCCAAAGCCAGTATGCGTAAGCGCGGAAATCGGTCTAACAGAACATCGCAGATGTGTGGCCGGTCCTCCGGGCGATCTAATCCAATGATCAAAACATCGGGCTGCGCTCGCTCGACCCTGGTTGGAATCGAGGCCTCATCTTCGACCACACCCACAACTTCGATATCGGATTGACCCGATATCGCGGCGATTACGAGTTCTCGCATCAAGCGGGGTCGGTTCGCAACTAGAACTTTGATTTTTCGCACACTCCATTTCCTCTTAGTCTTAGTGGAGAAGGAGAAACGGACAAGACTTAATTTTTACCCGGGTCACTTCCATAGTCAACAAGCGCGGATGTACTGTAGTGTCCTAATTTCCCAAATTAGGACACGACCGGATGTACCGGGAAACGGGCACAGGCGCCAGGTGGATGAAACTTTGGTAGCAGGACAGCCGTTTCTCAAGTTCGCTCTGACGCGATGAGCGCGCCAGCCATGATGGCGACATCTCCTAGCCAGCGCATCGCCCATGAGCCGGCTTTGCCGGTGCTGCCACTTATGGGTTGCAGAGTCTTAAGAGCATTGAGGCAGGCAAATGAGTTACAACTATTGTGTCCATTTCTTGGACATAATGGATCGGCAATAAAACAAGGAGCATGAGAATGGCAGCGAAAGTTAAATCATTGGCGAAAAAGCGGACGGCTAAAAAGTCAGCGTGGGTTGCGCTCGCGGCGCATTACAAAAAAGTTTCCAAGCTGCATCTGCGGCAGCTTTTCGCCAAGGATGCGAAGCGCGGCGAACGCATGTCCCTCGAAGGCGCCGGCCTTTATCTGGATTACTCCAAAAACCGGATCACCGACGAAACTCTCAAGCTACTTCTCAAGCTGGCTAATGAAGCTGACTTGAAAGTACACATTAAAGCGATGTTCTCTGGGGAAAAGATCAACATTACCGAGAAGCGCGCAGTCTTACATGTGGCCCTGCGCGCTCCCAAAGATGCCACGATCCTGGTGGATGGGAAGAATGTCGTTCCTGATGTCCATGATGTGCTTGATCGCATGTCCGATTTCTCTAAACGCGTGCGCAGCGGCGAATGGAAAGGCTACACCGGCAAGCGAATTCGCAACGTCATCAACATTGGTATTGGCGGATCGGACCTCGGTCCCGTTATGGCGTATGAAGCGCTTCGCCACTACAGCGAGCGCTCTATGACTTTCCGCTTTGTCTCTAATGTGGACGGGACTGACTTTGCCGAGGCTGTGCACGACCTCGATCCAGCAGAAACATTATTTATTGTCTCCTCAAAAACCTTCACCACGCTTGAAACCATGACCAACGCCCAGACGGCCCGGGCGTGGTCGCTGAAAGGATTAGGAGGCGACGAGAAATCTGTGGCCAAACACTTCGTCGCGGTCTCGACCAACGCCGTCGAAGTCTCGAAGTTTGGCATTGATACCGCCAACATGTTCGGCTTCTGGGACTGGGTCGGCGGGCGCTACTCGATGGATTCCGCCATCGGCCTTTCCACCATGATTGCGGTTGGCCCGGACAATTTCCGCGCGATGCTTGCAGGCTTCCATGAAATGGACGAACATTTCCGTACTGCACCATTCGAAAAGAATCTTCCAGTTCTTATGGGGTTGATCGGATTGTGGAACAACGATTTCCTCGGCGCTGAAACCGTCGCTGTACTTCCTTATGAGCAATATCTGAAGCGCTTTCCCGCGTATCTCCAGCAATTAACCATGGAGAGCAACGGCAAGCACGTCACACTTGACGGCAAAACAGTCAAACGCGCGACCGGCCCAATCTATTGGGGTGAGCCGGGGACCAACGGCCAACACTCCTTCTATCAACTCATCCACCAAGGCACGCGGCTTGTCCCGTGCGACTTCATCGGGTTCGCAAAAACTTTGAATCCGCTGGGCCGCCACCACGATATGCTGCTAGCCAACGTTTTCGCACAAGCCGAAGCTTTGGCATTTGGCAAAACACCTGAACAGGTAAAAGTCGAGGGTACGGCGGATTGGCTGGTTCCGCACCGTGTATTTGAAGGAAATCGGCCATCCAACATAATCCTCGCCGACCGCCTTACGCCGGAAATTTTAGGCAAGCTGATTGCTCTCTACGAGCACGTGGTGTTTACGCAGGGCGTGATCTGGAACATTGATTCGTTCGATCAATGGGGAGTTGAACTGGGGAAGGTGCTTGCGCAGCGCATTATTCCCCAACTCGAGAGCAAAACCGAGCCGGCGCTGAAACACGACAGTTCAACCAACACGCTAATAGGCCGCTACCGCAGGCTGAAGGAGCAGTAATGAGTATGCTCCCGAGGTAGTTGATAAAGCTGCCGCAGTTGAAGCGGGGTTTGAGAGTCAGGCGATGCCCTGGTCATTGCGAAGCACGCGTGTTGGAGTGAACTTCCCATCAACAAAGACTTCGCGCGCAACTCCTCCCCCGGAGGGCGAGTATGCGAAATGAGCAACATGCTTACGTCCGCACTCCTGCGGGTTGGCGATACGTGTTCGGGCAAGCCTCCTCTCCACTGCCCAAAGCAACCGATTGATGCGGGCTTGGACATTCGTCCGCGATCATTGCGCATTTTGCCCTTTTTTCGCGGTGCGTGTGTTGGGCGTGGTCCCGAATTGCCTCCTGCTTACCAGGGTAATCGCCTCTCCCCCGTGGATGATCAGATCAAGCCCCAAATTGTACGTTGCTCTCGCAGGGTTACCTTTTTTTCCGGACATGGCAATCAGACGAGCGATGGTGGGAAAGCCGGCAACGATGGGCGCGGCAGAAGGCCCGGCCAATTCTTCCAGGCTGGGGCTGGATTGTTCTTCTATCACGTGACCGAAGGTGTAGTGCAACGCGGTGAAGACGATAGCTCCGGCTGTCGCTAAACCAACGGACTCTTCCAGGGCGCTTAACGAATAGTCGGCAATTCGCGTGAGCGTCGGTGTTTGATGGGGACGCGCTCCCGCAATCAGCCGGGCGCCGTCCGGGTACGCCAGCAGGGCATCGCGTAACCGGTTGAGGATGTGCTTGAGCCAGGATTGCCAGGCCTTGCCTGACGGTTTCGGCGCTAAATCGGCAAAGTGCCGCTGCAGTATGGTTTCCGCGACCGCTTCCAGCAGGTCCCGCTTGCTTTCGAAACGCCAATAAATTGCCGGGGCCTTGATATGAAGGCGGGCGATCAGTTTGCGGAAGGTGATTCCTTCCAGGCCCTCGCGTTTGAGCAGCTTGAGGGCCTCGGCCACGACGTCCGCCTTGGAAACCGGCAGGGCTTTTTCTCTTGCCATCATAACGGTGTTATATTACATTATTATCGTAGTATAACGATGTTATAGGAGTGAAGTGGTATGGACCAGAGATTGATTTGTGCCATGCAGGAATATTTCTCCGCCGGGGGCCGGATGGATGTCGAGGAACTCGATCGCCTCTACGCCTCCGACTTCGAGAACCTGCGCATGGACCGCGACGGCAGGACGATCATTTTTACCAAGGAACAATTCATGCATCGTTTCCGTCAGATGAAGGCGCAAGCCGCCGTCTATGAGCCTTCGGACGACATCGCGTTTCTTGCCACAACCGTCTATGACGATCATGCGTCGGTCGCCATGCGCCGGGTCAAAGAGGGCAGGCCCGTCCTCTACAATTTTGTCTGGCGGCTGC
>CAZETZ010000044.1:0-21202 GCA_964514735.1 uncultured Acidobacteriaceae bacterium | reverse complement strand
TATCTAAGGTGTTTTGTCCGCAATTTGTTTGCGGATCAATTGAAGCAGCCGCGGGTACGCAACCCGCCAAACTTTGTAATTGACGGCGTACTCATCGAGGGGCTCCATGTCCGGCGACCTCGAAGGTTTCAGCGGCCCGTCAAGCTCCGAGGCCGGATTGCTGTACAACATGAAAATCTGTTCGAAGTGAGCCGCCGTGGCCCGCAGCAAATCCAGCCGGTCGGCTTTAGGCTTAGAAAGGGTCTGCTCATGCCGGTAGACGATCTTGTTGGCGTAATCCTCCACCCGGCCCAAGGCAATCAACCCTCGCCGCTCGAGCCGTTCGGTCCCCCCCGGGACTGCAAACTGCTGCACATAAAGATAAATAGAAGGTTCGGCGTCCGGCTGCAACACGCCTTGGCGGCGCCAGTCCGCAAAATATTTAGCGGCACGGGTATAGACGTTGTTTTCCGCAGTATCCGAGGCGTCTTTTTTCCCCAGGACAATCCGGACCAAATTGTAAGGGCTGGCATTGTAATACTGGTCCTGCATGGCAGGAGTGATCTTGTCGTAGGGTTGGGTAACCGTCTTGGACAGTGTGACCTTCGAGGGGTCGTAACGAAGCGCGCGGAAAGGTGAGATATAGGCCATAGTGAAGTTGAAATTGTACAGGATTCTCCCCATGGCATGTCCCTTGCAAGCAAGGCTTTGCAGGCAGGTTACGTGAATCGCAGGGATCAGAAAAAGTTTTAGTTCCGTCCGCAAGTAGCGTGCTAGTATCTGCTCAAGTAAGAATATTTCACCCGTCCAGGTGGGTGCGGGTCGGCATCCGGTTTAGCTGGCTGGGTGTTCTTCCAGTTTTGAGGAGGCGCCATGCCGCCTGTTGCAGGTCGGGCTCTTCGCGGTTCGGTTCTGGCCATCTTCGTGGTGTGCTGTACGGCCGCTCTTCTCCCTGCTCAGAATCTCGGTGACGATGTCCACATCGCCCCCCGCCCTCAGCCAGTGCAACCCGCGCCACCAAGTCCGATCATGGACGCGGCGCTCAAGTCCCACAGCAAACCCATCAAAGTGGATGTGGACCTGGTCCTTGTGCCGGTCACCATTACCGACCCCATGAACCGACTAGTGACCGGGCTGGACAAGGAAAATTTCAACATTATTGAGGGCAAAGAGCCGCAGGAAATCCGCCACTTTTCCAGTGAAGACGCCCCGGTATCGCTGGGAGTGATTTTCGATCTCAGCGGCAGCATGAACAGTAAGATCGAACGCGCCCGGGAAGCGATTGTCGAATTCTTCAAGACCGCCAACCCGCAGGATGAATTTTTCCTGATTACTTTCGCCGACAAACCGGAGCAGCTTTCCGACTTCACCCAATCGGTGGACGATATTCAGGGGAAGTTGGTTTACACCGTCCCCAAAGGCCGCACCGCTTTGCTGGATGCCATTTATCTGGGCATCAACAAAATGCACCAAGCCAAATACCAAAAGCGGGCGCTACTGATTATTTCCGATGGTGGGGACAACCATAGCCGCTACACGGAAAGCGAAATCCGATCGGTGGTGAAAGAAGCCGATGTGCAGATTTACGCGATCGGGGTCTACGATCATTACTTCGCCAGCGCCGAGGAAAGATACGGCCCGGTTTTGTTGAGCGATATTGCCGATCTTACCGGCGGGCGGGCCTATACCATCGACAACCCCAACGACCTCGCCGACGTAGCCACAAAAATAGGTATCGAGTTACGCAACCAATATGTCATCGGATACCGTCCAAAGAACCCGGCCCATGACGGCAAATGGCGTAAAATTAAGGTGAAGTTGATTCCGCCAAAAGGTTTACCGCCGCTCAGGGTGTATGCCAAAACGGGTTACTATGCTCCTTCGGAATAGCCGAATCCTAGTTTTTCTTGTCTGCACCAGTTTTGTGGGGACTGAATTACCGGGGCAGGACACCTCTGCCCCGCCTGCCCAGTCCCCGCCGGTTTCCTCCCCATCGGCCCCCGCACCGTCCCCGGATGCTCAAGTCACGGCGCCGGCGGCGGGAGATTCCGGTTTTGTTTTCAAGACCCACGCGGAAGAAGTTGTCCTGCACGTAACCGTGGTGGACAAAGATCGAAGGATGGTGACCAACCTCGAGCGCAACGCTTTTACCGTCATGGAGGACGGCAAGCCGCAGCCCATCACTTTGTTCCGTCGTGAAGATATTCCGGTCGCCATGGGGATCGTGATCGACAACTCCGGTTCCATGCGCGACAAGCGGGAAAAGGTGGGCAAAGCGGCGCTGAACCTGGTCCGCGCCAGCAACCCCCAGGATGAAGTATTTGTGGTTAATTTCAACGATGAGTACTACCTTGACCAGGATTTCACCAGTGACGTCAAAAAGCTCAAGGAAGCGTTGGAAAAAATCGACACCAAAGGCGGCACGGCGCTCTACGACGCGATCTTGGCGTCTTGGGACAGTGAACTCAAAAACGCCAAACTGCAGAAGAAGGTATTGTTCGTGGTGACCGATGGATACGATGATGCCAGCCGGAAATCGCTGGAGCAGACCGTCGAATCGTTGCAAGTAGACAATGGTCCGACGATTTACGCGATCGGCATCCTGGGGGAAGAAGAACATCCCAAACGGGCGAAACGCGCGTTAGAGATTTTGGCCGAGCGCACGGGCGGGACCGCGTTTTTTCCCAAGACCGTGGATGAAGTCGACTCCATCAGCCGTAGTATTGCCCACGATATTCGTAACCAGTATTCCATTGTGTACAAGCCGACCAACCCTCAAGCGCAGGGCGGATACCGCACCATCCAGGTGAACGTAAAAGCCAAAGGCTACAGCAAACTCGTTGCCCGTACCCGCAGCGGCTACTACGCTGGTCAGCAGCGCAGCGCCAGCGGAACGCAGTAGTCCAGGGATGCGCCCCTTGGTAGTGTCTCAGTTTGTTTTAGGAGTTCGGAGAAAAGCAAGAGCGGTAACCACAGAGAACACAGAGTTCCACAGAGGGGAATTCACGGAGGAAACCGACCCAGACCTCCGTGGATTTGCTCTGTGGAACTCTGTGTCCTCTGTGGTTCCAGATTTTTGGTCCTTCCCGAGACCCCTCAACTTTAACCAGAGAAAAAACCAAACTGAGACACTACCCGCCGCTTCCGTCCATTGACGCTCGAGTCGTTTCCCCCTTAGTCTGGAGAGTGACCGAAAAGGCCATCCCCGCTTTGCGCGTCGCGGACGATATCACTCAACTGGTTGGCCGCACACCGCTTTTAAAGTTTCGCCGCATCGTACCGCCAGGCTCGGCGGAGGTTTTTGCCAAACTGGAATATCTGAATCCAGGCGGCAGCATTAAGGACCGGGCTGCGCTGGGAATGATTGGAAAAGCGGAAGAGCAAGGGCTGCTCAAACCTGGAAGCACGATTGTCGAAGCCACCGCGGGCAACACCGGAATTGGATTAGCGCTGATCGGCGTAAGCCGCGGATACAAAGTCGCATTTTTCGTGCCCCAGCGAATGTCCGAAGAAAAGGTGTCCATCATGCGGGCCCTCGGGGCGGAGGTCACTCGGACTCCGGATGATGAAGGCATGGCGGGAGCGATCCGCCGCGCACAGGAGTACGCTGCCGGCTGCAATGGCTTCATGGCCCGCCAGTTTGAGAACCCGGCCAATCCTGACTTTCATTCCGAAACCACGGCCGTGGAAATTTTTCAACAGATGGAAGCCCGCATCGATGCGGTGGTAATTGGCGCGGGCACAGCCGGAACGTTTACCGGAGTGGCCCGTTATGTGAAACAAAGACTGCCCAAAGTCTTGGCCGTGGCCGTGGAAACGCAGGGTTCGGTCCTCGGAGGCGGACCGCCGGGGAAACATAAAGTGGAAGGGATCGGGTCCAGCTTTGTCCCCAGCAATTTCGATCCGGCAGTCTGTGATGAAATCATCATGGTGAACGATGACAACGCCTTCGCAACCGTAAAAAAACTGGCGGTTTTGGAAGGCGTGCTGGCCGGTTCCAGCAGCGGCGCGAATGTGTTTGCGGCGCTGCAAGTGGCTCAACGCTTGGGAGCGGGGAAGCGGACCGTAACCATTATTCCTGATTCGGCAGAGCGCTACTTGTCGAAGAAGATTTTTGAAGGCGGCGTTTAAACCCTGTATTACTGATTTTTATGACAGACGAGCCTCGTACCATTGTGACGTTCCGCAGTTCGGGTTTCAACACGACTGAATCCCGGCCTAATTACATCAACGACAACAACTATGGGGATGATGTGACCGAATGGTTGCGTGTCCAGCTCAAGCAGGCTGGCGTCGCCGTCGGTCCCAAAATTGGTCAGGAAGATTTTGGATGGTATCTGGGGTTTAGGCTGGGAAAGCACGATTACGAATTCATTATCGGATATAACGCGGACGGATATTGGATGGGTTTTATCGAGCGCAGCCGGGGGTTCTTGGGTAGTTTGTTAGGGCTTCGCTATCAAGGATTGGGCGCCAACGCGGCCAGCACCATTCATTCCCTGTTACTGTCCTCCAAAATAATCCACGATATTCGCTGGCACTACCGAAAAGACTTCGATGCTCGACGGGAAGAATTAGGAAGTGCTTCACCGGTATAAACCGGCACTACCATTGGCAAAGGAATTCATGGGCAAAAGCAGGCAGTTCGGTTTCTCCACCATAGCCCTCCACGTCGGCCAGGAGCCCGATCCCTTGACGGGCGCGGTAACGGTTCCCATCTACCCGACCTCGACTTACGTCCAGGAAGAACTGGGCAAGCACAAAGGCTACGAATACTCCCGCGTGTCGAATCCCACGCGCGACCGGCTGGAAACCAACCTAGCGGCGTTAGAAGGCGGGGTGGCCGCGAAAGTCTTCGCCAGCGGAATGGCTGCGATCAACGCTATCTTCAGCATGTTGAAATCCGGCGACCATGTGGTCTGCGGCCACGATCTTTATGGTGGAGTTCCGCGTCTTTGCAATCAGGTCCTCGCCAACTTTGGTCTGCAATTTAGCTACGTCAACACCACCGACCCAGGAAACGTCGAGCGCGCCATCCGTAAAAGCACGCGCATGGTGTACATCGAGACCCCGACCAATCCGCTGATGTCGGTGAGCGATATCAAAGCCATCGCCGGTATCTGCCGCAGCAAAAAAGTCGACCTGGTCGTGGACAACACCTTCATGTCCCCCTATTTCCAGCAGCCTCTGGGGTTAGGCGCGGACATGTCGGTCCATTCCACAACAAAATTTTTAAACGGCCACAGCGACGGACTGGGCGGAGTTGTTGTCTGTGCCAAGCAAGAACACGCGGACAAGCTGGCCTTCCTACAAAAAGCGGCGGGGGCGATTATGTCTCCGTTTGAATGCTGGCTCATACTGCGCGGCGTGAAAACTCTACCGGTCCGCATGGAACAGCACGACCGCAATGGAAGGGCCGTGGCCGACTTTCTGTCGGACCACAAAAAGGTAAAAAAAGTTTTCTACCCCGGGCTACCCAATCACTTGCAATATCAGCTCGCATGCCAGCAGATGAGCGGCTTTGGTTCCATGATCACCTTCGAAACCGGGTCGCTCGCCAATGCCAAGAAAATGCTGAAGAAAGTGCGAGTCTGTTCGCTGGGGGAATCGCTCGGCGGAGTGGAAACCCTAATTTCCCACCCCGCGACCATGACCCATGCGGCGCTTGGAGAAAAGGGCAGAAAGGCCATCGGCATTACCGATGGCATGGTGCGCATTTCGGTGGGGATTGAAGACCTCGACGATCTTCTCGCGGACTTAGACCAAGCGTTGTAGCGCGGGCACTCCTGCCCGTGCTGCTGGCGGCGCCACAAAGGTCAGCTTTTCATATGCTGCCGGCAAGGCGGACAGAGCCTGCCCTGAGCGAAGTCGAAGGGAGTGTCCGCCCTACAGTCGATCTAACTCCCGCAAAAACAAGTGTTTGCCGAATTACCAAAGACCATCGCGCAAACCCATTTCCATCCCTCACCTTCGTCCGCAACTTAACGTAAAGATTTGTGTTCAATCTTGCCAGAGGTTGATATCCGTAATTCCCAAGTAAAAAGGAGCAAAATTATGCGACGACATTGGATTTTGGGTTCCATCCTGCTGTTCGTATCCGTGTTCGCCTTCGGCCAAAGCGATGTGAACCAGGATAGGAAGGACATACACCAGGACAATAAAGATATCCATCACGACCGCCAGGACATCCATTCTGATCGACAGGATCTCCGCCAGGACAATCGCGATTTGAATCAGGACCGCGTCGATCGCAACAAAGATGTGCGCGACGCGCACCATGACCAACGCGACCTGAACCGTGACCGCCGCGACTTGGTCAAGGACGAAAAATCGGGCGACACGACCGATGCCGCCAAAGACAAGGCCGACATTCATCACGACAGGCAAGACTTACGGACAGACCGTCGCGATGTTGTCAAAGACCAGCACGACATCAATAAGGACAAGCGGGACATCCACTCAGACCGTCGCGACCTGCGCCACGACCAGAAAGACCTGCACCATGACCGGCAGGACCGTCGTCAGGACAGGCGCGATCTGCGCCACGATGTTCACCACAAATAACAATAGCCGTGTGGAGCGGGCACTCCTGCCCGCTCTGCCGGCAGCGTGCCGAACGCTGGTTTGATGCACTGCCGGCCGGGGCGGACAGAGCCTGCCCTGAGCGAAGTCGAAGGAAGTGTCCGCCCTACAACGACTGGTCCATCCAGCGCAAATATTCCGTACTTCCCTCATCGATCGCCACGCCGATGCACTCCGGCAGCTCATAGGAGTGCAGTTCCCGGACCGCGTCCCTCACTTTTTCAAAGAGGGCTTGCGAGGTCTTGATCACCAGCAGCCATTCTTCGGCTTGTTCAATTTTTCCCTGCCAGCGATAAATTGAGCTGATCTTCGGCAGAATATTCACGCAGGCGGCCAGGCGCCGGTCCACCAGTGTGTGGGCAATCTTGTTGGCTTCTTCTTCTGATCCGGCGGTGGTGAAAACGAGGATCTTATCGGTCATATAGAATCAATTTTTTCTGATTGTACGACTTTCATTTCAGGCAGGTACGTTAGATGGCGACCCAAATCAAGTTCGGCACCTCCGGCTGGCGCGCAATTGTAGCGGAGGAGTTTACCTGCGCCAATGTGCGCAGGGCAATCCACGGGATTGCGCGTTACGTGGTCTCACAAAAACCATCGCAGGCGCGCGTCATCGTCGGGCGCGATCCCAGGTTTCTGGGCGAGACATTTTGCGGCATCGCGGCTGAGGTCCTCGCCTCCTACGGAATTACTCCGCTCGTGATTGCGGAGGCTACGCCGACGCCAACGATTTCTTACGCAGTTATCAAAGAAAAAACGGATGGCGCCATCAATTTCACCGCCTCGCACAATCCGCCGGAGTACAACGGCATTAAGTTCTCCACGGCGGACGGCGCTCCAGCGCTGCCGGAAGTGACCCAAAGGATTGAAGCAGAAATCGAAGCCTTCGATGCCGGTAAGTCTTCGGGCCAACAAAAAAATCCGCCTGCATCGCAAACACTCGATCCCAAGGCGCTGTACCTCTCCCGCCTAAAAGAAATCATAGATTTCCCCGCCATCAAAAAAGCCGGCCTGCGAGTTGGTTTCGATCCCTTCTGGGGAGCGGCGCGCGGCTACTCCGATGTTTTGCTCCGCGACAACGGCGTAGACACCTTCTCCGTCCACGACATTCGCGATGTGCTTTTCGGAGGCCACGCCCCCGAGCCCGACGATCATCTCCTCCAGGAACTCCGCGCCAAGATGAAGGAGAAAAAAGCCCACATCGGCATCGCCACCGACGGCGACGCCGACCGCTTCGGCATCGTGGACGAAGACGGCGCCTTCATGCAGCCGAACTACATCATCGCGCTGCTCTTCGATTATCTGGTCGAAAGCCGCGGCTGGAAAAATGGTGTGGGAAAATCGGTCGCCACTACCAACCTGGTCAACGCCCTGGCCAAGCACCACAAGATCGAACTCCACGAAACCCCGGTCGGCTTCAAATACATCGGCGAGCTGATCAAGCAAGACAAAATCGTTATCGGAGGCGAAGAGAGCGCCGGCCTCTCCATCCGCCATCACGTCCCGGAAAAAGACGGGGTCCTGGCCGGACTCCTTTGCTGTGAAGCAGTGGCGCGCCGGGGAAAATCACTAGGGCAGCAGTTAAAAGAGATATTTGTCAAAGTTGGTTCCTTCTATCCGCAGCGGGAGAACTTCCGCTTGACCGCGGAAGTGAAAGCGAAGTTTACTGAAAAGTTACGCCTCGAACCCGGCGAATTTTTCGGCCGCAAGATCAATGAAGTCGTGCGCACCGATGGACTCAAGCTGGTGTTCGCGGACGGTTCATGGGTGTGCTATCGCCTCTCAGGGACGGAACCCGTGGTGCGGGTTTACTCCGAGGCAAGCAGCCCCAGCGAACTGGAAAAACTCAGCGCCGCCGCCAAGCAATGGATCTTCGAGTAAAGCCGCGTAAAATTTCCGACTTCGCGAGCCCTGAAAAGGGGCTGCAAGCTCTGGCCGAGCGCGCGCCGCAAGCCGAAGCCTTTGCCGGGCGCGTGGCGGAACGCATTCGACCTTTGGCCGCCAAGCTGCACCGCGCGCGCCGCCGCATCGCGACCGCGGGGGTCTTCGTCTTCACCGCCTGGCTATTCATACATGTCATGTTCGGGGCCAACGGCATGGTGATTTATCGGCAGAAAAAATCCGAATACCGCGACCTGCAAAAAGAGGTGGACAGCCTGCAAAAAGAAAACGACCAGGCAGCGGATGAGATCAAAGCTCTGAAGGAAAATCCCAAAACCATCGAGAAGGAAGCACGGGAACAGTTGCACTATGCCAAACCAGGAGAGGTGATTTACGTGGCCCCGCCCCCGCCTCCTCCACAACATCCGGAAACAGATTCCGCGCGTAAATAATAGGGGTGGTGTGGTATATTTTCCCCAATCCCCGGTTTAGGAAAATGACGACGTAACCCGTTACCGGGCGGCCACTCCATTTTGCAGCAATGATTACTCGCCCAGGCGTTGCAGCGGTGGCGCTCGGGTAACCCAGGTAGTAATTAACCACGCGGCTTTTGCCGCAGGAAGATTCAGAGGAGACTTGATCATGAAGAAAGTACTGGCAATCTGTACCATTTTTTGTGCGATGTTTTTCGTAGCGTCAGCCCTGGCGGATGATATGGCCGCGGCGACGACCGTGAATGGCTGGGTCACCGAATCCGGTTGTGGCGTGAAGGGCGCAAGCGCTGACCACGAGGCTTGCACCAAAAAGTGCCTGGCGAAGGGCGCCAAGATGGTGGTGGTCACCGACGCCGACAAAAAGATCCTCACCGTGGAAAACCCCGATGCCCTGAAGGGGCACGAGGGACATCACGTCGCTGTGACTGGACATGTGAACGGTGATTCCGTCCACGTGGAAAGCGTGAAGATGCTGTGAAGTTTTAGCTCAGAAAATAAAGGGACGGCATTAAGCCGTTCCTTTTGTTGTTTTGGCAAACTTTATTTGCCCGAAAACGACCAGGTGATTTTCGCGTAGGCGCTGCGTTTGACCAGGGACGGATTCACCAAAGTCAGAGCGTCCAATAATTCCACGTGGCGGTCGCGCACCAGATTTTGTCCCACCAGGCTGACTGTCAGCCCATGCTTATTCTGCCAAGACAGTTGCGTATCCGCGCGGGTATACGCGGGGACTAGCTGGGCGGGAAGACGGTCTACGAAATAAGCCGCTGCGTCCCAGGCAACCCCGCGCCAAATTTCCAGATGAGAGCGCAGTTGCGCCTGATGGCGCGGGCTTGATCCTTCGAGATGGGGCGCGGTGGTCGTGTCCTGACTGATGGCGCTGGCATGCAGGTGCGCGGTCAGAAGCGAATAGCCCGGGCTGAGGCTCCAGTGTTTGACGGGCTTGTAGTTGGCGGAGATTTCAAAACCGGCCGTGGTCCCGTGCAATTCATTCGCGGACAGGAGGGGGACCACGGTCCGCGCCGGCGCCGGCGTAGTTTGCAGAAACGGCGTTCCCGGCTCCGCGCTCCTCACATGGTCATACACGTTGAAAAAAGTGGAGATATCTACGGAAATTCTAGCGCCCGGCTGGGCGCGATAGCCCGCTTCATAAGCGACCACGTGCTCGGATTTGATGCGGGGATTACCGTACAGAATGACTTCCACCGGTGTGTTGGAGCCGCCCGGGTCCGGGAAAGCTGCCAACGCCGCCACCAGGTCGCCGTCCTTGCGCGAAGGAGAGCGGCTGGCCCGTGAAACCGCGGTCCAGAACGTATGGTGGCTGGACGGCGTCCAGGCCAGACGGGCATTGGGCTGAAGCTGGAAGCCATCATAATCATTGTGCTCCAGCTTGCTCCCCAGCGTCAGGAAGATGCGGTCGGGGCGCAGTGTAATCTGGTCCTGCACGAACGAACTGAACAGTTGCAGCGTCTGATTGGCGGGAACAAATGCCTGGTCAATGGTGCCCACAGACTGGGTTGCGCTGCGGCGATAGCCGCCCCCCCACACCCAATCATGGCGGTTGCCCCAGGCCAGGTGATGGTTGAAGTCGAGATCGAAGGTATTGCGGGTCTCATCGGCTTCCGGGCCCGTGCGCGTGTAATTGTCAAAATAAATCTGTAGGGTGGTGTCGGACCGCTTCGACTGAGCGCGCGTCCAGCGCCCCAGCACATTGCCTCCGGAAAGACCTGTATGGGTGAATAAGTTGTCTGTGACCGGAGGATCAATCGAGAAAATATGGATGATCGAAGCACCTTCCCGCCCGGTATACAGGTCGCCCTGGACGGTGAGAGAGTCTTTCTGGGAGATGTTCTGGTCCATGCGAAAACCGCCGCGGAGAAGGTGCCAGTCGTCCTGCGCGTTCTGTCCGTTGGGATCGGGAAAGTGGGTGTCGTCGAGATATTTGCTGAAGACGCGGTAACTGCCGCCCTGGCCGATCTTGCCTCCATATTGCGCCGTGCTCATGGCCTGCTGTTCCGTGCCGCTTCCGGCGGACACCAGCCCGCCCTGCGTCTCCGCCGCTTTCTTGGTCATGATATTGATGACGCCGTTGACCGCATTCGCGCCCCACAAAGTTGCGCCCGGTCCGCGGATCACTTCAATGCGATCGATATCTTCCAGGGGAACGTCTTGCGTGTCCCAGTTGACGCCGGCAAGCAGGGGAGTGTAAACGGCGCGGCCATCAATCAGCACCAAGAGTTTGTCGCTGAATTGCGCGTTGAATCCGCGCGCCGATACCGCCCAGTTGTTGGCGTTAATCTGCGCCACATCCACGCCCGGCACCATGCGCAGGAGATCGGGAATCGTGGTCGCCCCCGAGCGTCGAATGTCGTCCTGGGTGATAACGAATATGGCGGCCGCGGCCTGGGAAATCTTCTGGTCTTTTTTGGACACCGAAGACACCTGGATGCTCATCAGGTCTTCCATGCTGAGATCGGTAAGGCCACCGGGCTTTTGTTGGCCGTGGGCAGGGAGCGCCAGTGCCAAAAGCAACAAGAACGACAGTGGTTGAAACCGTGGAAGGAACAGCTTCCCCGTTAAGGCCCGGGCTGGGCAAAGATAGGCGCGCATCTTACGCTCATCGGCCTGGAGCTGAATTGCTTTAGCGGGAAATGGTGGGTGGGAAGCCGGGTTTCCCGAGATTCCGGAATCGGGCATTTTTCCAGGTTTTGGAAAGTCGAAATTGCTCTTGGAAACGCCCGCCGCTCTCCTTTAGCCTACAACACCTTCGAGCGGTGAACTGGCTGTAGCGTACAGCTTCTTCGGCATCCGTCCCGACAGATAGGCCTGACGTCCTGCCAACACTGCGTGCTTCATGGCCTCCGCCATCAACACCGGGTCTTGCGCCGCGGCGATTCCAGTATTCATGAGCACGGCATCGGCGCCCAGTTCCATCGCAATCGTCGCATCCGACGCGGTCCCCACCCCCGCATCCAAAATCAGGGGGACGCCTGTGATCACTTCGCGGAGGATGCGCATGTTGACCTCATTCTGAATTCCCAGCCCGCTGCCAATGGGCGCGCCCAGCGGCATGATGGCGCTGGCGCCGGCATCCAGTAGACGCTTGGCGAACACCACGTCGTCCGAAGTGTAGGGCAGCACGGTGAAGCCTTCTTTTACCAGGACGCGGGTCGCTTCCACCGTTCCTTGCACATCGGGATACAACGTCGCTTGGTCGCCGATCACCTCAATTTTCACCCAATCCGATAACCCCACTTCACGCCCCAGTCGCGCCGCCCGAATTGCTTCGTCCGCGGTCGTACAACCCGCGGTATTCGGCAGCAGGAAATATTTTTTGGGATCGATGTAGTCAAGCAGGGATTCTTTACTGCGGTCCAGATTTACCCGGCGCACCGCAACCGTCACCATCTCTGCGCCACTGGCTTCCAACGCTCTTGCGGTTTCCTGAAATGATTTGTATTTCCCGGTGCCAACAATCAAACGTGAGTTGAACTCGCGTCCGGCAATCCTGAAAGAATCCTTCATGGGATTCATTGTAATGAAATGCGGGGAAGTCCGCCGACGGAGGAAGCTCTGAAAGGATTTACATTGCGGCCTGGCCCGATTTCTAATTTCGTAACAGGCAGAAACCAAAACCACGCCTTTTTCCGCCTAACGTAAAGTTCCGCAAATACATGGAAACAAAATAGATAAATACAGTATTCCCGGTATTGACGAAAGCCAGGTAACTTTTTTCCCATTACTTTAGTAACTTGCCATAAAATGCAGCGCGTGAGGTTCCCCCTCCCCCAACGGAGCCTCCCAGGAGAAAGAACCCCCATGAAACGCGCAGTCCGATGGATGATCGTGGTGGTTGGTGTGGTAGGTGCTTCTCTAACCGTAGCGACCCCCCTGATGTCTGCTTTTGACGGTGGGCCGATCCCCATGTGCAACCCCGACAACCCCAAGTGCCAAAAAGGGCCAATCGCTCCGGGTAAATAAACGGAGCCGGTACGCATTCATTGGTGGCTGACGCCAGACCCGGTGTCAGCCTTCTTTTTTTGTCCTAAGTCTCCCCGCCGGTTGTCTGAAGTTGGCGCCTGAGTTTCTCCAGATCAAAGAGGGGTGGAAGGCAGCTGAATTCCTGGCAAATCACTGCCATGGTTTTCCCTTCTTTTAGCGCTGGCAAGTTAGGGACCGTTTCTGCCAACGACGGCGGCAGGTTTTGCGCCGTGGCCGCATTGTGCGTCAATTTGATCACGCTGCGGCCAAAACCAAATGGCTGCGCTGCCGCTGCGTAGAACTCACCGGCCAACGCATCTTCCCCAATCACCACAATCTGGCGATGTGGCTGGGAGAAATGCACCGCCGCAATACCATAAGTAGCCGCAAAAATCCCATACTGTCCCGCGGATCCAGCCAAAACCTCCAGCGTGCGTTCGGCTTGTTCGCGGTAGCTCGCCTGATGGGTCAGCGCGTGAATTCGCAGCAGGGCAATCGCCGCCACCGAATTTCCCGCCGGGGTCGGCGAATCCTGAAAGGGCTTGCGCCGCGTGGCCAACACCCCGAGCATTTTTTGCGGACTGTCAGTTTGGCGGGCGTCAAAAAATCCGCCTCCCGTGGGATCGTAAAACCACTGCGCCATGCGGTCCACGATGTTCTGAGCAAAACGAAAATAGCTCAAGTCGCCGCTGGCTTCATACGCATCGAGGCAAGCCACCGCGGTAAAAGCATAATCGTCCAGCAGGCCAGGCAAGCTGCGCTTGCCTGCATTGGCATCGGAGTACGCAATCACATGGTTCAACCCATCTTGGGGGTCCCAGCCCTCCGCCAAAATGCGGTCCAACGAGAGCAAAGCGGAATGCCGGGCAGAATCAAGCGAGAGCGCCTTTGCCGCTTCCAAGTAGGCCGAGATGCACAGCGCGCACCAACCGGTGTAGACGGTCTTGTCCACGTACGGCGTGGGACGCTTCAGACGCGCGGCATACATTTTCTCTTTGGCCGATTTCAGCAAATCTGCAACCGCCTGCGGCGGCAAATTCATGCGCTTGCCGATTTCATCCAGTGGGGCACGAACGTAGAGCACGTTCTTCGCCGGGTTGTGGTGCATCTCGCCGGCTTCATTAATGTCGTAGCGGAGGCATGCCGCCTGCGCTTCTTGCGGCGTCAATGCCGCCTGGGTTTCCTCCACCGTCCAGGTGAAATAGTCTCCATCGTCGTCCATCGAGTAATCGGCATCCTGCGAGGCGTAAAATCCGCCGCGCTCCCGGTCGCTCAGCCACTCATCCATCCAGCGAACGATGTCCTTCGCAACCCCAGCAAAAAATTCGGCGCCCGTGGCCTGATACGCATGCACGTAGTTTTTCAGCAGTTCCGAGTTGTCGTAGCACATTTTCTCGAAGTGCGGGACCACCCAGCGCTCATCTACGGAGTAACGATGAAATCCTCCAGCCAACTGGTCATAGACGCCGCCATTTGCCATTTGCTCCAGCGTGGTCGCAAACACGTGGCGCAACTTTTCATCTTTGGACCGCGCATACCGGTCGATCAATAAATCCAATGCGCCGGGATGAGGGAATTTCGGCGCGCCGCCAAATCCGCCATGCGCGGGGTCGAACATCTTGACCGCGGCCTGAACAATCTCATCCACGAGCTGGGGAGAAAACGCCAAGCCTTCCGCGGGGTGAGATTCAGACCGCGCGATGGCAGCTTCCACCAGCCGCGCCTGTTCGGCGACCTCGCTATTTTTCTCGCGATAAGCGTCCGAAATCGACAACAGGACCCGCCGGAAACTTGGTCTGCCGTAGTGGTCATTGGGCGGAAAGTAAGTCCCGCCATAAAAAGGCTTACCCTGCGGAGTGAGAAACGCCGTGAGCGGCCAGCCGCCTTGTCCGCTGACCGCGCTGACCGCGACTTGATAGCGACTATCAATGTCAGGACGCTCATCCCGGTCCACCTTTACCGCCACAAAGCGCTCATTCACAATCTGCGCAATCTCCGGATTGTCGTAAGACTCGCGGTCCATGACATGACACCAATGGCACCACACGGCGCCAATATCCAAAAGGACCGGCTTATTTTCGCGCTGTGCAATCGCGAAAGCTTCCTCTCCCCACTCATGCCACTGGATGGGCTGGTGCATGGCCGAGCGGAGGTAGGCAGAGGACGCCTTGGAGAGAGAATTCAGGGTCTGGGTGGACATACTCTCAGTGTAATCCTGGCGACCTCAAGCGCTCACAAGCTGGCGAGTAATTGCGCAATACAAATTCACCGCATCCTCGAGCTGCTTCTTCTCGACATATTCACCCTCGGTGTGCGCGGTATGAATCGACCCTGGTCCCAGAAGCAGGGGCTGCCCCCAATTGCTCAGCGCAGGGATATCGGTGGTGAACGCAGCCGCCATGGTGGGCAATCCTTCCAAGGTCCGTAAACGGACGAAGGGGATTTCCAGAGTGAAGTCAACCCGCGCCAAATCTCCAACCGTCTCTCGAATTTGCTCCCGCAATTGTTCCGAAGGGCCAATCAGGCGGTAGAGAAGTTGGGCCTTGGCACGGTCGGGGACCACGTTGGGCGCGCGTCCGCCTTCAATGACTCCGATATTCATGGTGGAAGGCCCGATTTCTGCGTCAACCGGCAACTCCATGGATCGCAAGCGATGCAACGCTTCCACCAACTTGTCAATCGCGGACTCTCCCAGCTCCGGATAGGCGGAGTGCGCCATCTTTCCTCGCGCGGAAATTTCGGCGCGCAGCGCGCCCTTGGAGGCGATGGCCATCTTGTTTTCCGTGGGTTCGCCGTTGATCAGGTATTTGCATCCAATCGGTTTTTCGTTCGCGACCTTGGCGCCGATGCTGTCGCGTTCCTCTCCTACAAGAAAGAGCAGCCCCACGTGAATCCCTTCGGCCTGCAACCGCTTGGCCGCGGCGATTTGCGTGGCAATAATTCCCTTGGCGTCACAAGACCCGCGTCCGTAAATGCGGGTCGCGTCTTCCCAGGAAGGAATAAACGGAGGGACGGTATCCATGTGCGTGGAAAACACCACCTCCGGGCGCGGTTGCTCGGGAAAAGTTGCCAACACATTGCAACGTTCGACCTCGGCCGATATCTTCTGCGCCTGGAACCCCATGCCGATCAGCTCCCGGCACAGAAAGTGGCCCACCGGGCCTTCATTCCCAGTGACCGATTCGATGTCCACCAGGGCGCGCGTGAAAGCGGCAACATCCATGCCTTTGAGCATAACCCAGGCCTTCCCAGGGAGGCGAATTCATGCTTTTGATGTGCCCCATTCACTTTGGCTTGTTATGCTGAAAACTGAATGAGTGCTGCGCCCCGAGCGGTCCGCTCTCTGTTCCTCGACGGCCCGGCCGGACGCCTCGAAGCATTGTTGAATGAGGGCGCCGCCGCGGCCGCATATGCAGCGCTGGTCTGCCACCCGCATCCCGTCTATGGCGGGACCCTGCACAACAAAGTTGTGTTTCATACCATGAAGGCGTTGAATCACTTTGGCTTTCCGGTACTGCGGTTTAACTTTCGCGGCGCCGGTCTGAGTGAGGGAGAGCATGACCAGGGGCGTGGCGAGCTGGAAGATGTCCGCGTCGCGCTCGATTGGCTGGACCATGAATTTCATCTTCCGATTTTCTTTGCCGGGTTCTCCTTCGGCTCCGTGGTTGGAATGGAGGTCGCATGCCCGGACCCGCGGGTCAAAGCTCTAATTGGCCTGGGCTTGCCGATTTCCCCGATTGACGATCGTGGCTACAGCTTCGATTTTCTGCGCCAATGCTTGAAGCCGATGTTGTTCATCAGTGGTTCGCATGATCAGTATGCCCCGCGCCCCGGCCTGGAGCGCCTGATCGAATCGCTGCCGGGACCTCATCAGCTAAGAATCATTGAAAACGCCGACCACTTCTTTGCCGGAAGATTGCGCGAGGTGCGCGAGACGATCGAGGCCTGGGTACAACCTCAGTTGGAAGGCCGGGTCTAATCCCTGGGGACTTCCACGCGGATGATGTTCGAAATCTTACTTTCTTGTGGACCTTCCACAGTGGTTACGCCGTAATAAAAAATTGCTCCACTCGGAACTGGTCGGTCCACATAACTTGCCGTCTGCGAACTGCCGATTTTTGCAAATTCACCACCTTCCGCATGCCGATAGATGTTGTAGGAGCTGGCCCCGGGCGATGCATTCCAGTGCAAAGCAACCGAATGCGGTTTCTTGCCGAAGATCTCGGGGTAGCGAAATGCAAATACTCCGATCGCTGCCAGCAGCGCAACCACCGCGACCAGTCCCCAAGTCTTCGACGTTCCCATAGCTTCAAAGTGTTCCCGTAAATTGTAGCCTGAATCCTCAGCCTCCGGGCACAGGCCCCTATAATCGAACCGTGCCCCAGCTCCCGGACAATCCAGAGTCTGCCGCTGTGCGCGCGCTGGTCCGGCAATGGTTCCAACATGCGCTTGAGGTGGCAAGCGTGCAGAAGGCCTTCGCGCGCCATGTGGAGTGTGAAGGGGGCGTGTTGCGCATCGGGGAAGACCTCTATCCCCTCAATTCCTTCAGCCGCACGTTCGTAGTCTCCATCGGTAAGGCCGCGCACAGTCTGGTGGAGGCATTGGAGCAGCGGGCGGGCAGCCGCTTTGAAGGCATTATCGCCAGTTCAACCGGGCCGTCCTCGCAGATTCGCGGCTTTCGTTATTTCCACGGCGGCCATCCCGCTCCCAATGCTGAGTCAATCCGCGCCGCCGATGCCATGCTGAAATCGCTTACCGCGCAGAATGCAGCTTCCTTGGTCATTTTTCTGCTCAGCGGCGGCGGTTCGTCGATGGCCGAAAAGCCAATCGACGACGAGATCACGTTAGAGGACCTCGTCTCCACGTATCGCGCGCTCGTCCACTCCGGAGCACCCATTGGGGAAATCAACGCCATTCGCAAGCATCTGTCGGCGATCAAGGGAGGCAGGCTGGCAGGCGCGGCATCCCCAGCCCGACAGGTATCGCTATTGGTCTCCGATGTTCCCGATCGCGCGCCGGATGCGCTGGCCTCCGGTCCCACCATGCCCGATTCGAGCTCCACGGAAGATTGCTATGCCATCGCGGCAAAGTATGGACTGCTGGAAAAATTCCCCGCTTCCGTCAGCGAACTTTTTCACCGGCGGGCGCTGGAGGAGACCCCAAAGTCCGATGACCCCGCGTTCCACAATTCGCGCTGGTGTACCGTCCTTTCGAATCAAACTGCGATAGACGGCGCAGCCGAAGCAGCCAAGCGGGCCGGCTTTGCGATTCAAGTGGACAGCAGTTGCGATGACTGGGACTACGCTCGCGCCGCGGATTATCTGCTGAATCTTCTGCGCGAACTGCGTCAGAAATCCGGTCGCATATGTTTGCTCTCAGGAGGAGAGGTCACCGTCAGAGTGACCAACGGAGGAGTCGGTGGACGAAATCAGCAATTCGCCCTGGAATGCGCAAAAAAAATCAGCGGAGAAAAAGTTGTGATCTTAAGCGCGGGTAGCGACGGAATCGACGGGAACAGCACCGCGGCAGGCGCGGTAGTGGATGGCACCACACAGCAGCGCGCGCAAGCCAAAGGCCTGAATATTGAAGAGGCATTGTCGAAGTTCGATGCCTACCCTTTCTTTGAATCCTTAGGGGACACGGTAATCACCGGCCCGACCGGAAACAATGTAAGAGATCTGAGGATACTGCTGGCATATTAACGATGAAGTGGGTGGGGCGGACACTCCTGTCCGCCCGCTGATAGCGTCACGAATTGTTCCAGGGATTCATTCGACCTACGTTTTGTAAGCCCTACCGGCAGCGCGGGAAGGAGTGCCCGCCCCACGCTCAAATCAAAAGAACCGGGTCACGCCCTCTTCCAACACCACAACTTTTTTTTCGATCCCCGCCTCGCGGGCCTCTTGCTGGAGCAGTTGCAAAGGCTCTTCCAGCGGTTCGTGGGACAAGCGGAAGGTCCCATAGTGCATAGGCACCATCCATTGTGACTGTAGATCGATGAACGCCCGCGTAGCATCCGCCGGGCTGGTATGCACGTTGCGAAAGGAAGGAGGATTGTAGGCGCCAATCGGCAGCAGGGCGAGTTCCGGAGACAGGCGCTCGCCGATTTCGCGAAACCCCCCGAAATAAGCTGTGTCTCCCGCGTGGTACAGAGAATGTTTTCCTCCGCGCAGTACATAACCGCCGTATCCGCGATGGGAATCCTTCAAAATCCTCGCGCCCCAGTGCTTGGAAGGCACGTGGGTGACCGTTAAATCGTGATGGCGATAACTGTTCCACCAGTCCAGCTCCACCACATCTTGAAAGCCAAGGTCTGAGACTAAATCGAACACATCCCGAGGGACCACAATGATGGGAGCTTTTCGCCGCCGAAGCCGGTTTTGCCACACGATCGAGCGCAGGGTGGGACGGTGGAGGTGATCAAAATGAGCATGAGTCACCAAAACCACGTCAATGGGCGGCAGGTCACGAAGACGGATCCCAGGCTTGCGCAGCCTTTTCAAAACGAAAAGCCACCGCGCAAAATTAGGGTCGATGACCACACTCTGCCCACCCATCTGGGCAAAGAAACTGGCATGGCCGATAAAAGTCAGGCCGAGTTCGCCATTCGTGACCAGTTGGGGTTTGTAGGTCTGTCCGGTCCGTGGAGTGACCGCCGAGTCCCGTATCAGGTGGCTAAAATTCCGGGCACGTTTCCGCAATGCGGGGTTCTGAAGAGTGTTCTTTAACATGCAGCGCCGAACCAGGCCCTGGTTACCCTGGGTCCTGTCACTATTTTAGAACAGCAGATGGGATTTCTTGACCATTGTTTGTCGGGTACGTTCTAATCAATTTGGTTCGACTGATCGATGGGAGCATCCGCATGCGCGTCGCTTTTTTAGGGTTAGGAATCATGGGCCGGGGCATGGCCACGAATTTGGTAAAAGCCGGGCATGAGGTCACGGTATGGAACCGCACCCCCGGAAAAACCATAGAAGGCGCGCGTAGCGCGTCCACCTGTGCGGAGGCCGCCCGCGAAGCGGAAGTAGTGTGGATGTGTGTCTCGGACACCAAAGCGGTGGAAAGCTTGTTGTTTGGCCCCGACGGAATTGAGCCGGCGCTTAGGGAAGGAATGATTGTGGCCGATTCCAGCACCATCTCGCCCGCGGCCACGAAAAAGTTTGCCGAGCGGGTGCGGGCGCACGGCGCCGATTATGTGGATACTCCCGTTACCGGCTCCAAAATCGCCGCGGAAGGTGGGTCGCTGGTCTTTATTGTAGGCGGCGCGGAAGCGAGTATCGAAAAGCTGAAGGCGCTTTTTGCAGCCATGGGAAAAATGTTTTTCCGTGTAGGCGAAACCGGCAAAGGCCAGGCCGCCAAGCTCGCCATGAATCTGCAAATCGCCCTCATCTACGAAGGGTTTGCCGAAGGATTAACGCTGGCCGCTAAACTTGGTGTAACCGCCCAGACGCTGCTTCCGCTGATTCAAGCCTCCATGATTCGTTCCGGAGTCGTGGATTACAAAGCTCCCTTCGTGCTTAAGCGCGACTTCACTCCTAACTTTCCCATGAAGCTGATGCACAAAGACATCCGGTTAATGCTGGAAGCCGCCAAAGAAGCCCGAGTGAAACTCCCCGCTCTCGAGATTGTCGAAGAAATTTACGACGTCGCGGTCGAAGATGGAAACGGAGATCTCGACTATTCCGCCATCATTACACTTCTGGAAAAATGGGCGGGGGTCGAAGTGAAAGAAGCTGTAGCCTAAGATTTCCCACGATGGTACAGCACCATACCTGCCCGAACGTTACCTGCGTAACAACGCCTATTACATAACTATTACAGTTGCCTTTGTGCGGCACTGATAATTTGAAATTGTCATCGGACGAACACAGGGAACCCAAATGGAACTGGAAGTATTAGACCGTAAGGCCGCGGCGGATGGTGAAATCAACTGGATCACCGCCGGTTTCATGGCCGCCTTTCACCTTGGCGCAATTGCCGCCATCTTCTTCTTCACCTGGAAAGCATTACTAGTCTCCATGTTCCTATGGTGGGTGTCGGGGAGCTTGGGCATCGGCATGGGTTATCACCGCTTGCTGACCCATCGCGGTTACAAGACCCCCAAGTGGGTGGAATATTTCCTGACCCTGTGCGCGACTCTCGCTCTCGAAGGCGGGCCGATTTTCTGGGTGGCCACGCACCGCATTCATCATCAATATTCCGACGAAAACGGCGATCCGCATTCGCCGATCGACGGCAAGTGGTGGGCGCACATGGGATGGATCCTCACCGGCAAATCCATGCAC
>CAZETZ010000043.1:1312-21436 GCA_964514735.1 uncultured Acidobacteriaceae bacterium | reverse complement strand
CGGCCCGACCTCCGCATTATCGTAACTGGTTCCGGCATGGACGAGGAAACCATCCTCAAAGCCATTGCTTCCGGCGCCAAGGGTTACGTGGATGAAGCCGCGTCACCAACCGAGTTCGTCCAAGCCATACGTATTGTGAACCAGGGTTCGGTGTGGGCCCCGCGCAAAGTGCTCTCCATGTTCATTGAACGCGTCAGCACTTCTCCGGGACGCATTTTCCCGGCCGGCCGGGTGACCTTTACCGACCGCGAAAAAGAAGTCCTCGAGATGCTGGTGGCCGGCCGTTCCAACAAGGAAATCGGCTCCGCGCTGGGCATCGAAGAGCGTACGGTAAAGGCCCACGTCGCGAAACTGATGCGCAAGGTCGGGGTGCAGAACCGGATCGCGCTCTCGGTCCACGCTATCACCCACTCGCTGGTTACCGCAAAGTAGGCTCCCCGGCAATCTTCAACCTGCTCACCGAATACGCGGGCGTCCGTCTATCCTGTATCCTTCTGCACCAAGCCCCAACTACGTCTAAACGAGGACATACCGCATGAACTTCCAAAAATATTTTCTGCCAGGGTTGATTTTGACGGCCCTGGCAACCGGGGCCGCATCTGCGCAGGGACAACCTGCCGCGGCCGCGCAACTGGACCATTTCGATTTGAATGCCGTGGACAAGTCACTCGACCCCTGTGTGGATTTCTACCAATACGCCTGCAAAAAGTGGATTGACGGCAATCCAATTCCCGGCGATCAGCCAGCCTGGTCTCATGGATCGAAGCTTAATCTTTGGAACCAGGGAGTACTGCGTGAGGTATTGGAGAAGGCTTCGGCGGACGATCCTCACCGCAGTCCCATCGAACAGAAAATCGGCGACTATTACGCGTCTTGTATTGACGAGAGCGCTATCAACAGCAAAGGGATTGCCGCCTTGAAACCGGAATTAGACAGGATCCAGGCGCTGACGGACAAATCTCAACTGCCAGGGGAAATTGCCCATTTACACGCCATCACCGCCGCCTTGGCCGAACCCACCGACTCCGGCGCCAGGACCGCGCTCTTCGGCTTTGGCTCCAGCCAGGATTTAGACGACGCTTCCAAAGTTGTAGCTACCGCGGACCAGGGTGGCCTCGGGCTTCCTGACCGGGATTACTACTTGAAAGATGATGCCAAATCCGTGGAAACGCGACAACAGTACGCCGCATACATTCAAAAAATTCATGCGCTGGTGGGAGACAATCCGGCGCAAGCCGAAGCCCATGCGAAGACAGTCATGGACATGGAAACCGCCTTGGCCAAAGCTTCGATGGACATCGTGCTGCGGCGCGATCCCGCCAACCTGAACCATAAAATGTCCCTGAAGGAGCTGCAGGCACTCACGCCGCACTTTTCCTGGGACCAATATCTGAAAGCCATTGGCGGCGCGCCCCCCACGATTCATTACCTGGTGGCGACCCCGGACTTTTTTAAGGGGATGGACCAGCTCACTGCCAGCGCTTCCCTGAACGACTGGCAAACCTATTTACGCTGGCAATTGATTAACGTCTCAGCCAGCTTAATGAGCACGCCTTTTTCGGATGCAAGATTCGATTTTTACGGACGCAAACTTACCGGGCAAAAAGAGCAACGGCCGCGGTGGCGGCGCTGCACCCAGGCTGTGGACCGGGACCTAGGCGAAGCGCTCGGCCAGGCCTATGTGGACAAGACATTCGGAGCGGAGGGAAAGGAGCGGATGTTGAAGCTGGTGCGCGCTTTGGAGGACGCGCTGGGGAAAGACATTGACCAGCTGGATTGGATGACACCGGCCACCAAAAAAGAAGCGCAGATCAAATTGCGCGAGATTGAAGACAAAATCGGCTACCCCAACCAGTGGCGCGATTACTCCAGCGTGAAAATTGTTCGCGGGGACGCCCTGGGAAATGCTTACCGGAGCAGCGAGTTCGAATTCAAACGTGAATTGGCCAAAATCGGCAAGCCCGTGGACCGCGGGGAGTGGCAGATGACGCCACCGACTGTGAATGCATATTACGATCCACAGCTTAATACCATCAATTTCCCTGGTGGAATTTTGCAGCCCCCATTTTTCGACAAAGCGGCGGATGACGCAGCCAATTTCGGCGCGATTGGAGCAGTCATTGGACATGAACTGACCCACGGCTTTGACGATCAAGGCAGAAAATTCGACGCCAATGGCAATCTGCGCGACTGGTGGACGCCCGAAGACAACAAGGAATTTGTAAACCGCGCAAAATGTGTCGCCGACGAATATTCTTCTTTTGCCGCAACCCCGGATACGAAGCTAAACGGCAACCTCACCCTGGGAGAAAATACCGCCGACAACGGAGGCGCAAGAATCGCCCTGATGGCCCTGCAAAATACGCTGGCGGCGGCAGGGAAATCGCAGGAAACCGTGGATGGCTTCACTCCGGAGCAGCGCTTTTTCATCGCCTATGGGCAATCATGGTGTTCCTCGTGGACACCGCAGTTTCTGCGCCTGATCGCGCAGTCCGACCCGCACTCTCCTCCGCAGTACCGAGTCAATGGGGTCGTACAAAACATGGGGGAATTTCAACAGGCGTTTCACTGCAAGAAAGGACAGCCCATGGTGGCCGATCATGCCTGCCACGTTTGGTAAGTGACCGATAAATTAGGTGTTTTGGCAAGCTTGAGAATCCGGCCATTACTTTGGGACACTGGCCTAAGTAATCTTGTCCTGTGTAATGCCCAAGGCCATACTCGCATCACCTACCACAGAACCTGGGAGACGGGGTTGGGAGCGGAGATTTAGGGTCACCGTTGCCAGCCCCGCATTTTTTTTGTCTTTACCATTCTCGAGCCAGGAACCTCGTCTGCAACCGGTCGTTCCCCACAAGAATCCGTTAGAATCAGAGTACTAATCTGCATCCATAACTGGTTTACGAGAAAGGCTTGAACTGCCATGAAGAAGATTCTGGTGTGGTGTCTGTTGGCCTGCTTGACAGGGGCAGCATGTGCCGAAGATAAACCCGAAGATGAGTCCAAGGCTGTAGATCGATTAAAGGCTGCGGCTACAGTCCTGGACGAGATTCAAGCAGCGGGAGACCAGGGAATTCCCGAGGAGGTCCTGGGATCGGCGGAATGCGTGGCGGTCGTTCCTTCGATGCTGAAGGGCGGCTTTATTGTGGGGGCACGGTATGGACGTGGCCTGGCCAGTTGCCGCACCCCGAAGGGCTGGAGCGCACCGGCATTCTTCATGGTCGGCGGTGGTAGTTTCGGGCTGCAAATCGGCGGGCAAGCGGTGGACCTGGTCATGTTGATCATGAATAAGAATGGTATGGCCAATCTGCTGTCGAGCAAATTCAAGGTTGGCGCGGATGCCAGCGCGGCGGCGGGCCCGGTAGGACGCCATGCCTCAGCCGATACCGACTGGAAGATGCGCGCGCAAATCCTCACCTATTCTCGCGCCCGGGGAGTTTTTGCCGGGCTGGAGCTTGCCGGGGCCACGGTTCGACAGGACAAGAACAGCACCCGCGAATTTTACGGACGCATGGTGCCTTTCAAGACTTCGCTGCAAGGAAACATCGATCCTCCCCAGTCGGCGTATCCGTTCCTGGCAACTCTGGCCAAATGGGCGAAGGAAGCGGCGAACAAGTAGACGCCGCAGGAACCCGGCTGGACAATGCATTTTTTGTAAGCTTACGGTCGCCCGTCCCAAGGAATGCTGCAACGACTTCAGTACGTCCCGGCCTGGATCATTATTAAGCTGCTGGGCGTTCTGCCCCGTCCGGTGGCGCGCGCAGTAAGCATCTCTTTTGCCCAGGTTGTTTATCTCTTTCATGCGCGACTCCGGCAGGTGGGGATGCGGAACCTGGCACTGGTATTCCCGGAAAAGAGTAAAACGGAGCGCGCGCGCATCCTGCGGGGTGAATTCGCCTCCTTGGGCCGGCAGTTGGCCGAAGTCTGCCGTTTCCCGAAGTACACCCTAAAAAATATCAATCAGATCGTGGTGCTGGACGGATTCGAAAACTACGAACGTGCCGTGGCGCGCGGTAAAGGCGTGCTGCTGTTTGCCGGCCACTTTGGCGGGTGGGAGCTGTCGGCCTTTACCCTTTCCCTCTACGGGCATCCCATGCACGCGGTCATGCGCTCCATGGACAATGTCTATCTCGACCGCATGATTCGTTATTACCGCACCCTGCACGGAAACCACGTGGTTGATAAAGATGACTTCGTCCGCGGGCTTCTGACGGCCATGAAGGCCAATGAGGTTGTCGGGTTGTTGATGGACACCAACATGACCCCGCCGCAAGGGGAGTTTGTGGATTTCTTTGGCATTCAGGCCTGCACCGCCACCGGACCGGCCAGGATTGCCCTGCACTCCGACGCGACCGTGGTCCCTACCTTCGCCATTTGGGACTCGGGGTTGCGCAAGTACCGGCTGCGCCTCGATCCCCCGGTAACTTTGATTCGCAGCCAGGACCGCGAAGCCGACATCATCGCCAATACGCAGTTGTTCACCAAGGTGATTGAAGACTACGTGCGGCAATATCCCGATCAATGGCTTTGGGTACACCGGCGCTGGAAGACACGACCCGAAGGCCAGCCGCGCATATATTGAAATCTCCCCTTGGGACAGTTCCTTGCTGTTCTATTTGCTTTCCGTGTGGACCTGAGTTCTCTGGACTCAAGCTATAATCCCCGTCCAAGAAGGAAAAGGACAAACTTCATGGAACCGAACGCAGTGGAAAAGTCGGCCCATCATCTTCTTCCGCCGGAAAAGCATTTCCGCTGGCGGGCCGGCGAAATAACCCGGCTGGAAGCCTTTTGCGATGTGGTGTTCGGCTTTGCCATCACCCTGCTGGTGGTGTCGCTGGAGGTCCCCCACAGCTTCGCGGAGCTCAAGATCGCCCTGCGCGGGTTCCTGCCGTTCGCGCTTTGCTTTGCCCAGTTTGTTCTCATCTGGGTCACCCACTACCGCTTCTCCCGCCGCTTTGGCCTGGAGGACGGCTACACCGTGTTTCTGAATGTGGTCTTGCTCTTTCTGGTCTTGTTTTATGTCTACCCGCTGAAATTTCTTTTCACGCTCCTGATTGGGCAAATCTTCGGCTGGGAAAAACTGGGCGCCTTGACCGACCAGGACGCGATGCTGCTCATGAAAATTTATGGGATCGGCTTTGCCGCAGTTTTCGCCTTATTCGCGCTGATGTACCGTCACGCCGTCGCCCTGGCTGAAAAACTGGAATTGAATGCGTTTGAGCGATTTGAGTCCCGCCTCTCCATGCAAGAAAACCTGGCCCTGATGTCGTTCGGGCTGGTTTCCTTTGCCCTGGCTTTCAAGAGTCCGGCGGCGGCGGGCTGGGTCTACATGCTGATCGGGGTCTACTTCTGGGTCCACGAAAGCATCGCCGACAAACAGAAGCGCAGGCTGTTGGCTCCGCCGGCAGAGCGCAAACCGGAAACAGAAGCTCCCGCCGAAAACTGAGCCATGCCTTCTGCTATTATCGCGGCGTGGATGGTGAAGTTGCCAATCTCTTTTCCCCGGAGGCATTCATGGAAGTTCCCGGCATGTCGCTTGGTTCACGCCGTAACGAAGATATCGCGCTGGATTTGATGAAATTTGTGGCCATGACCACCGGCTATGGCAAGACCGGCGCCACAGGAGGTGTAGGCTTTCAGGGCGGAGGCGCAGCCGCGAAACCCGAGGACTACGCCGACCACCTGCTTGAGCTGTATGGAAAGTGCCTGGAGGCCGTGCAGGCAAAAAAGTAGCTGGCAAGCAGGGCGGGAAGCGAGGATGGGCCCCGCTTCCCTGTGAGCTTACACTTTAACGGCGGCCGCGTTTCTTGCTCTTCTTGGCTTTCTTCGCGGGTTTCTTTGCCTTCTTCGCTTTCTTGGCAGGTTTCTTCTTGGCCTTTGCCTTTTTCGCGGGCTTCTTCTTCGCCGGTTTCTTCTTTTGGGCCGGCTTCTTGGCCGCCGGTTTCGGTTTCGAAGGCGCGGAAGGGGCCGGCGGATGCGTCATCATCGGCGCTTCACTGGCCGCTGGGACTTCGGCTTCTTCTTCCTCCTCCTCTTCCTCGACGTTTTCATCCGTGGAATCGCCGTAGCTGCTGTCGCCAAAGTCGTCCATCTCGTCGTCACGTCCGTAAAGCGTCTCGTCAAAACTCATCTTTCCTCCTGATAAGCCCTGCTGGGGGCAAACGCTGTTACTAAGGAACTAAAAATAAAACCAAGAAAAACTGTGCTTCCCTCAAACGGCGGGCGATTATAGCATGCCAGCTTTTTGCGCAACATGCGAACCCTATTGCCGTCCTTCCCGGCATATTACACGAGATTCTCATTTGTGGATGAGATGCATCCACTAAAAATATTGAGTGAGAAACAAATTGAGACGCGCGAGCGCCGCTAGTTCGGATGAATGATCAGAACCATGCCCGGCTTGATGAGGTCGAGGCTGCCGTTGTCCCGTTGCAGGGCATCCACCGTAGTGTGATGGGCCGTGGCGATGGAGTAAAGTGTCTCCCCCGGTTTGACTTGGTGGCGTACGGTCGAGGTCTCGGCCGGGGCCGGATTGGCTTTTTGCGGCTGGGCGCTGGATACACTTGTTTTCGCCGCTGCCAAAGGATTAATCGGTTGATGCAGGTAGAGTACGCGGCGTCCACCCAGGCTGTTCCCACGGAGATGGTTCCAGCGGCGCACCATGCCTGGCGGGACGTTGAAGTTGTCCGCCACCCGCTGTACGGTGTCTCCCCGATGGACGCGGTAGCGGGTAATGTGTTTGGCGTAGGTCTGGGCATCTTCCGAGGCCGCATGCTTACCCGGAGTAATCGGAATCACCAGTTGGGAATCCGCGGGCAACGCGGCATCGGCTTCGAGATCGTTAGCGTGCGCAATCGCGGTGGGGGTGGTGCGGTAGGCACGGGCGATCGAGGACAAGGTGTCACCCGGCGCGACTTGGTGATACCGCCACCAAATGCGTTTGTCCACAGGGAAGCGCGCGATGGCTGCCATGTACCGGTCCCTGGTCCCTGCTGGCAGGCGGAGTTCAAATCCGCCGGTTTCAGGGGCGGTCCAGCGCAACAGGCTCGGGTTTAAATCCTGTAGCGCATAAGGCGAGGCGTTTACGCATTGCGCCACCAGCCGGAGGTCCACCGGGTAGTCAAGGTGCACGGTGTCGTAGGAAACCGGTTGCTCCAACTGAAGTTTGTCCAGCCCATACTGCTCGGGGTTCTTGGCCATAATGGTCACGGCCAGGATGATCGGGACATAGTTGCGGGTTTCGCGGGGAAGCACGTTGCGCCGGTACAGCTCCCAGAAGTCGGCGTAACCGGTGCGCTTGACTGCGCTCTGTACCCCGCCCGGGCCGGAGTTGTATGCGGCCATGGCCAGATACCAGTCCCCGAACTGGTTATACAAATCTTTCAAATGATGGGCGGCGGCGCGGGTGGCCTTTTCCGGATCCTGGCGCTCATCCACCCAGCGGTTGCGCTGCAAGCCATACCCGCGGGCCCGGCTGCTCATAAACTGCCACATGCCGCGGGCGCCGACCCGGGAGAGCGCCAAGGGATGAAAGCCGGATTCGGCTTGCGCCAGGTAAATCAGGTCCTGCGGAATCCCCGCTTCCTTAAACGTCCGCTGAATCATGTCGCGGTAGCGGCCGCTGCGGATGAGCGCGTTTTCGAAGTTCTCCCGCCCACGTCCGGAGAAGTAATCGATATATCCCGCCACCTGGTCCGTCATCATCAACGGGAGGTCGGAGTGGGTGTTCTTGATTTCCGCCTCCGCCTTGGCCTTAGTGTTGGCGTCAACCGGCGGGGTCACATCGTTGGCTTCATCAATGGGGGCCGGCTCAGCCGGCTTGGCCTGCTCGGCTTGCTCCTGCTGCGCGTCCTGTTGCTGGACGCTTTTCTCGGCCGCCTGAAGCTGATCGGATTCCTGCTGCAAGCGCGGGTCAGACTTTATCTCCATCCCGCTCTTGGCGAGGAGATCCAGGGCGTGATCAAAATTTTGCTTGGCCGCCGCCAGACGGCCTGCTTTGAAGTTGTCCTGCCCAGCCTGGTATTCCTTTTCCACCTGTGCCGCAAGCTCCGCCACTGGGTCTATTTTGGGAAGCAGATGAACTTCAGGCTCAGCGGAAATCGTTTCGACAGGAGAAGCAGGGGCAGGAGCTGCCACTTTTGTCTGCGCAGGCGCAATCGCCTGGGCTGGAGGCAAGAAGGTGGCGGGACGCGTAGTCTGGCACGCTGTGCCCAGCAAAAGCCACGCCGAAAGCGGCGCGATCAATAGATAAGATTTTGAAAATCTCATTTTTTATCTATGACTTACCGCTTCACTCTTGGGGCTTTCACCCCTACGAGGCTTCAATGCTACATCCCCCGATTGGATGGGTCAACGTGCCAATGGGGTTAGCCATCGTTACTTTCGGAACAGGGGTGGCATGTTACTCCCATTTCTCATAGGACGGCAAGAGATTAATAGACTTGCCACTTAGCTTTTCCCGATTGGGAATGACCCATTCAGGACAGGCCATTGGTGCGGCTATTGGGGGCGACAGGCAAGGACCCGCCAGCGCCTCCATGGTTTACTTGTTTCTGTTTTTTCTGGAATACTTTTGTACATACGAGGGCGGCTCGCGCGTGGCGTCCAGTCTTGGCCCGCCGATTGGGGGCTGCGGGGTCATTTCGAGCGGAACCACTCCCGCCCAAGTGGGGAAGCCATAGTCTTCTTCATCGTCAATGGGCGGGCCCGTGCGTACTTTGCAAGAGAACTCTTGCATGGGCAAACGCAGCACGGACGTCGCCTTCAGCTCCCTTTCGTTCGGTGGGCGGGCATCGTCCCAGCGACCGGGCAGGATGTGTTCGGACAAAATCCGCAGAGCTTCGAGTTTTTCCTGCGCCTCATCCACCGGCTTTGCCGTTCCCAAAACCAGCACCGAGCGGTAGTTCATGGAGTGGTTGAAAACTGATCGCGCCAGAACCAAGCCGTCCAGCAGCGTAACCGTCAGGCAAACCGGGACCCCCTCATTTAATTTTCTCAACATGCGGCTGGCTGCGGAACCGTGGACGTATAAGTTGTCGCCGCGCCGCCCATAGCTGGTGGGAATCACAAATGGCTGTCCCTCTGCGACGAAACCTACATGACAGAGAAAGCCTTCGTCCAGGATGGCGTAAGCAATCTCGCGGTCGTAGACGCCGCGCTCCGGTTCACGGACCACCCGGGTGCGCGTGGTTGGCTGGTAGGGTTGAGACATCGCAGGAAGCTCCAGGCAAGCGCCAAGGATAGTAAAAAGCAAGTTTAGCAGGGTGTAGGGCGGGCACTCTTGCCCGCCCTGCCTCCGGTTTATCTGCCTATGAATTGGGAACTGCGTCCGATCCGCTCGATGCAGGGCGGACAGGAGTGTCCGCCCTACACCCTCTTACCACGCCACTTTTAGAGCAAACTGAAATTGCCGGGGATCGTAGGCCGAGGTCGGCTGTAGGCTGGTAGGGTTGAGACATCGCAGGAAGCTCCAGGCATAGCGCCAAGGATAGTAAAAAGCAAGTTTAGCAGGGGTGTGGGGCGGGCACTCCTGCCCGCCCTGCCTCCGGCTGATCTACCTATGAATTGGGAACTGCGTCCGATCCGCTCGATGCAGGGCGGACAGGAGTGTCCGCCCTACACCCTCTTACCACGCCACTTTTAGAGCAAACTGAAATTGCCGGGGATCGTAGGCCGAGGTCGGCTGTCCGGCGGCGTTAAACAACTGGTTCACATCCGCCACGTTGAACTGATTGGGCAGATTAAATATGTCGGCGATCAGATCCAGGCTGATCCGCTCCCCCAAGGGGATGCGCCTGGCAACACGCAAGTCGCTGAATACGGTCCACGGTTTGACCCCAGCGTTGCGCCCGAGATTGCCATCCAGCGCCTGCAAGGTCGGAGTGGATCCCGGAGCGGCGAATGCTGCATAGCAGGGTTCCTGGAAAAACCCGGTGGGGGAATACTTGGACGCAACCGTGGGCCCGCAGGGGCTGGCCGGGGCGCCAGATGCCACTATATTCGGGCGACCGGTGCTGGGCGAGAACTGGAAGTTGTCGGGGTTGCCGGTGATGATGTTGAACGGCCGCCCGGAAGCGACTTCGACAATCGGAGCGAGTGTCCAGTTGCTGAAGAACTTGGTGGCGAAGCTGTCGCCGGAGAGTCTGCCGCTCTGATAGACCCCGCTGAAGACGAAGCGGTGGCGCTGGTCAAACAGCGAGGTGGAGCGTTCCGCGCTGGGGAGATAACTGTCTTGCGGGGCGAGCGGAGATTGCAGGTCGGTTGAGTCATCAATGGCATGCGACCAGGTATAGGAGGCTAAAAACTCATATTTCTGGCTGAAGCGTTTGCGCAAGTTGGCGGTGAGTCCGTGATAGACAGAACTGCCGTTGGAGTAGTTCGCGTCCATGTCGCTGAAGGGCACGCAGCCGCTTAAGGTCGTGGGATCACAGGATGTGTTCAATCCACCCGCCTGAAGGACCAAAGGGGCGATAACTTGCACGCACGGCGCGGTAGACGGATTGGACAGCAGGGCCAGCGCGATCGCCGGGTTCAGGCCGGAAGGCCGGAAGAAGTTGAGCAGCGCCGCTGGAACATAGGGCCCGCCCGGCCCGACATTGCAGCCACTCACAAACAAGGGATTGTCGGTGGGCAGGGCGGCCCCGGCGGCAATGGCGGCCTGCCAGTTCTTCAACAACAGATCACCACGGGTGGAATTGGCGTTGATGGGCCGGTTGAGATGCCGGCCTCCGTTGAAGTTGTAGGCGAGGCTGAGGGCAAAGCCCCGTCCCAGGTCCTGCTCAAAAGTCAGATTGGCTTGCTGGGCGTAGGCATAGACAAAGCCCTTAGCCTGGGGGTAACCGAACGGCTGGAAGGCCAGCGGGAAAAAAGTCGAAGGCTGAAGATAAGTTTGGTTGACGAACAATCCGGCGTTGAAAGCATCGAACCGCTGCTGGCTGGGCAAGTACCCCGGGACCTGCGGCAAACAGGAGGCCGTGTTCAAAATTCCCTGGAAAATGTTGGTGGCGTCCAGGCTGCCGGCGCCCGGCGTCACCCCCGGCGCACAAGCACTTCCACCGGAAAAAAGCAGCTGCCCGCTCTTGGAACCGTCTGAGGCATCTCCCAGGAAATACAGGCCGAGCAAAGGGTGATCGTAGAAAATTCCGTATGAGGCGCGCACGACACTCTTGCCATCTCCGCGCGGGTCCCACGCGACCCCAATGCGAGGCTGAAAGTTGTTGGTGTCGGTGCCGATTCCTTTTTGCAGTCCCAGCTGGTTGTACGCAGCCTCGGCAAAGGCGTTCGGTCTCGCCAACTGCGGTGGAAATTCCAGGTCATAGCGCAGGCCCAGATTCAAGGTGAGATTCGGGCGAAGCCGCCAGGCGTCCTGCAAGAACAGGCCTAAGGGTTTGTTGCTGAAGCTGTCCTTGGGGTTTCCGATTCCCTGCACCAGCGTGCTGGGAATGCCCAGGCCGAATGCCTGAATCGGAGAAAACTGCGGCACGCCAGCCGGAAAGCCGAATTGCCCCGCATCCAAGCTGCCGAAACCATACACGCCGCCGTAGTTCACGGCGAAGGTGGCGTCCAAAGCAAGATAGTTGTAATCCACCCCCGCTTTCATGTCATGGTGGGCCAGCGACCAGGAAAAATTGTCGGTGAACTGATAGCGACGCTCGGTGCGCTGGATGTAAGAATATGGTTCCCTTCCGACGTAAGCAAAACCAGGAATGTTGACCGCGATGTCTGCACCGCCGGGCGCGTTGGAATAAAAGTACTGAAGTCCCCGCCGCGCGTATTGGAAGCGGAATTCATTGAGCTTTCTGCTACCGATCGCCCAGGTGTCTTGGAACACCCCCGCCGCATCCCTGTAAGTTTGTTGGGAGGTGCGCGAAAAGGCGTTTTGCCCGAAGGTCTGATTTTCTCCGTTGACCTCAATTCCTGTTACCGTACTGGGGCTCACGCTGAGGCGCAGGCCCATGCGATTTCCAGGATTGAGGTTGTGGTCCAGCCGCAGCGAATAAAGGCTGGTGCCCTCGAAGACGGGAAAGTTCCCTTTCTGCGCGTTGAGAATCAGCCTCTGAAACGAGGCCGGCAGGCCGTTACATGTCTTGTTGGCGCTGTTGCACGAGCTGGGAAATTGAGTCAACGGGCTGCTGCCATTGGAAGGAGTGGGAATTGCGCCCACCGCGGCCAGGGTTGTGAAAGAAGCTGGATAACTGCCATTGAGAGCAATGCCGGACCCTCCACCGGCAAGAACGGCGTACTGCTGGGCCGCCGCCTGCGGCAGCGCTCCACTTTGCAGGAAAGCCGCTTGTTCCGGTGTGACCTGGATGATGAACGGCCCCGGCAAAGGGGAAAAGATGGCGGAGGCGTCAAAGGGCAACAACCCAAAATTTCCGTTGGGGGCGCCGATGCTGGAGAAGCCGGTTTCGTGCCGGCGTGTGACTTCGTAGGAAAAATAGTAGAAGGTCTTGTCCTTCTTGATCGGACCTCCGAAGGCAGCGCCGGCTTGCACCCGGGTATACGCCGGGTTGGATACATTGCTAAAGGGATTGGTCGCCTGGAAGTTTCGGTTGCGCAGGTATCCGAAAACATCGCCGTGAAAGTCATTCGACCCGGAGCGGGTGATAATGTTCACCACGCCACCGGCGGCCCGGCCGTACTCCGCCGCATAACCGTTGGAAATGATCTGAAACTCCTGGACTGCCTCCTGCGAAACCGTGGAGCGCACCCCGTTCACCGAATTATCGGTAGCATCGGCGCCATCCACGTTCACCAGGTTGGAACGTCCCCGCTGTCCGCTCATGTTCAGCCCCGAAGTCGGAGCGGCGCCGATGTTGGGGGCGTTGTCCCGCATCACCTGTGAGTCGGTCAAGGCAAAGTTGATGTAGTTGCGGCCGTTGATGGGCAGATTTTCGATGCGGCGTTGTTCGATGGTGTCGGTGGTCGAGGTGCGCTCGGTCTCGACCAGCGCGGCCTCGGCGCTGACGGAAACTATTTCCTGCGCGCCCGCGACCACAAGCTCAACTGGCAGTTCCGCCAACTGTCCCACGGTAATTTTCACCTCCGTGACCGTGGCCTTGGCAAATCCCTGCGCCTCCGCCGTAACCGTATAGATTCCGGGGGGCAAAGCCAGAATGTTGTATTGACCATCGGTATTGATGGTGGTGGAACGCTCCAAACCTTTCTCGGCATCCCGCGCCTTGATGGTCGCGCTCGTGATCAGGCTGCCTTTCGCGTCCTTCACGGTGACATGCAGATCACCGGTCGCGGCACTTTGCGCCAAACAAACTGCGCTCAAACCCAGGACGATTAATACGTGCGAGATCAGTTTCGATGCGGACATAGGACCTCCTATCGGGATGCTCGCTGCGGCGCGGGCAGAGAGATGATGAACGGCAATCCGGGCGGGCTTGGGCAAGCACGCATGTGACTGTGTAAGTGAGACCGGAGGGTTTTATATCAGGTAGGCAGTGGAAAGCAAGCAGGAAAGAAACGCAAGCACCTGGTTACACAGGATTGGACGCCCTGAGACCCCCTGGATTGTCAGCAGAATTTTGTATCAAACAGTGGAGGGAAATCTCCACGAACGGCGGTCACTACCAATTCCGAACCGAATTGTCCGCCGACATTCACTCCAAACAGCCGGTGTGCCATGCGGTTTTTCAGGACAAATACACCGCGGAAAATATCGCCAATTTTGCCTTTGAGGGTGGGCGCCTCAGGTGGCGCATGAAACTTAATGTCGTCAAAACCGCAGATGTGTAATAGGGATTCTAAGTTCGCTCCCGCGAACCCATACTCGTGCGCCAGGGTGACATAGTAACTCGAATTGGGCGTAGGACCTTCCATGTTCGGGGTGCGTAGGAAAATAGTTCCGTCTTTCTTGAGGGATTGGTAAAGAGCATCCACTACCCAGAGGAGAGAATACTTGGGGATGTGCTCAATCACGTGGGACATGTGAATAAAGTCGTATTTTTCCGGCTTGTCGGCCAGGAAGTGCCCAATGTCGTTCTGAATCTCGTGCAGAGTTATGCCCTGGTCCTGAAGATAGCGCTTTCTTGCGACCGAAAAGTCGGCCCCGTGGACGTTAGCGTATCCAAGCTGCCGGCAAGCGAGACAAAGCCATCCATCGCCAAAGCCAATATCTAAAATGCTGGCTGACTTGTCCGAGGGTAGGAACGAAGCATATTCGCGCATTACCTGGCGAACGCGCTTTTCCTCCGGCGGTTTTGCCTGTGGAACTGGGTTGCGCAGGGCCATTCTGCGGTAAACCTCAGCCACAAAAGCGTGCGGATCCATAGTTTGCGGTTCGTCTGGCAGTCTAGCATGGGAGTGCCGTCTTTCCGTGGCCCGCTCAAGGAGGTGGCGCCGTCAAGTTTTCATGGCGCCGGTTGGCGAAATTCTGCGCGCTTTGGTGGTGAGGGCTTTTGACTGGGGGCACGAAGTAAAAATGCGCGCAGAAAAATTTGGCTGACCGTTGATAGGCCGAAGTATAGAGAAGGCTCAGGCCGCTCGACCTGGGTCCGCCGCTCCGGCTTCGAGCAAGCGAGTGCGGCTCCAGGTGTATTGAATGCGGTGGATCACGGTAATTGTGGAAAGAACAGCGATCACCCAAAGGACCGGAGCCATTACGTTAAACAGCGCTCCGATGATGACCAGAACCAGCCGCTCGGGGCGCTCCATAAATCCCACCCGGCAGGCGCCGATCAGCGATTCCGCCCGGGCGCGGCTGTAGCTGACCATGATGGCGCTGATCATGACGTACGCAGCCAGCGAAACGTAGAAGAACCGGCCTCCGCGGGCAAAGAACACCAACAACCCAAAAAATTGCGAGGCGTCACTGTAGCGGTCAATGACAGAATCGAAGAACGCGCCGAATTTTGTCACCCGGTTGGTGGCGCGCGCCACTTGGCCATCCACCAGGTCGAAAAAACCGGAAGCGATGATGACCAGACCGGCGTAACGAAACAAGCGGGCCTGACTGTCGGCGTTGGCAAAGCCAAACAGCAGCGCGGCGATGGTATTTACTACTAATCCCAAAAACGTGAGGACGTTGGGGTTGATGCGTGACAACGCCAGCCAGCGGACAATCAAGTCTAAAAGAACTCCGCAGGCCCTGCCGAAAGCGCTGGTCCAGGTCTTCGCCATCAGGCCTTGGCCTCGGCTTCGGCTTGGTCGTGAATTGTGCTGAGGTTCAGGATTTCCATTTCGCGCTTGCCGGCCGGGGTGACTACGGTAGCGGAGTCTCCGACTTTCTTATTGAGTAGGGCGCGCCCGATGGGCGAAGTGGTGGATATCTTGCCGGTGGCAACATCCGATTCTTCGCTGGTGACCAGCTTGTATTCGATTTCCTCGTCCTTGGTATTGTCGTAAACCCGCACCGTAGACCCAAGCCCAACTTTGTCCTTGGGAATGTTTCCCATATTGATCAGGGACAGGTCCGCCAGACGCTTTCCCAGTTGCCGCACGCGCGCCTTGACGAACTCCTGGCGTTGCTTGGCCATGTGGTATTCGGCGTTTTCGCTCAAATCCCCGAGCGCCGCAGCCTTCTTGATTTCACGGGGCAGTTCGTGGATCAGCTCGTGCTCAAGCGCGTTGATCTCGTCTTGCAGCTTCTTTCTGATCTGATCAGTCATGCTCGCGAGATTATAAACCTAAACCACCGACCTGCCATGTTTTGCTGTGAAACCGGACCGTTTCGGGCGATCACCCTGCGGGGACGAGCTGGGGGCCTACGACGCAAGCATAAAATTACATCTATGCTGCTGATAAATAAATACTTAATAACGTTACAGGCTACGGTTTAGGGGCAAGCCCCAACCCGTCCCAGAGTTGATTTTGGTTCCAAGGTGGAATAGAATCGTTAAGTCCTGGTTCGCCTGGAGCCCAGTATGCTCAGTAGCAACGGTCATTTCCACATAGGCGACAAGGTCGTTTACCCGAACCATGGAGTTGGGGTAATCGAACAGATCAGCAGCCGCACCATCGGGGCTTCGGTCGAACAGTTTTACCTCCTGAAGATCCAATCCAGCAGCCTCAAGGTGATGATTCCGTTCCATAACGTTGGGACGGTGGGGTTGCGGCGCGTGGTCAAGAACGCGGAAATCCAGAAAATCCTTGATTTTCTTACAGAGGGCGAGTGTGATAACAACGCCGACTGGAAAGACCGGTTCAAAGAGAACTCGGACCGCATGCGTACCGGGTCGTTGCTGGAAGTGGCAGCTGTTCTGAAAGGTCTTCTGCGGGTCAACCAGGCCAAATCGCTGTCATTTCGTGAAAAGAAGATGCTGGAGCGGGCCCGCTACCTTTTAGTAAGCGAGTTAGCCATGGCCAAGAATTGCGAAGATACCCACATCGAAGATCTGCTTTCTAAAGCCTTGGCAAAGTGCAACTTGAGATTTCCTGAAGCTTCGGAATTTGAAGCATAGCCAAGCCCTCCTTACTCTCCCAACCAGGCCCCATACGGCTTCAAAGACTCAATATGATCGAAGACGATTTTCATTGCGGCCGTGATCGGGACCGCTAAGACCAAGCCGATCGCTCCCCACAGCCACGCCCACAGCAGAAGGGCCACGGTCACAGCCAGCGGGTTCAGTTGCATGCGGTTCCCCAAAAATTTTGGATAGAGAACGTTGAGGGCGAGCAAATGCAGCGCGATGACCGCGACGCAAATCGTGAAAATGTCCTGGGAAGAGAGATGTTCCAGTCCGACAAACAGAGGCGGCGCGATCGCCAGAACGACCCCCAAATATGGGACCAGGCTCAAGAACCCGCTGACAAAACCCAGCAGGTAGAAAAACGGGACATGCAGCAGCCAGAACACGAGCGTGCTCACCGTCCCAAGAAACAAACCGATCAGCAGGTTGCCCACCATGAAACTGCGAATCATGGCGGAGATCAGACCCAGCGCCACGTAAGCCGTGTGCCGGTGCTCCATGCGAAACAGCATCACCGTGGCCGAGCGCGCGTGATGATGCCAGCTCAACATGAAATACACCAGAAAGGGGACAAACGAGCCCGCCAACAATGCCTGGGTCATGGAACCGAAGCCCTGAGTCAGCAAGCTTCCCCAATCGGTGGCGGAGCGCACATTGACGATGCCTTTTTCATGCTGCGGATTGAGCACTTCCAGACTTTCCGCTTTCTTGCGGAACCGTAAAAGTTCCTCGCGGATTTTGCCGCTGTATTTGGGTAAATCGTCGGCAAGACTGGCTGCCTGGTTATAGGAAAAATTAACGATGCCGAGGAGAAACGCCACCAGCAACAGCACCGCAATCCCAGATGCAAGAGCGCGCGGACAATGCAGGCGAGTAAGCCAGTCCACAACTGGGGCGAGCACAAACGCCAGCAAAATTGAGACCAGGATGACCGCCAAAACCAGTTCCGCGTAATAGCAAATTCCTAAAATTACAGCCACCCCGATCACGTTGAGCGCCCAATAGCGCGGGCGATTGCCTGGCGCAGAGGGCGATGGGATGGAAACCTCGGTTTGATCCCGTTCAGTCATTGGCGATGCAGTAGTGTACCCCGCTCGCCATGGGACGACATATAATCACGGCGTGTCCAACCAGCACGAGGGTCCCCCCTCTAAATTGCGGCCGCGAATCCTAGGCCTGGATGTGGGATCGAAGACCATTGGAATGGCTGTTTCCGATCCCCTCGGCATTACCGCGCAAGGTTTAGAGACCATTCGCCGAAAAAATAAGCGGACCGATTTCGGGCAATTGAACGAAGTGGTACGGCGATACGAAATCGCGGAAATTGTGGTTGGACTTCCCTTGCGGATGAGCGGGCTGGAGGGTACACAGTCGGAAAAAATGCGGCAGTTCGCCCAAGATCTGGGCAAAGCATCGGGATTGCCAGTGCATCTCTGGGATGAGCGGTTGACCTCGGCGGAGGCAAACCGCGTGTTGCGCGACTCGGAGATGTCCATCAAACGGCGGGGGGAAGTTGTGGACCGGTTGGCCGCAGTGTTGATCCTGCAAAGCTGGATGGAAGCACAAAGCAGCCGTTAGTCATTAGTCACTGGCGGTTGGCAATTCGCAACAGTATCGGATTCCTCGGAACAAATCGGCCAACGACAAACGACTAAGGGCCAGCGACCAATGGGCTATCGGTGGGCCGCGGGAAATCATCTAAACTGGTTCTGTTTTGCGGACATTCTTCATACTTTTGCTGCTGGCGGGGCTTGCCGCCGGCGGGTGGCTGGCGTGGGCGCTGTGCACGCCGGTTACTCCGGCCACGCAGACGTTCGTTCTGTTGCGTCCGGGATACGGCACGCGTCGCATCGCCCGCGAGCTTCAAAATGCCGGCGTGATCCGCAGCGCGGACGCATTCGTGTTGTGGCACTCCCTTCATCGCAAGCGCTCGTTGAAAGCCGGCGAGTACTTGTTCGATAAAACTGCGGACGCGCGTGACATCCACGACCGGCTGGTTCGCGGCGACATCTACGTACATACCGTGGTCATACCCGAAGGCTTTAATATGTTCGACATCGCGCAAGCGATCGAGGATGCCGGACTCGGGCCAAGCCGGCAATTCTTGGAGGTTGCGAAATCAGACACCAGCTTGATTTCCGACCTGGCGCCGGAAGCGAAGAGCCTGGAAGGATTTCTTTTCCCCAATACCTACGAATTCACCCGCACCGAAAGCATGCATGAGATGGCGGCCGCCATGGTGAAGCAATTCCGGCAGGTGGCGGCACAGGTGGGGTTAACCACCGATATGCAGCGGACAGTAACCATGGCCTCGATTATTGAGAAGGAAACATCCGCGCCGGAAGAGCGTCCGCTGGTGGCGAGCGTTTACTACAACCGCCTGGCGAAAAACCTTGCACTACAAGCCGACCCCAACGTCATTTATGGTTAATTGCTTGAGGGCAAATCCACCGGGGCGCTGCATCATCAGGACATGCAGACCAACTATTCGTACAACACCTACCGTCACCCGGGACTTCCGCCGGGGCCCATTGCCAATCCTGGAAAAACTTCTTTGCAAGCCGCCTTGTACCCCGCAACCAGCGACTACTTCTATTTTGTGAGCAACGGCAACGGCCACCACAATTTCGCCCACAGCCTGGAAGAACATAATCGCAACGTAGCCAAGTTCCGCAAGATTGCATTCGGACGCTAGGCGGGTTTCCGGGCGCTCTTTTTTGCGACTTTGCGGTTGGGTTTCGCATCCTAAAAGTCGTGGGAAATGTTGTTGCTTGAGTGACGTGCTCGCCCAGAGCGCAGTCCGGAGGATATATACTGATAGTTTTTAGGCGCACATGTATTTCATATCACCCATCTCCAAACTACGCGTTGCAGTTCTCTTGCTGGTAAGTTTGCCGCTGACCGGCTGTTTGTGGCGGACCCGGCTGCCGGTGCAGACCGCGACAACGGCCCCGTTGAAGACCGCGACCCAGGCAGAATTGAGCGATTCCATCAACACCCAGGCGGCCACCATCCAGTCCATGCAGGCCACGGTGGATATTGACACTACCGTGGGCGGGGAAAAGAAGGGGAGAGTCACCGACTACCAGCAGATTCGCGGCTACGTTCTTGCCCGTAAGCCCGAAATGCTGCGCATGATCGGTTTATTGCCGATTGTCCGCACCAAGGCATTCGATTTAGTCAGCGACGGCAATGAGTTCAAGCTGTGGATTCCGCCCAAGAACCGTTTCGTTCAGGGCCGCAACGATGTAAAGACGCCCAATCCCCAGCAACCGCTGGAGAACCTGCGGCCGCAGCATATCTATGACGCCCTGTTGATCCCGGCCATCGATCCCACGGTGGAACATGCCGTCATGCATAGCGGCTTCGAGCAGGTTGCCGACCTCAGGAACAAAAAGCTGAGCGTTGAACAGCCCGACTATGAAATTCTGGTCATTCGCGACGGAGAACACGGATGGTATGTGGCCCGCCAAATCGTTTTCAGCCGGACCGATCTATTGCCGCACCGCCAGATCGTCTACGACGAGAGCGGGAATCCGATCACCGACGTCCGCTACGGGGAATACAAGGCATACAGCGGTATCAATTTCCCCTCACAAATCGAAATCAAGAGACCGCAAGAGGAATATGACATCACGCTCAGTATGGTGAAGCTGGAGCTGAACGGCCCGCTAACCAACGACAAATTTATTCTGGAAAAACCGGC
>CAZETZ010000043.1:0-1212 GCA_964514735.1 uncultured Acidobacteriaceae bacterium | reverse complement strand
ATTGTGCTTCCGCCGGGATCGTCCAACCTGCTCGCCGTAAGCGGCGCGCCCGTGCCGGTCAAGGTGGCGGACATCATCGCAAAACTGGATCATGTCAGCGCGGTCGCGCCCGTCGTGATGCAGATGGCGCTGCAAACTTCCGGCGCTCCGGAATTAATTTACGGGATTGACCTGAAGTCGTACGAAAGCATGGGCGCCCCGTTCCGCTATCTTGACGGTGGGCCTTATCAGGGACCGTATGACGTGATCGTGGATGACTTTTTCGCGCATAGCAATCATGTAAAAGCCGGCAGCAATATTGAAATCATGAACCACACCTTCCGCGTGTCCGGCATCGTGGCGCACGGGAAGGGCGCGCGAAAATTTTTGCCGATTACAACCTTGCAGGAAATCACCGGCAGCCGTGATAAGGCCTCGGCGTTTTACGTGAAGCTGGACAATCCGGCGAATGCTCCTGCCGTGGTGAATGAGATCAAGGCGGTCCCGGGAATGGAGACGTACAACGTGCGCTCCATGAGCGAGTACCTCTCCATGCTGACGGCGGACAACATCCCCGCGCTCGCGATCTTTATCAAGATCGTGATTGGGATTTCGGTGACTATCGGCTTTATTGTGATTTTTCAGGCGATGTACACGGCCGTCATGGAGCGGACGCGTGAGATTGGCATTTTGAAATCCATGGGCGCTTCCAAGGCATACATTATTGCCTTAATTTTGCGTGAGACCAGCGCCCTGGCAATTGCAGGGATCATTCTGGGGACGGCGTTGAGCCTGGCTGCGGGCGCCGGCATTCACTATCGTGCGCCGATTTTGCCGATGGACGTAAATCTTGCCTGGATTGCCAGAACGACGGTAATCGCCATTGTTGGGGCACTCGGCGGGGCTCTTTATCCCGCATTTAAGGCGGCCAGCAAAGACCCAATCGACGCTTTAGCTTACGATTGATCTGGGGTTTTTTGCGCCCTTTGCGCGATCTTGGCGTCCTTTGCGGTAAGGTTTGTTTGTCGTAACTTAAAAACAAAATCTTAAAACGCAAAGTTCGCTAAGAAAGGGCGCAAAGTACGCTAAGAAAACCGTCTTTTGATCGTTGTAGGTAGTGGCTGAATCAAAATTCAGCCACTAGCCTTTGTAACCATGCGTTGACAAGCCTTGTCACCCTAGGCTATCTTTAAGTCTTTGGCAGTCCTGCGGTTGCCCGCCTGAACACCCGCG
>CAZETZ010000042.1:0-21958 GCA_964514735.1 uncultured Acidobacteriaceae bacterium | reverse complement strand
AAATTTATACGGTTGAACTTGGTCCATTGATCATACCTTCTCAGGCAAACAATGGAGATGCGTTTTCAATAGAATAGAACTACTCCTCCCAAATGGATTTGCAGCAAAAAATTCGCACTATCCCCACCGACCCTGGGGTCTACCTCTACAAAAACGCCGAAGGCGAGGTCATCTACGTCGGAAAGGCAAAAAACCTGCGCAGCCGGGTAGCTTCATACTTCCACGAAGGCCGCTGGGCGGATGCCAAAACCGGCACTCTGGTGCGCGAGGCGGCGGATGTGGAGTACATCGTCGTCGCCAACAACAAAGAGGCGCTGGCGCTGGAAAACAACCTCATCAAGCAGCGCAAGCCGCGCTTCAACATTCTCCTCCGCGACGACAAAACCTACCCGTATGTAAAGTTGACCCTGGAGGAGAAACTTCCCCGGGTGTATGTCACCCGCCGGCTGCGCAAGGATGGCAGCGCATATTATGGTCCGTACTTCCCCGCCAATCTGGCTTATCGCATTGTGGATCTAATCCACCGCAACTTTCTGGTGCCCTCGTGCACAGTGGATTTGACGCGCTTCCACCCCCGCCCCTGCCTTCAGTACTACATCAAACGCTGCCTGGGGCCGTGTGTTCAGGAGCTCACCACTCCTGAGATTTATCAGGAAGCGGTGCGCGATGCGAAGTTGTTTCTCGAAGGGCGGCAAACCGATCTTTCCCGCTCGCTGCGGGAGCGCATGGAGCATGCCGCCAGTTCCGAAGAATTTGAACGCGCTGCCAGATATCGGGACCTGATTTCCACCGTCGAGCAATTGCAAGAAAAGCAGCGCATGGCAGCGGTGGAGGGCGATGACGCCGACGTATTCGGGTACCACTACGAAAACGGCATGCTGGCGGTAAATCTGTTTCACATGCGCGGGGGAAAAGTGCTGGACCGGCGGGAATTCTTTTGGGAGGAACTGCCAGAGTTTGAGGCACCTGAGACCGTGTGGGCCCGGGGCTTTGCCCCAGGCGAGGCGGGGCAAAGCCCTGCCTCCACACGTGCACACGCCGCCGCGGAATCAGGGTTTTTTCCAGGAGATTTCTTTTCCACCTTCCTGAAACAGCTCTACATCGGCCAGCCTTACGTTCCACGGAACATTTACGTTCCCGTGGAATTTGAGGACCACGAAGCTCTAGAAGATCTGCTTTCCGAGCAAGTAGCGGACAGGCTTGCCCTGAGCAAAGTCGAAGGGAGTGTCCGCTCCACACGGGTCAGCATTCTTGTCCCGCAGCGGGGGGAGAAACGATCTTTGATCGACCTCGCCGGCAACAATGCCAAGCAGTCCTACGACCAGCGCTTCCGTGTGATGAAGCCCAACATGAAGGCCATCCAGGAAGGATTACAAGACACGCTGGGCCTTCCCGACTCGCCCCAGCGCATCGAATGCTTCGATATCTCGCACATTCAAGGCGCGGAGACCGTCGCCTCCATGGTGGTTTGGGAGGAGGGACGCATGAAGAAATCCGACTACCGCAAGTTCATCATCAAGACGGTAGAGGGCGTGGATGATTTTGCTTCAATGAGAGAAGTGGTCACGCGGCGTTACCGGCGTCTTCAGGAAGAGAAAAATAAAATGCCCAGCCTGGTCCTGATTGACGGCGGCCTGGGCCAGTTGCACGCTGCCGCGCAAGCGCTGGAGTCGCTTGAAATCATCAACCAGCCGCTGGCCTCGATCGCCAAGCGGGAAGAAATCATTTACGTGTACGGGCAGGAAAACGAGCCTGTCGCCCTCGATCACCACTCGCCGGTGTTGCATTTGGTACAAATGGTCCGCGATGAGGCCCACCGGTTTGCCGTGACTTTCCATCGCAAGCGGCGGCAGATACGCGACCGCTCAACCGAGTTGCGGAAAATCCCAGGGGTGGGCGAGAGTACGACGCGCCGGCTGCTCCAACACTTCGGCAGCGTGCAGGCGGTCAAGCAGGCCGATGTTGCCGCGCTCTCCGCGGTCGTGACCAGAAATCAGGCGGAAGCCATTCTTGAGCACTTCCGCAAATAGAACCATATTTCGCGGCTGCCCCATCCTTGTCGCGTTTTTTGCGACGGGGCCTGCCCTGAGCGAAGTCAGGGGTGGGGCTTTTTCCCTGTACTTCAAATCTATCTTTTATTTATTTTTTGATCGATTCGGAGAAGCTCCCCCATCGGCGTACAGTTCGTTTCGCGCAACCCCATATAATTGAGACTGATGCTTGCTTACCTCAAAACCCGCGATTGGACAGTGATCGGCTGCCTTCTGGCCTTAGTGGCGCTGGGTACCGTTGGACTGATGTTGACCCGTGAGCAAGAGAACCCCACAGGAAAACCAACTGCCGCGGCGCATCGGACGCAATATGTGAACCTCGGCATTTTGCAAACCGCGCGCCAGTTGGCTTCGACTGCAACCAGCCGGGACGAACTTCGTTTGGCCCGCCAGGCCTTGAAGTCGGCAGACCATGAAGTGGATTTGGCATTCGCCGCGGCCCTGCGCGATGCGGCGGAGCAACGCGCGGAACCGAGTCCCGAGGCGCGCGCCCTCTATGAGCGGGTGCAGAAGGCCCAATCGGTTGTAAAGACCGACCAGGACCAGATTGATCGACTCAAGAAACAACTGGCATCGCTGCCGGCTTCGCGTCAGGATGCCATGCAGCAGCGCGTCAGTTTGGCGGAGGCGCAACTCGAGCTGGATCAGGATGAACTGGAAGATGCTCAGGAAGACTTGATGCGGTCGGGCGTGGATATGCAGAGTCGCATCCAGCGCCAGTTCAATCGCTACCAGGCATCGGCGCAGCACGATCAGGAGGCGGATGGCCCCCAGGCCGGCGCTGCAAAAACCGAGACCGGCGACCCCTCGACGTGGCTCGCCCAGTTTGCGCTCTGGCAACAACTGCGCGCCAAAGCAAGTCAGTTGAAGACGGCCAACCAGACGGTGTTGGAGGCCGCCGATCAGTTACGCCAAACCCACGACCAGCTTGAACAACAACTGCAAATCCAGGATGCCGCGCGGCAACTGCTGAAGCAACAGGCCAGCCATCAATTACAAGGCGGCACGGATGCCGACGCGGCGAAGTCGACCATCGCTTCGCTTCACGAGTTCGCCAGCAAACAGAAACGCCTGTCCGGCCTGGACAAGCGAATTCAGGATGATCAGGAGCTGTCCGACACCTATACCAGTTGGATTACCTTGGTGCAGTCCAATCAGCGGGCGGCAATGCACCGCATCCTGGTCTCCACCATCTGGATCGTGCTGATCGTCCTGGTGGTGTACCTCGCCAGCCAGCTCATCGATCACTTCTTGTCCGACCTCACCCAAGAGCGCAAGACCTTGCGTACGCTGCGGGTGATCATGCGGTTTGCCGTGCAGGCCATCGGCATCCTGATCGTCGCCTTCGTATTGTTCGGCTTGCCCAGTCAAATGTCGACCGTTCTCGGTCTTGCCGGAGCTGGCCTTACCGTCGCCCTGAAGGATTTTATCGTCGGCTTCTTCGGCTGGTTTGTGTTAATGGGGAAAAATGGAATTCGCGCGGGCGACTGGGTGGAGATCAATGGCGTGGTGGGTGAAGTCGTCGAAATCAATTGGTTGCGGACCGTTCTTCTCGAAACCGGAAACTGGACCGACAGCGGACATCCCACCGGCCGGAAGGTGGCTTTCGTCAACAGCTTCGCCATCGAAGGGCACTTCTTTAACTTCTCCACTTCCGGACAGTGGTTGTGGGACGAACTGGAACTGACGATCCCACCGGAAAAAGACCCGTACAAGATCATCGATCAGATTCAGAAACTGGTCGCCGAAGAAACCGCGGCCAACGCAACCAAGGCGGAGCAAGAGTGGCAGCACAGCACCAGCCGTTATCGCCTACAGTCGGTCTCGGCCAAGCCTGCGATTAACTTGCGGCCCACCGGGTCGGGAGTCGAGATTCATTTGCGTTACATCACCAATGCCAATGAACGCTATGCCATGCGCGCCCACCTCTACCAGACCCTGGTGGAGTTGCTGCACGGGAAACAGGCAAAAGATGTTGCAACCGCGGAGGTGAGCGTACCCGGCTTGTCGCGCTAAACCGGGTTGCTGTCCTCGCCTGCCCGGCGGACGAGGGCCGCGCTCCTGGCAAACCAAATCACAATCCCCAGCATTCCGATCCAGCCCAGCAAGCGGACGATGGCCGCAATTTTCGTATCGTAGTCCAACACCCCGAGGCGCGAAAAAATCGTGTTCCAGTCGTGCTCGACGTAATCGGAATCGCCCGCTGTCACTAACGGCAGCACCATGGCGCGCGCATCCGCCATATAAGTGGCCGTGTAGAGCCAGTTCTCGAAGAAGAAGAATGTACAGAACACAAAAGCCGCCATCTGGCGCTGCCAGAAGAAATAAACCGCCAATAAGAACGGAACCAGCCATTGCAGCAGCGTGCCGCCCCAAAGTCCCAGGGTAGTCCCGAACCATCCGAACAGAAGGTGCCCGCCTTCGTGGACCACCAGATTGGCCAGATCGATAAACAGAAATTCCCCATGTTTGGAGAAGGCATAGATCAGGAATATTGCGTAGAAGGAGACCCACAATGCCGCTGCCCAGCGCGGACCCGGGCGCCAGGGCCGATCGAGCATTTCACGCAGAGTTTCCCACATGGTTGAATTTTCGTGGCCGCGGCGGGGTTGCGCAAATTACGGTAGTGCCTCAATTTTCGCCAGCTTTGCGCGCCGTGCGGTGCTGGGGCCAAGGCCGCAAGGAAAACACCTTTGTGAAATAAATTGTCTTCACGAGTCGCGCTGCTTCAGTAGTTGCTCGCGTACGTTTGCCGGAAGACGCGAGCCATGCAGGATGTCCCGCAAAATCGGGAGAGGCAACGACGCCGCAAACTCCACCGCGCGCGCCATGGGCGTGTGCTGGTTGCGCAACAGGGCCACGCGGACTTCGCGGCGCAAAGACCATTTGGAATGCTGGCAAACAGCCTGGACTAAGGCTGGAGGCGCGGCCGAGCGCATGACCGCTTTCACCACCAGCGCCTCCGTGAGCCTGGAGTTTTCCAGGGCCGCATGAATGACGCGCGCTTCCAAATTGCCTAACAACTCTGCCGCCACTCGCCCTGAGGCGCGATGGGCAAGCGTCAGTTTCTCGCCTGCGGATATCGTCTCCATGCGATTGCAGAGGGCTTCGTCGGCAGCGCCTTTCACGTCCGCTGGGACCACCGGCGTGAGCGCCACACGCATCAGATCAAAGGTAAAAAGATGCCTGACCATCGGCATGGATACGTGGCGCGGCGTCGTGGGATGCTCCACCACCGCCAATTTCACTTTACGGCTCTTCATTGCGGCAGCGTTCTTGCTCACTTGCTCCAGCACCTCGCCGGGTAAGTCGGCCCGTTTCAAAAGCGTGAGCGCCAAATCTTCATTCAGGGATGGATTGGATGCCGCCGCGGCCAGAACTTCCGCGGAAACGCTGTGAATCGCTTCCTCCAGGGAGGGAAGAGAAATTTCCGTGGCGGCCACTTCCGGCGGACTGGATTGCTTCGTGGACATCGGTTGCTCTAGCGAGCAAGTCTACGCGCCCGCCGCAGAGCGCCTTGTACCGGCTCGACTACCTCCTCCATGAGCAGTACGTTGGGACGCTCCTTGCTTAAACGATTGTAAAAAATTTCCCGCACTTGGGAGCTATGGGCAAACACACCACCGGACATGGCCACTGGGACACCCGCGGTATCGGGAAACACGCGGTCCATAATCTCCTCTGCCAGAGCGACCAGCTCGGCCGCTGCTTGAGTTAAGACCTGACGCGCCTGCTTATTCTGTTTTTCCGCCGCCTTAAGCACAATCGGGAACAGCGCGGCAAAATCGGGGGAAGGAGTACCATTCGCCGTCATCACTACTTGCGAATGGGTAGTTACTCCCCATGACTTGGCGATGGCTTTGAGCAAACATGTGTCGGCTGACTGTTCGCCTTCGCGCACAGAGGTGGCCACGGCAGTCCGGCCAATCCAGTAGCCTGAACCTTCATCGGAGATGGCAAATCCCCACCCCCCAGCCCGCGCAGTCTGCCCTTGCGGGTTGCGTCCATAGGCGATCGAGCCTGTGCCCGCGACCACAATGACACCCGGCCCATCGCCAAACGCGGCTTCCATGGCGATTTCCATGTCCCCGACAACTTCAATGTCCCCGGGTAAGATTTCGGCCATGATGCGGTGAACAACGTCTCGGACTTCAGGTCGCGCGCCGCCGGCCAAGCCGATGCAGGCCCGCCGAATCTGCGCGGGAGTCGCCTTCGCGGATGCACAGGCCTGTTGGACCGCTTCATGCAGCGCCTGCCGGGCGAGGTCTTCCCCAATCCGAACTACGTTACTGCCAGGGGCAGTCGCACGGCCGCGCAGCGTTGCTTCATCGCCAATCAGGCAAGCGGTCTTGCTGCCGCCTCCGTCGATGCCCAGGAACATGGCCACGCGATTTGTTCTATCACAAGGCATTGCCTTTGCGGGTGCAGGTAAGGGTCCGCAAGGGGATTATCCGCGATAATTACGCGGATGGCGGGGCAAGCCCCGCCTCCACACGGAAACAAGTTTATGGGCCTGAACAAACTGGATTTCGCCATTGTCGCGATCTATCTGGCGGGGATCACTTTGTTCGGGCTGCGCTTTCGCAAGAAACAGCGCACGCTGCGGGATTATTTTCTCGCCGACCGCAGCATTCCCTGGTGGGCCATTGCGCTTTCCATCGTCGCCGCGGAAACCAGCACGCTCACGATCATCAGTGTTCCCGGCCTGGCGTACGACACCAATCTCACTTTCTTGCAGGTGGTGCTGGGATATCTGGCCGGACGCGTCATTATCAGCTTCGTCCTGTTGCCACATTATTTTCGCGGGGAACTCTACACCGCTTATGAATTGATCGAACGCCGCTTTGGACGCCGGTTGCGTTCCCTCACCGCCGGACTGTTCCTGCTGACCCGCGCGGCGGCTGAGGGGGTCCGTATTTACGCAGTTTCCATTGTGGTGGCAATCGCGTTGGGGACCGGAGAGATTGCATCCATCGCCATCATTACTGTTCTCACTCTCGTTTACACCTTTGAGGGCGGATTGGCTGCGGTGATCTGGACCGACGTAGTGCAAACTGTGATTTACGTGGGGGGCACCGTCGTGGGGGTGTTCACGATTCTGCACCTGGTCCCGGGTGGGTGGGACGCCATACACCTTACAGCCGCGGCCGCAGGAAAACTGCAAATCTTCAATTTCTCCTCGAGTTTCTGGCAGCCTTACACGTTTTGGGCCGGCGTGATTGGCGGCGCGTTTCTCACCACCGCCAGCCATGGCACCGATCAATTGATTGTGCAGCGCCTGCTGGCGGCGCGGAACCAGAAACAATCGGTCACCGCCCTGCTCAGCAGCGGGGTTGCGATTTTCTTCCAGTTCGGGTTGTTCCTCATGGTCGGGGTGATGTTGTTCGTCTATTACCGGGTCCCCTCGTCCACTTTCGGAAAAGCGGACCGCATTTTTCCCACGTTCATCGTCAGCCGCATGCCGCACGGGATTTCCGGGCTGCTGATCGCCGCCATTTTGGCTGCGGCCATGTCCAACTTGAGCGCCGCGCTCAATTCCCTGTCGTCGACTTCCATGCTGGATTTTTATCTGCGCTGGAACCCGCAGGTGGAGGAACGGCGCAAGCTGCGCTTGTCGCGGCTTTCTACTTTGATTTGGGCGCTGGTACTTTTTGGATTAGCGGTCCTTTCGCTCCACAAGGTTTCCCGCGTGATCGAAGTCGGGCTGTCGATCGCTTCGGTGGCCTATGGATCGCTGCTCGGAGTATTTCTCCTGGGGGTGCTCACGCGCAAAGCGAATGAAAATGGGGCGATGGCTGGCATGGGAATTGGCTTTGCGGCATCACTCTTTGTTTGGTTGAAGACGCCTGTGCCTTGGACCTGGTATGTGGCGATTGGGACTGGGGTTACATTCCTGGCGGGCTATTTGATTAGTCTGACAAATCAAAATCTTAAACCGCGAAGTTCGCGAAGGTAGCACAAAGATCGCAAAGAGATTCTTTCATGCCCGAACGTTCCACTTTCCCATTTTGGTGTGGTTTTAGTTTTCTTTGCGTTCTTTTGCGTAATCTTAGCGATCTTTGCGGTTATGCTTTGGAATTATGTTTAGCCATGACCTTACCCATGAAATTATTGGCGCAGCCATCAAGATACATCGCGAGTTGGGCCCAGGCCTGTTGGAGTCCGCATACGAAGCGTGCCTAGCGCATGAGATCGAGTTACTCGGATTACACGTTGAACGACAAAGGCCGGTCCCTTTCGTTTACAAAACCGTAAAACTTGACTGCGGCTTTCGCGCCGATCTCGTGGTTGAAAATCGGGTCGTGGTGGAAACCAAATGCAAGGACGCCATCCATCCCGTGGACGAAGCCCAGCTTCTCTCCCATCTGCGCCTGTTGAACATCGAAGTTGGCCTGCTGATCAACTTCCACGTTGTGGTCCTTCGAGCTGGGATCAAGCGCATGGTCAACGACTACCGCGAACCAATCGGCCTCGCCAGCTAAACCCCGTATATACTTCTTCCTCTTGATGAGGAACTCCGCTGAACTCTCCCGCGACTTAGGCCCGAGCCACGCCACGGCCATCGTCATCGGGACCATTATCGGCAGCGGAATTTTTCTTGTTCCGGCGGAGATGACCCAGGCGGTCGGCTCCGCGAAACTCATATTTCTCGCGTGGATCGTAGGCGGCCTGCTTTCATTCTTCGGTGCATACACCTACGCCGAACTAGGGGCGATGCGTCCGCAGGCGGGCGGAGAATATGTCTACGTCCGCGACGCGTATGGTCCACTGCCCGCTTTTCTGTATGCCTGGACGTGGTTTCTCATCGCCAAGCCGGCCTCGATCGCCAGTATCACGATTGGCATGGTCCGAATTCTTGGGGGCTTTCCCGCGCTGGCATTTTTCTCTTTCCCCGTCCTGCATTCCAGAATCAGCTACGGCCAGCTCGTCGCCATTGCCGCAACTGTGTTTATCTCTTTTCTCAACTACATCGGAATCAAGAAAGCCGGGGATTTCCAGCTAGTTTTTACTTTGCTCAAAATTGCCATTGTGCTCGGCATCGTCGTAGTTGGATTCAGCTATAGCCGCGGGACCTGGGTCAATTTCTCAGGCGCCTACGCCGGGGCCAAGGGTGGTATTGCCGGTTTCATGGCCGCGTTGGTTGCGGCCCTGTGGGCCTATGACGGGTGGAACGATCTCAATATGGTGGCGGAAGAAGTCCGCAAGCCGGAGCGCAGTATTCCTCGGGCGCTTATTTTCGGCGTGGCAGCGGTCGGAATCCTTTACATACTGGTAAATACCGCGGTGCAATATGCCATGCCCGCGAGTTCGATCGCATCCTCGGCGCGGCCCGCATCCGATACTGCCGGGCTGGTGTTGGGCACGTTCGGCGCCTCCGTGGTTTCCGCGGGAATGGCGTTGTCCATGCTGGTCACGCTCAACGGAACCACCATGAGCGGCGCGCGGGTCCCCTTTGCTGTGGCGCGCGACGGACATTTCTTTTCCGCCCTGGCCAGAGTTCATCCCCGGTTTCACACCCCTTCGACAGCCATCGTTGTGCAGGCCATGCTTTCGGTCCTCCTGCTTTTGCTGGGAGGAAACTTTAGACAGCTATTTTCGCTGGCAATTTTTGCGGAGTGGCTGTTTTACATGATCGCGGGCAGCACCATCTTCGTTTTTCGCCGGCGTGAATCGAAGACCCCGCGTCCCTTTCGCATCTGGGGACATCCGTTTCTGCCTGCGCTCTTCGTCGCCGCATCCGCGGTGCTTCTCTACTACACGTTTACCGGCAATCTCCTCAATTCCGCCGCTGGGTTGGTGGTTATTCTGGCGGGTATACCGGTTTTCTATGGTTTCTCCCGCAAGCCTTCGGCATAACCGATAAAGTTGCCTTCATTGGTCCTGATTTTGTCCGATTAGTGACTCAGATTACCTGCGGTTACCAAAGACCAACAGCGCCAGACACGTTTACCCTCTTGCCCTCCTCTCGTACCTTAGAAACTCCAACACCCGCGCACACCCCCGGGCCCGGGTCCCCTAGTGCTTTTGGAGAACGATTGAATGGCCACGGCTTATAACTATCAGCTCGGAATCCTGCCGGAGCGCAAGATCAGCTGGCGCACGCTGGCCAGCAGCTACGGTTTGTTGGTTTTGTTCATCTTGGCCATCCTAAGCGTTGGATTAATCTGGCCCGACCGCCTGGAGATCAAAAAGACTTTCCATCTTACCGAACTTATACCCGTGCCTAGCACGAGCCAGCCCAAGTCTTTAGCGGTAAAGACACCCAAAGTAGTTGCCAAGTTATTGCCTAAGGCGCCGGTATTTGAGACCCCCAAATTAGTCATGCCGCATGAAGTTCGCGCCCCCCGGCAGCCGCAGCAACCGGAAGAGGCGCCCAAGGTCGTAATGAACAACTTCCAGGCCGCCAATCTGGTGCAGACCGCGGGCGGCGCGCGCATGGCGCGCGTGATTCACACCGGAGAATTTGGCAGCTCGGCAACGCCGACGGTCAATGCTCCGGTGCAAAAAGTTCAAACCGGCGGCTTCGGAGACCCCAACGGATTACCGGGGACGGGAAAAGAAGGCGCGCACTTGCAAGCCGCCAAACTCGGTTCATTTGATCTCCCACCAGGCCCTGGAACGGGCAACGGGACCGGAGGCGCCAATGGAATGAAAGGAACAGTGGCCAGCGCGGGTTTCGGCAACGGAATCGCCCAGCCTGGACAAGGGGACGGACGCAGCAACGGCCGCGGAGTGGCCACCGGCGGCTTTGGCACGCAGGAAGTCGCCAAAGGTGGTCCGGTAGCGCGCGCCGTCGAGACCGGCCCAGCGTCCACTTCGGTGGAAGTGACCTACAAGCCGAATCCGATTTATACCGACGAGGCGCGGCAGCTCCGGCTTCAAGGTGAAGTTTTGTTGGAAGTACTGTTCGGTGCAAATGGACAGCTGCATGTGAATCGCGTAGTGCGTGGCCTGGGGCACGGCCTGGATGAAGCCGCCGTGGCCGCAGCCAACAAAATGCGCTTCAAGCCGGCCATGCGCAGCGGAGTTCCAGTGGACTCCACGGCAGTAGTCCACGTGGTGTTTCAGTTGGCGTATTGAGTTAACAACGTATTCGGAGAATAGAGAGGATTCGAGTCATGCGTACCTGGAAACTAATGTTTACCGCTTGCCTGCTGACTTCGCTGAGCGCGATGGCGCAGCAGACGCAGCAGTCGTCGACACCGCCAAGCGCGGCGCCGCAAGCTACGGCCACTGAGGCAGCTCAGCCCGCCGCATCTGCCCCGGCGCAAGCGCCAACCAGTTCACCAGCACCCGCCAGCACGCCGGCGCCCGCGCCCGCGGCTGCCGTCCCTCAGGCCCCGCCCAGTACGCTGGACCAGGTGGTGGACCGCGCCCTTGAGCGGGAACAGGCGCTGATCAAGTTGCTGGAGGACCGTACGCCCCTGATCGAGACCTATCTCCAGAACCTAAAGCCCGATCCGCAGCTTGGGCCGGTCCCGATGGAAGACCACTACTTCCTCGGCCGTTTAGATCTGCAAGGCGATAAGGGCCCCAGCCGCCGCGACTACCTGGACACCGATAAGAGCCTCCAGGCCAAGTTGCTGGGCGGGGTCAAGGGCAACGTGAACCGGCTCTTCAAGATGGAGTACAACCCGATGGGTTTCTCCTGGATGGTTTTCGCCGACCGCGATGCCTTCGACCGCGAACACTATGAGTTTCACTACGCCCACCGCGAATTCCTGGGCGACGTCCGCACCATCGTGTTTGACGTCACCCCCAAGAAGGGCGCAGGCAAGGGGCGCTTTCAGGGACGCATCTGGGTGGAAGACCAGGACTACAACATCGTGCGCCTGAACGGGACCTATGTTCCGCGCCCGCGTAATGCTTTCTTCTTCCACATGGACAGTTGGCGCTTGAACCTGATCCCCGGGTACTGGGTGCCTGCCTACATCTACAGCGAAGAAGGCGATTTCAGCTACGGCTCAAAGGACAAATTAGCTTTTAAAGCCCAGAGCCGCATTTGGGGTTACGACCTGAAGAACAACGACAAGGAAGATGAGCTGACGCAGGTGCTGGTCGACTCTTCAGTAAAAGACGAGAGCGCCGCGGCCGGCGACGCTTCTCCATTGCAAGCTCAGCGTGAGTGGCAGCAGCAGGCGGAAGACAACGTGATTGATCGTTTGCAACGTTGCGGAATGCTCGCTCCCCATGGGGAAGTCGACAAGGTCCTTGACACCGTCATCACCAACCTGGAAGTCACCAACAATATCTCTCTGCCCCGCCCGGTGCGCGGCCGGGTCATGATCACCTCTCCGCTGGAAACTTTCAGCGTGGGAAACACGATTATTGTCAGCCGCGGCTTGATTGATGTGCTTCCCGACGAAGCCAGCCTGGCCATGGTCCTGTCCCATGAGTTGGCGCACATTGTCCTGGGACACAACCTGGGCAGCAAGTACGCCTTCAACGACCGCATGCTGTTTTCCGACGAGTCCACCTATAACAACCTGGGCTTTCGCCACATTCCCGAGGAAGAGACCGCGGCCGACACCAAGGCCCTCGAGCTCCTGAAGAATTCACCGTACGCGCAGAAGCTGCAAGTTGCAGGGTTGTTCCTTCGCCAGGTGCAGGCCCGTGGGCCGGCCCTGGCCGCGTTGCTGACTGCTCACCTGGGCAACAGCTTCGTCAATAAAGATGGTCAAGTGCAACGCCTGGCGGCAGTGATGAACGATGCGCCCGCCCTGGAAACCGACAAGCTCGATCAGATCGCCGCTCTGCCCCTTGGCGGACGCGTAAAGATCAATGCCTGGGATGATGCCGCGGAGCTGGTGAAAACCTCTCCGGTAGCGATCACCTCAGCCCGCGACAAAATGCCGCTGGAAGTGACTCCATTTTTCCCCCGGTTATCGCGGTTGACCAGCGGGAGCCAGGCCCCGGTCGCGACGCCTACGACCGCCTCGACCACCACCGCCCCTGCCAGCACCAACTGACTCAAGCCGCGGCGGACCTCAAGTTGAAGCAAGCGCAGGCCGGAACCAGAAGAGATTCTGGGATCCGGCCTGTGTATTTTTGGCGAGCTGGTGTTTAGACGATCCGCAATTTTGAAAAATCCTGCCGGTATCGAGCTGGATCCAAAGTCATCAACTGATCGGCGGACAACAGTGCGTGGGCCGCGACAATGAAGTCTACCAAGAGCCGCTTGGCGTCGCCTCCGCCAGAACGGCGGCGGCGCTGCGCATAGACAGCAAAACTGCGCGCTGCCCGCCTCCAGACCGCTTCGGTCAGGAAAAAATCGATCGCAATCCCAGTGTCGCGGAGAAAACCGTCGACAAAGGTCTGGGTGGCAGAAGGATAAGCGAGTAGTTCGGCATAAACCGGGGCGCAGATTACAAGTCCGCCCTGCGCATGGGCTTGGGCCAGTTGCGCGGCGACCTTTGCCGCCAGCGGTTCCTCGGACCACAGCGCGGAAATCGCGTTGGTGTCGACCGCAGTCCTCACTTGCGCCTGCGCTTTTTTATCAGGACCGTACCCGGGCCCCTCATTTCATCCACCCAGGAATTTATTTCCCGCTCGCTAGAAAAAGCGGGAAGGGCGCCTCTGTATTTGTCGAATGCATTGGTTGCGGACCGCGCCGGACGAATGACGGTAAGATCGCCTTCCTCCACGAACTCAATTTGGTCCCCGGCTGAAAGCCCCAGGCGGGCGCGGATCTGTTGCGGGACCGTCACCTGTCCCTTGCTGCTGATGGTGCTGAGGTTCTTGATTCTTTACTTATTGTACATGAAGTAAAGAACCTATTCTTTACTCTATAACTCCCGCACTCGATCAGCAAGGTTGTAGCCGCCTTTATGTCGATTTCTTCTTTCCCGGCAACCCGACCGGATTTTCATGGGTGCGTTCCCGGAACCCGGCCTTCATGCCCCTGGCCAGAGTAACGCTCGATTCCCCGAACTTGTCGCGCAACCGGTCGGCCGCCGCTAACGCCTTCTGCCAGCGCTGGCGGCGCTGATCTTCCAGCAAATCGGCTTGGTGGGCTTCGCCTTCCAAGGAAGACGCATGCACTCCCAGCAGCCGCACCGGCTGGTTTCTCTTCCAGTTCCGGCGGAAAAGCTGCCTGATTTGCTCGAAGATTTCCGTATCGAGTTGGGTTGGCGCCGCCAGCGAATGCGCGCGGGTGATGGTGGTGAAGTCTTTGTAGCGGAGCTTGAGCTGGATCGTCCGCGCGTGCAGCTCCGCTTCCCGCAGGCGGCGGCCCACCATTTCCGAAAGCCGTGTCAGCGTGGCCTCGATCTGCTCCGGATTGGCTGTGTCTTCGTTATAGGTGTGCTCATGGCTTATGGATTTGGCATCCATGCCGGCGCCCACTTCCACATCGAACCATCCACCGGCATCTTCGCCTCGGGCTTTGCCGGCCAGGGCCAGTCCCCATTTCCCGAAGTGCTCTTCGAGATAGGCATCGTTAAACCGGGCCAGGTCTCCCACCTTGCGGATGCCTAGCGCATGCAGGTTTTTCTCCGTAACTTTTCCTACGCCGGGGATTTCCCGTACGTCGAGCGGCGCCAGGAATTTGGGTTCCTGGCCGGGTGTGATAAACAATACGCCGTTCGGCTTGGCTTGGGCGGAAGACACTTTGGCAATCAGACGGGAGGCCCCGATTCCGATGGAGCAATTTAGTTGGGTCTCTGCCTTCACTTTTCGATGCAGGTTGTGGGCAGCGCGCAGCGGAGGGCCGTGGAGGCGCTCGGTTCCAGTCATGTCGAGATAGGCTTCATCAATCGAGGCCATTTCCACCAAAGGAGAGAATGAAGTCAACACCCGATGGACTTTTTCCGAACTCTCACGATAGCGGTCCGGATGCCCTTCGACAAAGATCGCTTGCGGACAAAGTTTCGCGGCGGTGCGCAACGGCATGGCGGAGTGCACTCCGAATTTCCGCGCCTCATAGGACGCGGCGGAAACCACTCCGCGCTGGTCCGGTTGCCCGCCCACCACGACTGGCTTGCCCTTGAGGCCCGGATCGGACAGTTCTTCCACGGACACAAAAAATGCGTCCATATCGACATGGAAGATGATGCGCTGCATGTCCTGATTCTAGTGAAACAAACCGGGCGCGAACAGCAATCCCCTTCGGAATTCCACTTGGCGGTTCGACTTTCACGCCTTTGTTACTAAATTCGACTGTCTCGCCCGAGTCTAGGCTCTTCCACGCCAACAGGAGATTCCCAATACGGAACGATTTTGTACATCGAGCACTGGATTTTACAATAATTTTTCGAAGCAACTGTAGACAGCATGTGGGAACACTGATAGAGTGCGCCATAATTCCCCCTAAATTTAAAAAGTCAAAAGGAGGAAAAGTGAAAACATCGCGAATTGTTTTGATTGTGGCCTTCGTTTTATGTTGCATTTCTGCACATGCGGACACAGTCTCATACGTAAATTGGACCTCTAGCTCCATCAGCGGAGGAACAGGGACAGTAAGCGGCACCTTGCTTGGGGGATCAGTCGCGGTCACCTATACCGGCCAGGTTTCCTTTGCTCAAATCAATGGAATCGGCACGAACTTTTGGTCCCCGGCCAGCACTTTCACCAGCGCAACGGTGTCAAATGCTCCACCTGACGCTGACATGATCGCAATCCTAGGATCGCCTGGCGTTACCAACACGGTGACGTTCTCGGCGCCCGTAAGCGGCCTAATCATGGATATCATGAGTTTGGGGCAGCCCGGTATTGGGACTGCATACACATTTGACACGCCGTTTACGATCCTTCAGATTGGTCCCTCAACATCATTTGGGGGCGGGACCACCACCTTAACCGCAAGCGGCAACACACTTACAGGACACGAGGGAGATGGAATCATTCAGTTCGCGGGTCCGGTTACTTCTATCTCGTGGACAGGGGCAGCGACCCCAGAATTTTGGAATGGTTTTACCTTCGGGGCGCCGGGCCAACCGACCACTGTGCCTGTAGCAGAACCGAGCAATATGGCGCTGCTAGGAACAGGCTTAGTCGGGCTGGGATGCGCTATGAAGCGTAAGTTCGCAAGGAGTTGAAATGCAGTTGTGAAAGGCGTTGCGCCCCACTTCTCGCACTGCGAGAAGTGGGGATTTTATTTTGGAATTGTTAAACTGTGGCCAGCGCCACCGGCGGCTTCTGTCCCTGTGTCACCCGTTCATAAACTCGGACATATTCCTTTGCCGAGGCATTCCAGGAAAAATCCCGGCTCATGCCATTGCGCATGAGCGTCTGCCAGGAAGTCCGGTCGCGGTAGGCCCGCAATGCTTCCTTTACGGTCAGCAGCAGCGCTTCCCCGCTGTATTCGGTTAACTTGAAGCCGGTCCCCTTGCCGGTGCGCGCGTCCCAAGGTTCGATGGTGTCATCGAGGCCGCCAGTAGCGCGCACGATGGGCACCGTCCCATATTTGAGGCTATAAATCTGGTTCAAACCGCAGGGTTCATAACGTGACGGCATGAGAAACATGTCGCTGCCAGCCTCGATCTTGTGGGCCAGCGCATTGTCGTACGCGATCCTGATGGCGATCTTGTTGGGAAATTGCCGGCCCAGGCGCATGAACATTTCTTCATACACTTTGTCCCCGCTGCCAATTCCGACGACGATCATTTCCTCGCGCGCCAGCCGGTCCATGATCTGCGCGATCAGATCGAACCCCTTCTGCGCGGCGAAGCGTGACACGATGCCCAGCACCGGCAGGTTCGGATTGGCCGCTGTCATCCCAAAAGCCGTCAGCAAATCCTGCTTGCATTTCGCCTTGCCGCTCAAATCCTGCGGAGAGTAGCGGGCGGTGATGTGCTTGTCCTTTTCGGGGTTCCATTCGTCATAGTCAACCCCGTTCAGAATTCCTGCCACCGTCGAAGCCCGGTGGCGGAGAACGCCCTCCAGACCAAACCCATATTCCGTGGTCTGGATCTCCTGGCTGTATCTCTTGCTCACGGTGGTGATGTAATCCGAGAACACCAGCGCGCCCTTGAGGAAGTTCACCTGCCCGAAAAACTCCATTTTGGTAATGGTGAACAAATCCCAGGGCAGCATCAGCAGCGGCAGCGTATCGGGTGGGAATAGGCCCTGGTAGCCCATGTTATGGATGGTGAAGACTGTGGCCACCTCGCGGAAGGCGGGGTCCTCGGCATATTGGGTGGACAAAAGAACCGGGACCAATGCGGTCTGCCAATCGTGGCAGTGAAAGACATCCGGCACCCCCAAAATTTTGGACGCCTCCAACACCGCACGGGAGAACAACGTGAACCGTTCTGCATTGTCCGGATAGTCTCCGGCGGAAGTTCCATACAAAGCTTCGCGCTCGAAAAAAGCGGGGTAGTCGACGAAACAGAAACTCACTCCCGAATGATTGCCATCGGTCACCACCGAACAGAAGCGATACTGGTCATCGAACGGAATGGTAAGGCTGCGGACCAGGGTCTGCGCCCCGAACAGTTTCGTCTGGCGATATTTGGGGAGATACACCGTGACCTGATGCCCAAGCGCCGCCAGAGCCCGCGGCAACGCACCCACCACGTCGGCCAGGCCTCCGGTCTTGGAGAAGGGAACGCCTTCCGAAGCTGCAAACGCAATGTGCATGAGGGCGCCGTTCCTCCTGGCTGGCGGGGCCTGCGGTCTCAGCGCACGCTATGATGGTAGCGTTGGCGTCGCACCGCGGCGACACTAAAGTCTAAATGCCGGAAAGAAAGAGGGTCAACGTGCCCAGAGTCATCTCCCGCACCTCGAGCGGAAAGGGAAAACCCAAACTGGGGCAACACTTCCTGGTAGACCAGGGTGCGGCGGTGCAAATCGTGGAGGCGTTGGGGGACGTTTCGCAAAGGACCGTTTTCGAAATCGGACCAGGCCGGGCAGTGCTCACTTCCCTGCTTGCCAGGCGCGCGCGGCGGTTGATTGCGGTTGAGTTGGACCGGGTGCTGGCGGCGCAGTTACGTATGCAGTTTAACCAAACGCGCAACGTGGAGATTATCGAAGGCGATGTGCTGGCGATTGATTTCAATACGGTATTTGGACCGCGACCAGGGACCATGCGGACCGGAACCCAGGCAATCGAGCCAGTGACGGTGGTAGGCAATCTTCCCTACTACATCACCTCGGAGTTGCTGTTGCGCTTGTTTGAGCAGCGGAACTACGTCCAATCCATGGTCCTCATGGTGCAGCGGGAAGTAGCGGACCGGCTGGCGGCTACCCCGGGGGGCAGCGAATATGGGTTACTTTCAGCCACCGCGCAGCTTTATTCGCGCGTGGAAAAGCTGTTTACCCTTCCACCGGCTGCGTTTGCCCCTCCACCCAAGGTGTATTCGGCGGTGGTGCGGCTCACCATCGAACCCCGGTTGCAGGAGTTACGGGTCGGGGAACATGAGTTCATCGCTTTCCTGAAGCTTTCCTTTGGGCAAAAGCGAAAGACGCTCTGGAATAATCTGAAAGCTCGTTATCGGCCGCAAGAATTAGAGTTGGCGCTGAAGACAGCAGGGATAAGGCCCACCATACGTGCGGAAGCTTTATCTCTAGAGAAAAGCGCGGTTGTGTTCCATGCCCTGCAAAACGGCAGCCCCTAGGAGACGACATGGCTATGGTTCGCCACCCGGCGGTGGCCGGGCTCTTCTATCCGGAAGAAGCCAGTGTTCTACGGGACGAAGTAAACTCGTATATTCCCGCTACTGCTGAAAAAATCTCAGCTCTGGGGTGCATCGTGCCCCACGCCGGTTACATGTACTCGGGACACGTGGCCGGAGCAGTTTATGCAAAACTTGAGGTTCCAAATCGTTGCGTTTTGCTGTGCCCAAACCACACCGGCCGGGGCCACCCGCTTGCCATCATGAGCGCGGGGGAATGGGAGACGCCGTTGGGGAAGGCCCCGATTGCTTCGGACCTGGCAGCCTGCTTGAAAGAAAGATTTTCGTTATTGCGGGAAGACCCTGACGCCCATAGGGCGGAACATGCCGCGGAGGTGCAGCTTCCATTCCTTCAAGCGCTCAATTCTGAATTCTCATTTGTACCGATTGTCCTGGCCACGGGCCAATTTGAAATCCTGGAAGCGCTGGGAACGGCCCTGGCCGACGTTCTCCGGCAACAGAACCAGCCGGTTCTCATGATCGCTTCCAGCGATATGAACCACTATGAGAACGACCCAACCACTCGCGTCAAAGACCAAAAGGCGATCGCGCAAATTCTCGCTCTCAATCCACGCGGATTGTTCGATGTGATCGTCAAAGAAGACATCAGCATGTGTGGATTCGGGCCGGTTGTGATCATGCTGACTGCCGCCAAGCAATTGCGCGCAAACCACGCGGAGCTGGTGAAATACGCAACCTCGGGAGATGTTTCCGGCGACCGCAACACGGTCGTGGGATACGCGGGAGTGATCGTGAACTGAAAAGGGCGGCGCAATCCGCTCCGCACTTGCTTGGTATGGTTGCCTTATCGGACCACCTGAAAATCCGCGCGGCATCCGCGGTCCACCCAAATCCCTCCCCGGTCATAGTCCCAAGTTTGTCCCTGGATGCATGCGCTGCCACTGCGCTGCTTTACCATTTGCACGCGACTGTGCCGGGTGTTGACCGGGCAATACTTGCGATGCCCATCCTCGGAGGAACAATTGATAAACTGATCGGCTTCCGGCCCGCGGTCATGGTCCCCATCATGGTCTCGGCGCCAGTCATCGTCGTCACGGTCGCCGCGAGCTTCGACGGTGAAATCCGCCCGGCATCCGCGGTCCACCCAGATTTGTCCGTCGCTGTAACCCCAGGTGCTTCCTTCGATGCAAGGAGAACCGCTACGCTGTTTTGCCAGGCGTACCCGGCTGTTTGCGTTGACCGAACAAAAATGGCGGCCGCCATCTTCAGAGGAACAATTCACCAACTGCGAACCGCCGCCGTAACCTCCTCTGTCATAGCCTCCCTGTCCAATGGCAAAATCCGCCCGGCAACCCCGGTCAACCCAGATGCCTCCACGGTCATAACCCCAGGTCTGCCCCTGGATGCATGCCGCGTCACTGCGCTGCTTGATCATCTGCACGCCGCCGCGCGTGTTGGCCGCGCAGTAGCGCCGGTGGCCGTCTTCGGAAGAACAATTGAGCGTCTGGGCCGAGCTAAGCGGGGCGAGTGCGCAAATCGCTGCCACTGCGAAACTGAAATAAAACCACGTCTTCTTGGTGAACATTTCAGCCTCCTGATCTTGTCCACTGACTATTTTTTAGTTGTACCACGCGGCGTGGGGAAAGAGCGCGATGGCGCTGTTGACCCGGGTGATCCGCCGCCCGTGACATTGCTCGGACGCGAAACGCTGCTGGGGCGCGGCGTCCCCGGATTGTTAATCATTGGCCTTGGCGTCATTGGGGCGGAGGACGGCATCGGGCGAAGATTCGTAGTCACCGAACCAGACTGCCGAACCGTGCTCGAAAGATGCGACAGGTCCTTGATACCGCCACGGGGAATCCCCAATCCGGCGGAATTGTTCTCGATGACCATCCGATGCGAGGAAATCAACGAGTTAGAAATAATCGGCCGCGGCGCCATGACGATGGTGCCGCGGCCGGGCTGTCCGGACGGCGGTTGGGGTTGACGGAAAGTTGCCGGAGCGTTGATCACCGGCGGGAACCCAAACCAGCTTCCGCAACCACCCGGTTGCCAGGCCCATCCGAACGACGGCCCATATAGCCAGGACCCGCAATGATAAGGAGTCCATCCCCAGGGATATGCGGAGACCCAGCTATAGCCCGAACCCGGGAACCACACCCATCCGCCGTCCATGAACGGGTCCCATCCCATACTGACAAAATACGGCTGCCACACCATTCCGTATCCCGGAGCGTTGAAGTAATTTCCGTAATAGTTGAGATCGCTTACGCCATAGGCGTTCGGCGAGTAATCGTGGTTCTTGCTCAGGTAGGTGTTGTGGTATTTGTCCTGTTCCTTGTCCCAGGTGTCGAAAGGCGCGTCTTCCACCTTGGCGATTTGGTACTGATCATGGTCCGCCAGATCGAAGGTGACCGATTGATTCTTTTCCAGGTCCACGCTGCCCGATGCTCCTTCGAGGGTGACAGCACCCTTGAAAACCGCAAGCGCGGTCTGGGCGTCATTCACTTGGATACGAAAGTGCGCCGCATCCTTGAGAACGAGCGACTCACGGACAAAGCTCGCGGTGAACTCATCTTCCTTGCCGCCGCGAAAATTCACATAGACGGTCCCCTGCTGGACCTCGGTCCTCGAAACCCGGACGCCGGAATCCCGCAGCTCCAGCTGTGGAAACTCAACTTTGGAGTTGGGGGCAAGCCGCACCACGCTGCCATCTTCAAACTCCACTTCCGCGCGGCCCTCGCTGCCGGTTTGAAGTTTTACTCCTTGGGTGATGGGCAGATTGAGAAACGCTTTCTCCAGCCCGGCCCCGGTATTGCGGTCAATCTGGACATCGCCGTCCATGCTGCTCAGGCGTACGATCCGCACCCGGGAATCGGCGAACGATAAAACTGTTAAGAGGAGAACTGCTGCCAGCAGTCGAATCAACAGGGACATGCGTGCGATCATGATGCGCCTCCGCAAAGGCTCTTTGCTCTTGTCTAATTAGAACACCGATTCGCGCGATTTGTTGCCTAATTCGGCGGCGACGGTAACGAGAGTTTGTTTAGAAGACCGCTCTCGGGACCATCAGGCCCCCGGGCGTTATCGGGGTGCTCTTGCGGCCACCAGGATATTGTCGCGATCGCCGGGGACGGGCACGGCTTTCAGAAGGCTGTGTCACAACTGTTCTTTCGCTCCTGCGGGGCTTGTCGATCTCCCAATTTACCCAGGGCTTGCGCCCCTTTCGACAAGCTCAGGGCAGGCTCTGGGCTGCAATCTTACGCCGCTTCGCGGCTGATTTGGCCAAGTCCGGTCCACTTTTTTTCTGTGGCCCTGAGGTGCGACACAGAC
>CAZETZ010000041.1:0-22864 GCA_964514735.1 uncultured Acidobacteriaceae bacterium | reverse complement strand
CGGCCAGTGGTGTTCGCGTTTTTCACCAGAGGGGATTAAGACCAATACTATTTTTGAAGGTGTCAAGGCCTTCGGCGGACACACTGCCTGGGCCGACAAGCACCCGGCCTACGACCTGGTGAACGGTCCTTCGGGCAAGGGCGTGGACGATCTCTACACCCCGGAAATCACCAATGTCGGTGGACTCGATAACACCGTCAGCGTGGTTTGCACGGTTGAGAATGATCAGAAGAAGGTCAATGCGATCCTCAATGAGATTCATGGGCTGCGCCATGATGGAGCGCCCGGCCACGGGACTCCGGCGGTGTTCGGCATGAACTTCCAGGCGGTGAGTGTGGGGCAGAAACTGGCCAAGGACAATTCCGATGGCAGCTGCCTGGACGACACCGCTTTTACCGGCCAGCCCGGGGGTTATCTGGATGGCGATGGTACTCCCACTGCCGTGCTCGCTTATGGATTACAGAAGACCGATGACGCGCTACGCAGCATGATCACTGCGCTCAAGGGCCAGGGCATCTACGACTCGACCCTGTTCATCGTGACCGCCAAACATGGTCAATCGCCGATCAACCCGGCAAAGGTCAACAAGCCGGGTCACTTTGCGGACCTGGTGGCGGCCCTTCCCGACGCTGGCACCAATGCCGGGGCCATCGCCATTGCCAACGCCGCCAATTGCAGCACCGGATCCTGCGGATTTGTGCAGGATGACGACGTCGCCCTGGTCTGGCTTCAGGACCAGAGCCAGACTGCGGCGGCCGCGGCCTATCTGAACGCCAACGCCCCAGCGCTGTTCATTGAAGATGTGCTCGCGGGCAGTGAAATCAAGCTCAAATTCAATGATCCTTTGCACGACAACCGGACCCCGGACATCATGGTGCAGCCGGTGTACGGCACCATCTACACCACCTCGAAAAAGAAGAACGCCGAACACGGCGGCTTCAGCTTCGGGGACACCAACGTGGGATTGATCGTTTCCAACCCTGACCTCCATGCCAGCATCGTGAAGACGCCGGTTGCGACCTCACAGGTTGCCCCGACCATTCTGCAAGCGCTGGGAATCGATCCCGATTCCTTGAAATCGGTGAAGGTCGAAAAGACCGGCGTATTGCCGGGATTTGAAAAATAAAGCGGTAAATTTTTTGTGATCTTATGGGGAGCGCATGCTCCCCTTTTTCCTTGCATAAAGCACGCTTGCCTTACGCCTCGGGGACCGGGGGACAACCCGTAAATTCCTTTACGTGGGTGTTGCCAACGTAGCCCAGATACGCTATCCCGATTTCACTGGTGAAGAAACCATCGGCGGTCAGGTTCCGCAGTAACGAAAAAAACTCCACTCCCTGGCTGAGGCCGGAGTCCGCATCGGCATTTTTGCGATAGGCAATGAGGTCCAGAATTTCCTTTTGCTGCCGCGCTGTACAGTTGCGGAAAGGCCCGGAGTAACGGTCGCTGCAAGTTGAATCGAGCCACAGGATGCCACCGCCCAGCCTGAGCTGATATTCGGGGTTTTCACTGGTCAGCAGATCGATAAACTCAGGGGCCCCGGCTTCGCTGGCGCCGCCACAGTCGGCATCAGCGGGGAAGATAGCTTGGCATAGGGCGCCGAGCGTTTTGTACTGGTCGGCAGGGAAGAATTTTGGAGCATACTTTCCCGCCGGGTCCGCAGCTTTTTCTTTTGCGATCAGATGATGGGTGTGTTCCGCGGCTTCGATGGGGATGGCGCTGAGCACCGATCCTGCCGTGACCCCGATGGTCAACGAACGCAAAAGGTCGCGTCGCGAAATGGATTTAGCTGCCATCTAGAGGTTTCCTTTTCTGGCTTCATCCAGAATGTACTCCGAGGCCCTCCATGACAGCGCCATGATCGTCAGGGTCGGGTTCTTGTCCGCATTGCTCACAAAGCAAGCGCCGTCGGTCGCGAAAACGTTTTTCACATCATGCGCCTGGCAATAACCGTTAAGCACGGAGTTTTTCGGGTCGCTTCCCATGCGCGCGGCGCCGATCTCATGAATAATGACGCCGCCGTCCACGATCCCGTAGGGGTGTGTCTCGTCCTCTTTGGAGCGGGAAAAGAAAGTCCCGCCAGCAGCCTCGACGATGGCTCGCATCGTACCCTGCATGTCCTTCGCCATCTTGATTTCGTTCTCCCCCCACTTCCAATGAAAACGCAAAACCGGGATGCCCCACTGGTCCACCGTGTGTGGATCAAGATCGCAGTAGCTGTCGGGATTGGGAATCATCTCCCCACGGCCGCTTAAACCGACCACCGCGCCGTAACTGCTACGGCATTTTTTCTTGAGCGAAACACCATAACCTTCCGTGTCTTCGCAAACCCGGTCGAATCCACCTACGCTCGGCATTCCCCGCCCGCCGCCAAACTCCATGTGGTATCCGCGCAGGAAATCGTTTTTGCGGTCGTACTTCCACCAGGGGATGTACATGTGCAGCCCGCCCACGCCGTCGTGATTATGAGCGGGAACTTTTTCCAGTTGGGGGAAATATCCGGCGCCGGAAGTGCCAACTGTGTCCATCAAATAGCGGCCAACCGTGCCAGAAGAGTTCGCTAGCCCGTCCGGGAAAAGACTGGAGCGCGAATTAAGCAGCAGCCGCGCGGACTCGCACGCGCTCGCGGCCAGGATGAATGTCTTGGCATGCACGCGTTTTTCCGTGCGTGTGGTCTTATCGATATAGGACACGGATTCTGCTTTTCCGTCTTTACCGATGACAACCTCTCGCGCCATGGCGTTGGGGATAAGAACGAACCGGCCCGTCGCCTGCGCCGGTGGAAGCATGACTTGACTGGAACTGAAATTGGACGCCGTCACGCAACCCCGTCCGCACTGCCCGCAATAATGGCAAGCCGGACGCCCATTCAAGGGCTTGGTGATGATTGCCATTCGCGCGGGAATGCAGGTGACGTTGACTTTGTCGCAGGCTTTTTTAATGAGCGTGTCAGTGCACCGCGGCGCTGGCGGCGGCAGGAAAATTCCGTCCGGCGCGCTGGGTATATTTTCTTTGCTTCCGAACACTCCAATGTAGGACTCGACCTTGTCGTAATAAGGCGCGACATCTTCGTAGGTGATCGGCCAGTCATCTCCCATGCCATCGTGCGAACGGGCTTTGAAGTCCACCGGAGCATAGCGTAACGCGATGCGTCCCCAGTGATTGGTGCGCCCACCCACGATGCGTGATCGAAACCAGCGGAAGTTAGACCCCGGCGCGGACGTGTAGGGTTCCCCGGTGATTTCCCAGAATCCATTGGGGGCCAGAAATTCATCGTTCAATTCATGCCGGGCGCGGCCGCCGATGTCGGCGCCGCGATGTGGGAGGTCGTAAGGCCACAGATGTTCTTTATAATCCTGGGCAGGGTCGAGCGGCGGTCCGGCCTCCAGCATGACCACGCGCAATCCGCCCTCGGTCAGGATTTTGGCCGCCGTTCCGCCCGCCGCGCCCGATCCGATAATGCAAACGTCGTACATCTTGGGCGAACGGATTACCTGCGCCATGCGGCTGTCTCCCCCAGGGAATTGGTAGCTGACCCCTTCAGAACCGCAGTTTTTCCAGATATGCGTAACTGCTGGCGATGCTTTCAAACGGCATCTTGGGTTTGTCATGCTCCACGAAGTAATGCTTGATGCCAGCCTTCTGGGCATGGCCAAAGAGGTTCTTCCAGTCGATGAGCCCGCTGCCTACCGGTGCCAAGTCTGCGGTGTCCCCAAAGCTCGCGCTGCCGCTCTCATCGACGTTTGGCATGGTCTTGATATCTTTCACATGGACCAGTGGAAAGCGTCCCGGATATTGATTGAAGTAGGCGATCGGATCGTGTTTCGCCGTAGTGATCCAGCACAGGTCTAATTCAAATTTCACGAGCTTGGCGTCGCACTCTGACAACAGTACATCGAAGGGCAGCTTGCCCTCGGTAGGAAGAAATTCAAACCAGTGATTGTGATAGCCCAGCTGGATCCCGGCTTTCTGGCTTTCCTCGCCCGCGCGGTTGAGGGTGGCGGCAACCTGTTTCCATATGTCAGGTTTTTTGCGGTCCGCTTCTTCAATAAACGGCATCACGATGTAAGTGTTGCCCAGCGCTTTGCTGGCCTCAATCACTTTGGGGAACTTCTCCGCGGTCAAGCTGGTGAGCTTCACGTGGGTGGAAGGCGCGGTGAGTCCATATTTATCAATCGCTGCCCGCACTTCTTGCGGAGTGTGCTTCCAATAGGTGACGGTGCCGTCGGCGGCTTGATCGAACCCCGCCAGCTCAACTTCTTTGTACCCGATGCTGGCCACCTTGGCGACGGTCCCGTCTAAATCTGTTTCCATGGTGCCGCGCACGGTGTAAAGTTGCACCCCAATTTTCTCGATTTTGTGCTCTGCGGCCCAACTGAGGCGATTGCTCAACAAAGTAGCGGCAGTAACGGTTCCCAGAAAAGACCGGCGGTCCATCATCTATGGCTTCCTCCAAACGGTTGCGGGCCATTATAAGCAAACCTGCAACCCATTGGGGAAATCCAATCCAAAATTAATTGCCGAGGACTGGGAACCGAGAACTGGGAACGGAGAACTGGGAACTAATTTCCACTCCATTTTCCTCCAAATAAGAAAAGCGGAAGGACATCGGTTGCCAGTTCCTGGTTCTCGGTCCCCAGTTTTCCCGACTAATCGGATGCGGCTGCCCTGCCGTCCAGCCCCTTTTTTAGATCGGCGGCCAGAAGGCGATGGAACCAATGTTCTCCAGCTTCGCGCCGCACCGACAATCGTCCCGACCCATACGCGCGGGACTTCAATCCCCGCTGCACCGCCTCGCAGATATCCAGGTCCTCGGTTTGAACGCGGTCGCTTACTTGGACGCTTTGCTGGTTGTACTCGCGGGCAGTCTCGCTGATATCGCTGAAATAAAAATCGAAGACAACCCGGCAATGGTCCACATTCACCGGCAACACCAGGTTGGTGTCCATATATCCCGCGTAGCAATTGATCATCAGGTTGGGATATTGCCAGAAGTACCAGGCGCGGTCGCCTTTGCGCGTATTCGTTGTGGCGGCATCTTCGGTGCCGGAAACCATCGGGCTCGACTGCAAGCAATAGCGGTCTTCGTTCTCGATGGTGTACTCCTTGTAATCGAGCACCGAACTCAGCCCTTTGTGCAGGTGCGGGACGTGATAGCCGCCGTCGAGGTAGTTGTCCACGAAAACTTTCCAGTTGCAGTGGATGTCATAGACCCGGCGGTCGAAATAGCGCAGCTTGGCAACTCCCAGAGGAGCAACTCGTTGGATCAACCCGCCCAGAAAGCTTCGCAGACTATCAGCCTCAGGATCGAGATTCACGAAGACAAGGTTTTCCCAGGCGTCCGCTTTGACCGGCACCAATCCATTTTGCCGGCGTTCAAAATTCTTTACGCCGTCAAATTCGGGCATGCCTTTCAGCGCGCCATCTAATCCGTAATTCCAGCCATGATAAGGACAATGAAGGATGGAAGCCTGTCCGCACTCTTCCGCCACCACCGCCGCTGCGTGATGCCGGCAGACGTTATAAAAGCCACGAAGAATTCCATCGTTGCCACGCACTACAACAATCGGTTCTCCCGCTACCTGGGCGGTCACGAACTGGCCAGGTCTTTCCACCTGATCGGTCCGCCCCACCAACTGCCAGCTATTGCTGAAAACGGTTTGCGCTTCGAGTTCGGCAATGCCGGAGCCGGTATACCAGGGACCTGGAATGGTGGACGCTTCTGGGAGTGGAGAGCTGGGGTCGTAGCTGGCCAGGATTTCCTGCAAAGACCGTTCATGGATCATGGGAGTGCGATCAATGGTTCCCCGAACCGATGGCCCGCTGCAGGATCTCTAAAAATTGCGCGATCCTCATTTCTTTCTTTTCTGCGACTCCGCCCTGGCGGCGGAACAAGCCCGGATCAAGCTCTTCGGTCACCAGAGCGTCCTGAAAACGTTCCATGGTCCAGTCGAGAATCGAAACCGTCATGTCCTGATCAAGATTGGGGCGTAACTCTCCGCGCTCGATGCCGTAACGCACAAACGCCACCGTTCCGTATGGATCTTCCGCCTGCAGGAAACGATTGATCTCGTGTTTCAGCGCAAGGTCCGTCCCATAATTCCCCAGCAGTGAAACCCGGTAGGGAATCCAGTCTTCGCGGATCAGATGCTCCGTCCGCTCCAGCCAGTAGCGCACCACTTCGAAGAAGCCGCGCGCGCGGACGTCGGAAGGCGCATCCAGGTAACACGAGAATGAGCGCACCGCCCTCTTGTATACCTCGAAAAACAGGCCGTCCTTGCTGCCGAAATGCTGAAAGATCGAGCCCTTGGCGATGCCCAATTCCGCCGCCATATCGCCCACTCGGGCTGCGTGATAGCCCTGCTCGGCGAAGTGGCGCATGGCGACATCGATAATCTTCGATCGCTTGTTTTCGGACCGCGGCCGCTCAAGAGTCGGACGATAACGTGGGGGAGAAAGTAAGCTACTGCCAATCCCAGCCATGGGTTGACCTCAGGTCAAGACAATGTACTAGTGGGGAAAGAAGATTTCAACCCCTTGATTCTGATCGGCCCAAACCAATTTTTCGCTAAGCGTGTCTTGACTGTATTGAACGCCGGTCATAAATAAATTCTTCCTCACAAACGAAAACAGGCCAGCTAGGCTGGCCTGTTTTCAGAGAGAGAGAAAATATAGGAACAGCACGCGGGCATTTTTGCCCGTAGCTTTGATAATTCGAGGTCCCGGGACCTACCACCTGGAACGGGCTCAGCAGTGGCCGCCCGTTCAATATTGTTACAAACCATAGGTCATGTCGCGGGCCAATTTGTCACCAAGTTGTCAAATCTTTGCCACTGGGTCTTAGTGCTGGTCATATCCCGGCGTGGGTGGAGTCGGCGGATCGTACTCGCGTCCGTATTTATTCCGGTGTGCTTCCACCGGGCCTGTGGCCGTCAATTGCAATGCTCCCACAGTTGAGTTGCGCTCAGCCACCACTACCTCTCGGGTTTCGGCCTCCAGCTTGTCGGGCGGCATTCCTTCATACCAGAGATGAAGAATGTACTTTCCCACGCTCACATTGGGGATGATAATTTCGCCTTGCGCATCGGAAATCGCATAGTACGGAGTTGGGATAGAAATCACGACCGCGCTCATTTCCGGATGGATGTTGCAAAAAATGTAGGAGACGCCGGGTTTATTGAAATGAACTTCCCGGGTCGTGCCCGCTTCATACAGGCCCAGGTCGAAGCGCTTCCCCTCAAATAAGGAAAAAACATTGTGGAAGAACGGATCGCGGTTCGGAAATTCCACCACCGAGCCAACTGGGACCACCAGCACATGGGGCTGGAAAGTCTTGTTTCTTTGGATCAAGCGCGGGTGGGCGCTTTCTTGCGCGGGTTGTACCGCCGGGGCCTCTCCCGCCGGAACCAGCCACACCGCTACTCCTGCTGCCGAGCGCTCCGAACTTGGCTTCCTCCACTCCACTCGCGTGGTGAATGTGACTCCCTGTCCCCACAGGACCGAACTAAGAAAGCACGCACATGGGACGAGCAGACGAAGGGCGATTTTTTTCATGTTAGAAAAGCACTCCCATCATGAGGTTCGTTTGTCCGGCTGCTTGGTTTCCCCGGTCTAACACGAACGTTTGCAGTCGCCGGTACTCGCTGGAGAAAAGCAGATTGGACCGCGCATGATAAACAAAATTTACGAACGCCGCCCGATTTTGCACCAGCGTGGGGTCAAAATAACTTACTGCTACTGGGAAAGCGCGCACATCGCTGGCCATCGGGCTGTCCAATCCAAATGCCCCATTGAACTCCAATTTGGACGTGGCCCGGAATTTGATCTGCGACCACCCGCCCACTGCATCCAGGCCGATGATCCGCGTACTGGGATCAAGAATGCTTCCGCTGTACAGCGTGCTTCTTCCGATCCCCCCGCCCAGGCCGCCGATGGCCCGCCCGCGGTAAAGCTCCCCACTCCACGACCAGCGTTGCGATAAAGGAATCGCCCAGTCAAACATTCCCGCCCATCCATCGACATGCCGGTCGAAAACCCAGGTTTGGCGGCTATAGTAACCGGCGGCGCCAAGCGTCAAAGGCTGGCCGAATAACTTTCGGGTCCATGCGGCCCGCACGCCGTAGGCGGGCTGTCCCGACGACTCCCCCGCTTGTTTTTGGCGGTCAAAGGAACTAAAAGGCGGTTCTCCGGTAAAGTTGTCCATGATCCCGGCTTGCAGGCTTATATTTTCCTCGTCCGCAATCGTGAACCGGTGTTCGATCCGGACTTGTGGTATCCAGCCCCAAAGGTTTCCTTCGTAGCTCAACGCGGGAACAGCCAGAGAGGCAAACGAGGTCGGCGAGTTTGGCGAGATGAACAAGCTGTCCTGGCCGGCTACCACCGAGGTGTTTTTCCAGTCCATCCGCATGCTCGCCGTCCGCATGCGCAGCACTCCATAATTGGCGCCGTTCAGCGTGTTGGGAAAGCCTCCGGCAAAGTCCACTTGCAGATTGCCTGACACCCGCGCCCCCGCGAACCGTGGACCAAAAACTTCCAGCCCCAGCTCCGACTGCCGCAACGTGGCCCCCAGGCTGTTGCCCGCGTTGAAAGGATTCGGCTGCGGAACATAGCTGGGAAAATCCGCGTTGTCGAATGCTCCCTGATTGGCGTAGAGATTGAGCAACGCGATTCCGGAAAGCCGCACTTTGTACTTTGATCCGCTCTCCAGCTTGGTTTGATATTGCTCGTCAATCTTTCCGTTCAGTAATTGAGAAGATTCTTCCAGTGCCGTGACCCGGCCCTCCAGGTTGCCGTTTGCTGGAGCAATGGGTTGCTCGGAGGAAGGTCGGCCCAATTGCGTGATCTGTTCCCGCGTGGCCTGCAACTCGCGCCGCAGTTCGGCGGTTTCGGCGCGGTACGCCGCGGCTTCTGAGCGCATCTCCTGGATGGCTGCGCGCAACTCCCGTACTTGTTGCGCCAACTCGCGGACGGTTGGGTCGGCCTGCGCCGCGGGCGGCGCTTCGCTAGTGGAAGTCTGGCCCCAACTGCAAACGGAAGCCAGTCCCAGGAACACTCCCAGGAAACGGTTCTTCCAAATTGTCTTAGGAAAACTATTTTTTTCAGTCATTCAAGCCTCCCGGCCAGTGTTCAACCTTGACGGATATCTATGACCTAGGTTTACGCGCGCACAGCGGACCTCTATTTTTGTATTGCCTGCTTGGGGACCTCGGGGGATGCGCCCTCAATTTTTGGATCGGGGCTCAAGGGCAGAGGGAGCCATAATCTAAAAACGGTCCCTTGCGGAGAAGTCGTTTCCACCGTCACCTGACCGCCATGGTCCGAAATAATCTTCTGCACTACCGTCAAACCAAGCCCAGTCCCATTCTCTTTGCCACAACTTACAAACGGGTCGAACAAAGTTGTGCGGACTTCTTCGGGAATACCTCGGCCATTGTCGGCGATGCGAATCTCTACCCCGCCGGTCCCCTTGCGTAATGAAACCCGTACCCGCCCCTCTTCGGAAGAAACAGACTCGCACGAGTTCAGCAGCAGGTTGAACAGCGCCCGTTGCAGCTTCTTGGCATCGAACCAGCCTTTGCTGTGGCCGATTTCATCCACGCTGATCTGCACCCGGTGAAACTCAGGGCGGGTGCGGACTGCTTGAATCGCCCGGTCTACGGTCTCCCTGGTGTTGGCATAAATCGGCCGCAGCGATTCGCGGGTACGCGAGAATTCGAGCAACGAATCGATCAGGTCTGTCATCTGGTTGACTGCGATGGTTACTTCCTCATAGAGCTCCTCTCGCTGTTCAGGAGAGAGCTTGGTCTCGCACAGAAATTCAGCATTGGCCACGATAGCTGCCAGGGAGTGCCGCAGATCGTGAGAAATTGAACTGGCCATGCGGCCAATCGTGGCCAAGCGCTCGGCTTCCAGCAGTTCTTGCTGGGTCCGCAGCAGGCTGTCCCGCATGTTCCGAAATGATGCGGTCACTTCCGCCACTTCATCGCTTCCGCGAACACTCATCGGATAGCTGAAATCGCCCTTGCCCAGGGCCCTGACGCCTCCGACCAGTGTTGCCAGCGGACGGGTAAAGGTGTCCGAAATGAGAAACGCCAGGCCGCTCCCGATTGTCATGGCGACAAATCCAAGAATCAGCAGGAGACGATTCAAACTGGTCAATACCGAGGTCGCCTGGTCGTAGGACTTGAGCACAGTCAAACGGACCGTACTGCTCTGGTTGGGCGCGAGATTGACCGACGCCGCCAGAAAGCGCTCATCGCCCAGGCGGATTTCCTCACTCGATCCGGAAACATCCTGTGCCATGCCTGCGTGGGTAAGCCGGTTTTGCATATCTACAGAAAGCGTGCTTTTGACGATTTGATGGTCAACGTAAAACGCGACCTGGCCGCCGGCCACCCGGCTGATTTCCGATGCCATGGAATCGTTGATCTCATAGCCGACCGCCAGGAATCCCAGGACGTGGTCCGCGGCCGCCGGACCAAAGTAAATCGGGCGGGCAAAAACCTGATAAAGGTGGGCCCCGCCCGTCCACCATTGGGCTTTTTCTCCAGGAAGGGTTGAAAGGAATGGCTGCGCCATGCCGGCGGTGAACCCGGGCGCGCTGGTGTGCAGCGCCACAACTTTGCCGCTTTGGTCTGCCAGCAAAAACAGATCACTTCCCGCCAATTTCCAAAGATCTTCAGTAGCGTCCTGGATGGTGGCGGGATGTTGCGTGGTCATCGAGGCCCGCAGGTCGGGAAGGTCGGCCAGCAGCGCTGCCGAGCGGTCCAGCATGCGTTCCCGCTCGCGTTGGAAATTCTGAAACGTCTGGATTGAATTCAGCAGTTGGCCGGAAACTTCGTTCTTGGCCTGGCGCTCGATGGCGCGCTGCACCACCAGCAGGCTGAGAAGCGTTAACCCGGCGGAGACGGAAAGCAGCGCCAGCAAGAGCCGGGTGCGCATGCGGAGCTTCATCCTAATCTCCTCTCAGGCCGGCGTCGCGACGGTTATTGCGCATCGCGCACAAACTTGTAGCCTACGCCGTGGACGGTGCGGAAGTGCGCCGGATTGGCCGGGTCTTTCTCCAGTTTCTGCCGCAATTTCAGAATGTGATTGTCCACGGTGCGCGTGGAGGGATAGTTTTGATAGCCCCACACTTCATTCAGCAATTCATCGCGCGTAATGACGCGCTCGGCATTTTGCAGAAAAAATTTCAGCGTCTTAAACTCCTGCGCCGTCATGCCGACCGTTTCTCCGTCGCGCATGACTTCCATTTTGATGAAATCCACGGTAACGCCGTCAAAGCCAAGTACCTCCCCGCTCGTACTGCGCGTATGGCGCCGTAAGGCGGCTCGAACCCGGGCCAGCAATTCCCGCGGACTGAAGGGTTTGGTGACATAGTCATCCGCGCCCAGCTCCAGTAACAAGACCTTGTCCGAAACATCGCTCATCGCGCTCAGCATGATGACCGGCACCAGCGGGGAGTGCCGTTTGATTTCCTGACAGACATCCCGCCCCGACATCACCGGCAGCCGTAAATCCAGGACCACCGCGGATGGGGTGGAACGGCGAAAGGCCTCCAGGCCGGACTTTCCATCCGAGGTAATTTCCACAGCCAGGCTCTCGGCCTCAAACAGGCGTTTAAGGGCCTTTTGCACCGCGCGATCATCCTCGACTACCAGAATCCGTTCCATGGGAAGCCAATTGTTTGCAGGTGGGAGAACTTGCTACTAGTGTCCCACAAAATCTGCGTTCTGCGTCAAGCGATTCACTGGAGCGTGGGGCCTATCGTTGAATTGCCTTGTCTCCTCTGCGTCCTCCGCGCAACCTCGGCGGTCTCGGCGGTTTAAGATTTTATGTTTTACCAGCAGCGGCAAATTCCCGGATTGCGGAGGTTCCCCAAGGGCCGTCCACTTGAAATACAAGGGAGAACCCCCGCATCTCAATCTATAATGCCGGACGAAGGGACCCATGCCCGCGCGCCTGATCGAAAGCTTAGCCACTACCGGACCGCTGTCCGATTTATTCTCCGATCCATCCGTCTTACAGGCCATGTTGGACTTCGAAGCTGCGCTGGCCCGCGCGGAAGCGCGCACCGGTGTGATTCCCGAAGCGGCCGCTAAAGCGATAAAGAGCGCCGCCAAAGCGGGTGATTTCGATACCTCCGCTCTGGCTGCCGGCATCCTGCGGGCGGGCACTCCAGGAATTCCGCTGGTGAAAGCTCTGACCGAACGGGTGCGCCAGCAAAATCCCGATGCAGCCCGCTACGTGCATTGGGGGGCCACCAGTCAGGATGTCGCCGATACCGCCTTAGTCCTTCTGTTGAAGCGCGCTCAGCCGATCTTGATTGGCGATATCGTCCGGCTGGAAAGAGCACTCAAAAAATTATCGCAAGCGCACAAACAGACGGTGATGCTGGGACGCACCTTGATGCAGCCCGCTCCGCCGGTCACCTTCGGCCTCAAAGCTGCCGGATGGGCTGCTTCCGTGCAGCGTAGCAAGGAGCATCTCAACGCAGCGTTCGCGGATGCATTGGTGGTGCAATTTGGTGGCGCCAGTGGGACCCTGGCGTCATTAGGAAAAAAAGGGATAGAGGTTGTTCATGCTGTGGCAAGCGAACTGAAGCTTGCTTGCCCCGAAGCGCCATGGCATGCCCAACGGGAACGCCTGGCTGCATTGATGTGCGCCTGTGGGGTGCTGGCCGGATCGCTCGGCAAGATAGCCCGAGACATCAGCCTATTAATGCAGCAGGAAGTCGCTGAGGCGGCAGAACCGTGCGGTGAGGGACGCGGTGGTTCCTCCACCATGCCGCACAAAAACAATCCCATTGGCTGTTCGCTCACTCTGGCTGCTGCCCAGCGCGTCCCCGGGCTGGTTGCATCTTTTCTATCTGGCATGGCGCAAGAGCACGAGCGCGGAGTCGGTGGATGGCAAGCAGAGTGGCCGACCGTGGCCGCATTGATTCAGGCGACCGGTTTGGCGGCCGCGTCCATGGCCGAGGTCGCCGAGGGCCTCCAGGTCGACCCATCCCGGATGCGTTCCAATATCCAAGCCACTCACGGCGCAATCTTTGCCGAACGCGCCACCATGCTGCTCGGAGCGGAATTGGGTCGTGATGTTGCCCACCAAATCTTGCAGGACGCGGTCAGGAAAAGCGCAAAGCAAAAGCGTCGCTTATCGGAAGTGCTGGCGGAAATTCCCGAAGTGAGCAGCCATCTGGATCGCGCGGCCCTGCGCCGCCTCGAAACTCCGGAGGAGTATCTCGGTTCCGCTGAAGCATTTCGCCGGGCGCTGCTCTCCCCCAAGTCATACCACACCAAGAAAAAGGAGCAATAACTTTGCCCTTTGCCAATGTAAACAACCTGGATTTGTACTATCGCCTCGAAGGAGCGCCGGGAGCGCCGGTCCTGGTGTTGTCCCATTCGATCGGCGCCGATCACGGCATGTGGGCGCCACAGATGCCCGACCTTGTTCAGCACTTTCAAGTTTTACGTTATGACACGCGCGGACACGGCGCCTCCAGCGCGCCGGACGCCGAATACACCATTGCCCAACTGGGGCAGGATGTCCTCGCCCTGGTGGATCATTTGCGTATCTCAAAGTTTGCTTTCTGCGGCCTGTCGCTGGGCGGCGCGGTCGGTCAGTGGTTGGCCTTGAATTCGCCGGGTCGCCTGACTGCCCTGGCCCTCGCCAACACCTCTCCGCAATTCGGGCCCCCCGCGAACTGGGTCGCTCGCAGAAAATCTGTGCTGGAAAATGGCATGGCGGCAATCGTCGATCTAGTCATGCAGCGCTTCTTTTCGCCCCAGGCTACAGGACGCGCCGCTCTTGTAAGCGCTGCCACTTCTGTATTCCTGGCCACCCATCCGGTGGGTTATGCGGGTTGCTGCTCGGTCCTGCGTGATTTGGACCACCGCGGTCAGCTGGGGCGTATCACGGTTCCTACGCTGGTGATCGCGGGAAATCAGGATGTGTCCACTCCGTGGGAAGGCCACGGCGAAGTTTTGGCCCGCGAGATTCCCGGCGCCCAATCGGTGCGCCTCCCGGCCGCGCACATCTCGAACCAGGAACGCCCCCGGTCATTTACAGCGGCTTTGCTGGAGTTCCTGCTTCCCGCGGCAAGCGGCGACCCGCTTGCCGCCGGGTTTGCCCAACGCCGCGCCATGCTCGGGGATGCGCATGTAGACCGTGCGATCACGGGTACTTCTGACTTTAATCGCGACTTCCAGGAGCTCATTACACGATATGCTTGGGGAACCATCTGGACACGCCCCGGGATCGACCCCCGCACCCGCCGCCTATTAGTGCTGGCCATGATGCTGGCGTTGGGCCGATGGGAAGAATTCAGTATGCACGTGCGCGCCGGTTTGTCGCATGAACTGGAGCCGTGCGATCTTAAAGAGGTGCTGTTACAGGCGGCAATCTACGCTGGAGTCCCTGCGGCAAATTCCGGGTTCCACCTGGCCAGTGAGGAGATCGAGAAAGCGGGCCTAAGTTAGTCGGCATCCTTCGTGATTGTTATGTTTCTATCGCCCACCATCAGGACCTTTCTAGTTTCTTGCCTTCTTTCCGCTGTGGCAATGGCGCGCTCGGTGCGAGTGGAGGGCGTGGTGCGCGATTCCTCCGGTGCGCTCGTGGCTGGCGCGCGAGTGGACATCCATGCAGGCGCCTTCTCGGCGTCCCGCGATACCGATGCTCAGGGAAATTTTCTCTTCGAGTCCGTTCCAGCAAATCTAGGCACCCTGGCGGTGCAAGCCAAAGGCTTTGGCAACGTTGACCAGAAATGGGACGCCGGCGCCACCGGAGTAGCGAAGCTTGAGATTACGCTGTCTCCAGAGAATGTGAGGGAGCAGGTTTTCGTCACCGCCACCCGCACAGAACTTCACCTCGATGATGTGGCCGTAAGCGCGGTCGCGCTGGCCAGCCAGGACCTGGCCGCTACTCCGGCGCTCACCCTCGACGACAAGCTCCGGCAAATTCCCGGCTTCACCCTTTTCCGCCGCTCCAGCAGCCGCACCGCCAATCCCACATCGCAAGGAGTCTCGCTCAGCGGTCTGGGGGCCAGCGGCGCCAGCCGCGCCCTGGTTCTTGAAGACGGCGTTCCCTTGACCGATCCCTTCGGGGGATGGGTGTACTGGGGCCGCGTGCCGCAAGAGAGTGTGCAAAGCGTGGAAGTGGTACGGCGCGGGATTTCGAGCTTGTATGGTTCCGATGGCTTGGCTGGCGCGGTGCAGTTCCTCCCGCGACAGGAGGAAACCCCGGCTTTTTCCCTGGAAACTTCCTACGGCGCCGAGCAAACCCCCGATCTCTCTTTCTGGGGTGGAGGCCGTTTCGGAAAATGGGATGCTGCGATTTCTACAGATTTGTTCCACACCGACGGATATATTCTTGTCCCAACTTCGACGCGCGGCAGTGTTGACACCGCGGCCAACGCCGAACATGCAGCCGTGGAGCTAACTCTGGGCAGGCGTTTCGGCAAGAACAGCCGCATCTTTGGCCGGGGTTCGTACTTCACCGAGTCCCGCGACAATGGCACTGTGCTCCAGGTCAATGACACTCAACTTGCCCAGGGGGTCTTGGGCGCGGACACGCAATCCGATTCTTTGGGATCGTTCTCGGTCCGGTTATTCGGCCAGCCGCAAAGTTATGACCAAAGTTTCTCCTCGGTGGCGGCGAACCGCAACAGCGAGACGGTTTCCGACCTGCAACACGTTCCCGCACAGCAATTAGGCGGCAGCGGTTGGTGGAGCAAGGCAATCGCCCGCCAAACCCTGGTCGCGGGGTTCGACGCCAGTCAAGTCATGGGATGGAGCAACGAGAGCATCTTTAATTCCGGCACTCATCTGCGCGACACCATTGCAGGTGGCCGCCAGCGCGCGGACGGCGTTTATGGCCAGGATATTCTCCGCATCCCTCCCAAATGGATGGTCACCCTCGGTGGCCGCTTCGACCATTGGCGCAATTTCGATGCGGAGTCGGTACGCATGCCCGTCACTCCACCGGGCGCAACTACCACAGCGCCATTTACCGAGCGTTCCGAGAATGCTTTCAGTCCGCGGGTCTCTCTTTTGCATCCGGTGACCGGCAGCTTGTCGTTGACGCTTTCGGCGTACCGTGGGTTTCGCGCTCCAACCTTGAATGAACTGTATCGGGCCTTCCGCGTGGGCAACGTGCAGACCCAGGCCAATCAAAATCTTCAGGCCGAACGGCTCACCGGCGCTGAAGTGGGCGCCAACCTTTTCGCCTTCGACCGCAAGCTGAACCTGAGAGGCAATTTTTTCTGGAATGACATCGTAAATCCCATTGCCAATGTCACCCTGAACGCCACTTCCAATCCCATACAGCGGCAAAGGCAGAACCTCGGACGCACCCGGTCGCGCGGGGTGGAACTGGATGCCGTCGCCCACCTGACTCGCACCATCGAAATTTCCGGCGGTTATCAATTCGCGGACGCCACCGTGCTCAGCTTCCCCGCCGATCCTGCCAACAACCCGTCGCTGGTGGGAAATCAGGTTCCCCAGATTCCACGGAATCAATTCACCGTGCAGGCGCGGTATTGGTCCCCCTCCCGGCTGATGCTGAGTGTCCAAGGAAGATTGGTCGGCGATCAGTTTGATGATGACCTGAATACGCTGTTGCTTGACCGTTACTTCGCCCTCGATTTGTTTGTGGGGCGGTCTCTGGGCCATGGAATCGATGTGTTTGCCGCGGGCGAAAACATCACCAATCGGCGCTACGACATCGCCAAAACTCCTACCCCGAATATCGGCCCTCCGGTCCTGACCAGAGTCGGCCTGCGCTTTCATTTTCCCGGGCGTCACTAGGTCGGCATGATCGGTTTTCTTTGTGCCTTTGCGTGGTTTCTTCGCGCACTTTGCGGTCAGGTCTTTGGACCACTCGAATAATTTCCACAACGATAACCGCAAAGAACGCACAGGAATCTGCGTAAGTTTGCCAAGAAAATATGAATCCTATTTTTTCGGCTTCTTCTTGCCGAACAGCCCGATGATCTGGTCCACCGGGTTTGCCTCCTGCTGGTCTTGCGCGTTCGCAGGTTGTTTCTTCTGCCCTAACAATCCCTGAATCAGAGAAGAGGCGCCGCTTTTGGCCCGCATCTGCGCAATTTTCTTCGTGTCCGGCGCGAACTTTGGATTTTGCAATGTCCCGGTCACGATCGCAGGGATTACGATTTCTCCCTCGTCATTGGATAGCGCAGCGTTCAGGACGTTCCCCACATTGGTCCCACCCACGCTGGCGCCGCCCACCTGTTTGCTGAAAGCCTTGGAAAATACGGCATTCACTTGCATATTCAATGCCTGACTGCCGAGGTCAGCGGTGCCAACCGCACTCACATTGGCAATGTCGAGGGCGGCCTGAAGATTGTTCGTCTGCGCGGTCCCATTTTTCACAAGAATATTGCCCGTCATTTTCAATACATTGGTGAAGCCCTTGTCCTCCTGCCCTTGCTGGAGGTTCCCGGTCAAGGTCGCTAGTTTATGAGAAATATCCACGCCGGAATAACGCACGTTGTTGAAATCGACGCTGAGCGCGCCATTCAGGGCTTTCATGATCTGGTCGGAACTGAGGGCTTGCAACGGCCCCGCCGCATGCATGTCTAAATTGAGCGTTCCCGCCCCGCTGAGCTTGTCGACCCCGGTGATGCCATAGGCCTTGGCCATGGACAGCAGCTCCGGCAAGGCCGCATTCGGCGCCCGCACCGTGGCATCAACAAGAGGAGATTTCGAAGCGTATTGCTTCAGCGTAAATTGCGTGGATGCTGTGGTTCCGCCGGACGTGACATTGAAATTGTCGGAACGAATCTCAGTCGGAGTCAGTGACACATTGATTGCTTTCACCTCCACCGGTTTGGCAATGTCTTTTCCCGAAATCTGAATATCACGCCCGCCAAGCGTCCCATTCAAGATTGGCTTGTCGGCCGGCCCCCGTGTCTGAAGGTTGGCATTGATGCGTCCCTCTACCTTGGTGTCGGGAGAAAACGCCATGCCTGCGGCTGCTGCCAGGCGCGCGATCTCGATTATCGAAACATCGTTGGCCTTCAGGTTTACATTCAACTGCGCTGGGGTAGCTTTGCTGTTCACAGTCCCGGTGATGAACAACGGAGTAGGCCCCAATTTGATCGTGCCTTTGTTGATGGTCAGCAGATCATTCTGGAGATCGTCATTCACGTCATAGTCCAGGTTGATGGCATACCCCACTTCAATTCCATGCAGTTTGGGTTTGTCCATGCTGATCTGCCCGCTGGCCGAAACCTGCCCATTCTGATTCGCAATGTTTGTGTGCCCGGAAAGAATTCCCTCCGTGTTGACCAGGGCTGAAGTCTGGAGAAACTTTTGCAGTCCCGCGATGTCAACGTCCTTCAAGTCTAGCGCGCCTTTGAAGGGAGTGGAGACAGGATTGTCGTGCGATAAAGGTCCGCCGGTGCCTTGCAATTGGACTTGCTGGTCCCCCGATCCAGGTAAGTGGACCGATGCTTCCAGGTTAAAAGGTTTATTAGGAGCAAAGTCCGTTAGCTGGAAGTTGATGTGGTCATAGACAGTTCGCGGTTTATGGTCTTGCAGGTCGGTGATGGCGGCCTGCCCATCTTCAATTGCCAGCTTCCCTAGAGAAAAACCTTGCTGGTCCGACGAAGTGGAGGATGTAGATGTCTTCTGGCCAAGCGAGGCGAAGTTCCATATACCTTGGGCATCCTTAATCAACTCCACTCGCGGCTGTTTCAAAGTAAGAGAATCAACTTGAAGAGACTTGTGCAACAAGGGAAGCAATTGCACTGAGATGCTCAACTCGCCTGTCTGAATAAAAGACTGCGAGCTGTTGAAGTGCGGATCGTCAGTAATCGAGAGATTGGCTACGCGAAAACGCGGTGGAAACAACCCCAAACTCATATCGCCGAGCTGGATCTTGCGGCTTAGTTGCTCTTCCAGCTTGGATTGGATGGTGGCCCGATAATCATTTGGATTGAAAGTGGCCGCGAATATGCCTACGGCAATGAGAAGAAGTAGTAAAACGATTCCGATTCCCAATAAGATTTTGCGCATGGATGCCTCTCGAACACTTAAGATCTTAAGGATAACCTGAGGATACTCCTGTTGAAGTCAGTTGAGCTTTTTGCGAGCAAGCTGCTCTGAGTATCTGGCCCGCCTAAACTGAGAACCGAGAACTGACGGTCCTCAGCCCTGCAACCTTCACCACAAATGATAGTAGCCATCTTTGCGCGCAATCTCGACGGTTGTGCCAAACAATGCCGACAGCCGCTCGGACTGGAGTACGTCTTCCTTCCTGCCGTCTGCAACAATTTTTCCTTTCGACATGAGCACAACCCGCTTGACCTCGGGAATAATGTCGGTCAGGTCGTGTGTCACCATCACGACCCCAGTCCCGGACTTTGCCAGACGGCTCATGGTTTCTCGTAACTCGTGACGTGCAGCGAAGTCGAGCGAATTACTGGGCTCATCAAACAGTAGAGTGCTCGGCCCATGCACCAACGCCCTCGCGATAAGGATCCGGCGCGCCTCCCCGGAAGACATCTCCCGCACTTCCCGGTCCGCCAGATGCGATATATGAAGCCTGGCGAGCGCCGCGTCTACCTGCTCTTGTTGCTCGGGGTGGATCGTATGATGCGGAAAAATTTTTGTGCTGCTGAAGAATGCCGACAAAACAACGTCGCGCCCCGTGGTATAGCCTGTACACGCGGTCATCAAGTCATTGGACACAATGCCAAGAGTGGAACGAAGTGTGCAAACGTCCCACCGGTCTTGTCCCAGGATAGTCATAGATGACCCATCCCGAACGACGGGATAGCACTCCCGGGTAATAGTTTTGATCAGCGTGGACTTCCCGCAGCCATTCGGCCCAAGGATCGCTACATGCTCCCCAGCCTGAATCGTTAGGCTGAAGTCGTCCAACCCAACTTTGTCTCCACGCATGACCCGAATGTTGCGCAAATCCAGTAGAGCGGCAGGCGAGTTCTCCATAATCTCCGAAGAGTGTAAGGTGAAATTCCCGCATTAGCGAGTGCCTGACCAACTCTTTACAAATAGAAAACCTGCGCCTATATTCACAGCCCATGGGCGCATATTGCAGCCGTTGTGGAACGCAAAATTCGACTGACTCGCAGTTTTGTATTCAATGCGGAGGGAACTTGAGTCCCCTTCCGCCCACGCCACAACCTGTGCCCGCGGCTTTCGCACGCTATGGCGGTTTTTGGATACGGGTGGTCGCGGCAATCATTGATGCCATCTTGGTACAAGTGGTCGTAATCCCCCTCTCGTTCGTTGTTGGGATGTTCATCGGTGTGGCGGGCGTGGCAACCCACTCGGTCGGGCCCGAAATCCAGATCATGAGCTCCGGCATAGGAGGGATGATTGGTCTGGTGGGGGATTGGTTTTACAGCGCGATGATGGAAAGCTCAACTCGTCAGGCGACTTTAGGGAAAATGGTTTTCGGAATGAAGGTGACGGACTTGCAAGGCCAGCGAATCTCGTTCGGTCGTGCCACTGGCCGGCACTTTGCCAAGATTCTTTCTGGATTAATTCTTTGCATCGGGTTCATCATGGCCGGGTTCACTGAAAAGAAGCAGGGGTTGCATGACATGATAGCTAATACCTTAGTCCGGATTTCTTGATCGCCAGATCAAAGATAAGCGAAAATCGCCTCATTTCACGAAGCGACCAAGCATCTGGATTACACTATCCGCAGATGCCCGTTTCTGTTTCCCTTCTTCGCCGTTGGTTCGCGATTGGTGCTGTTCTGGCAATCGTTGTCGTCGCCGGAGCGTACTACTTCGCGAAGTGGCGGATCGAAAATGCCTTAAAAAAAGTTCCGGAAAAAATTGGCATCGAGATTGAGCAAAGCTCCCAGGGAATCACCATCTCCAAGTCGGAAGGTGGGCGCACTCTTTACAAAGTGCAGGCGAGCAAGGCCATTCAATATAAAGAAGGCGGCAAAGCCACCCTGCATGATGTGGCTATCACCCTCTACGGGCGCGATTCTACGCGCTTCGATCAGATCTACGGTTCAGACTTCGAATATGACAAACAAACTGGTGATGTAACCGCGCACGGGGAAGTCCAGATCGATCTAGAAGCCAACCCGGAAGGGCTGGCGCATGCGGACCAGGCTGTTCCCAAGGAATTGAAAAATCCCATTCACCTGCGAACCAGCAATCTGGTTTTCAACCAGAACACAGGTGATGCTCACGCTTCAGGCAAGGTGGAGTTTACAATCCCACAAGCCACTGGAACTGCTGTAGGTGCGAGTTACCACTCGAAAGAAAACACGCTGATATTGCAATCGCAGGTGCAGATTCACTTCACTGGGGAAAATCAGGCGACCGTGGATGCGGATCGCGCCACTATGACTAAGGATCCTCAAGCCATCGTGCTCGATCATTTGCATATGCGGCAAAAGACGGAGACTCTGGAAGCGGATATCGCCACGCTTTTTCTTCGCAAAGACAGCACGGTTGAAAGAATGCTTGCTCGTAGCAACGTGAAGGCCGATTCGCAGGGCGACTCCGAATTGCATCTGCGCTCCGAACAGTTGGAAGTGTTGATGGCTGAACAACGGGACACGGTCCGCACCGCAACTTTCTCCGGCAATGTACAGATGGAGGCCGCGGGCGACCAGCCGATGCTGGGTCGTGCGGGACGGGTCGTTCTAAATTTCACTGGCAAAAATCAGCTGGCCGCGGTGCACACGGAAGAAAACGTGAAGCTGCTCCAGCACCAGAGGCCCGCGGCGGTACAAGGCGAAGCGCAAGATCTGGAAATTACCGCGCCGGCAATGGACTTCTTCTTTGCCAAATCCCGGCACATGGAGCGTGCCGAAACTTCGGGCCCGCCGCAAATCGACCTGCATCCCTCGGATGCAGATTCACTGGCGCAGCAGACCCTGGTTACTGCCGCAAAGTTTGTCGCGGCTTTTGACAAAACCGGACTGACGTCGGTCCATGGCGCGCCCAATGCCCGTATCGTCACTGTAACTCCAGGAGAAACAGACCGGGTCAGCACCAGTGATTCACTGGATGCCGCCTTTCATCCCGGGAAGGGCATTGATTCCATCACGCAGCAGGACAACTTCGCATACGTAGATGGCGAGCGCAAGGCCTGGGCCAAGAGCGCGCGTTACACGACAATGGACCAAATGATCACGCTGAGCGGTACGCCGCGAGTCGTGGACGGAGGCATGAGCACAACAGCCGGCTCGATGAAGCTCAATCGCGCCACAGGCGATGCCATTGCAGAGGGAGATGTAAAGAGCACCTACAGCGACCTGAAGGCGCGGCCGGATGGCGCGCTGCTGGCATCATCATCGCCGATTCACGTAACTGCGCGCACCATGACGGCGCACAAAAGTCCGTCCATTGCCGTCTACAGCGGGAACGCCCGGCTATGGCAGGATGCAAATGTGGTCGAGGCCCCTTCCATGCAATTCGATCGCGAGCACCGTTCCATCATCGCGAATGCTGTCAACGGAAAACCCGTCTCAATGCTAATTACTCAGATTGACAACAAAAATAAGGCAGTCCCGTTGGCCGTGAACTCCAGGCACCTTACCTACACCGACAACGAGCGCAGGGCCCAATTCGAGGGAAGTGTGGTGGCCAAGTGGACTGACATGACTATTACTGCGCGCACCTTGGATGTCTTCCTCCAGGCGCACAGTGAAACCGCGACAACAGCAACGAATGGCCTGGGGAAATTGGATCGGGTGGTAGCGCACGACCAAGTCATGATCAACCAGTCCAAGCGCCAGGGCACAGGTGACCAACTCGTTTACACTGCCGCAGACGACAAATTCGTCCTGACCGGCGGTCCGCCTAGCATTTTTGATGCCGAACATGGCAAGATTACCGGCGATTCGTTGA
>CAZETZ010000040.1:0-23524 GCA_964514735.1 uncultured Acidobacteriaceae bacterium | reverse complement strand
CGCGGGCTGATTCGTTAGACGGAGAGCAAGGAAGCAGAGGTTGAAAGTGTATCGCGGAGATCGCACTATTTACCTGTACAGCGTTTTGCTGAAAACGCCGTACATATAAAAAGGTTGGGAAACCACAGGAGTGGCTCCCCAACCTCACCGTGGCTTGCGGTTAGAAGTTAAACTTCACCGCCAGCTGAATCTGCCGGGGCGCGCTGATGATATTGCCCGGCTGAATTACGCCAAACGCCGCACCATCGTTAATGTTTGCATCCGGCCCACCGTAGCGTGGATGGTTGAACGCGTTAAACATTTCCACCCGGAGCTGAAGGTCGTACTTGTCTTCAACCCCGAAGTAGTTGTTCTTAAAGAACGAGAGATCGGAGTTCGATACTCCCGGGACCCGCACATTGGGAATAGTGCGAGGGCCGTTGCTAAGAGTGAATTGCGCTGGTTTTGAGAATACCGAGGCGTTGAACCAATTGGAGAGTTTTTGATTGCTGGGTTTCGCGCTTTGACCATTCCAATTCGGCCGCATGCCTAGAGTCCCCAGATTGGACGGGTCGCCAACGCTGGCGAGAACCACCGGAGTCCCGGTCGTCCACTTGATGATCCCGGCCGCCTGCCATCCTCCGACGATGCGGTCCATCACCCCATGGGTGTTCAGGAAGCGCTTGCCGTGTCCGAAGGGGAATTCGTAGGTATAGCCTGCGGTGAAGATGCGAGAGACATCCTGCGCGCCCACCGCCCACTCACCACGGGGATTATATTGATTGTTATAGGTGCTGCTCACAGGACCCAGGAAGCCGACCGCCGATGCGGAGTCATCGAGCTCCTTTTCCCCCGTGAAGGAAACAAGCACACTCAGCCCTTGAGAGAAATGCTTGTTGAGTCTGAAGGTGAAGGCATTGTACTTCGACTCAGCCGTCGCCTTGCGGAACGAGATCACGTTGTCATACTGAGGAAATGGTCTCAGCAACTTCCAGGCTGAAATCGTGGGCTGGGCCAAGTCAGACCCTGGAGTCGTGATAACTCCAAAGAATGGATTCTGCACATTGTTGTTGAGCGCATTTCCCAGAGACAGATACTGGGTCGGCACCTGGTCAAAAGGCTTGCCAGGATCTCCGTCCACGAGGAACAGTCCATGGTTCCCCAAATAGCCCACTTCCAAAGTGATCTGATAAGGCAGGGCGTATTGGATATTGAAGTTGTACTGAATGGAGTATGGGTTGCGGTAGGAGGCGAAAAAGGTGTCGCTGATACCGGTTCCAATGGAGGTCGTCGGCCCCCCTGCGGCCCCTTGGGGTAGGTTATAGACCCCTCCCGGATAGGGATTATCCAGAGTAGCGACGATGGTCTGCTGGTTATCAAAAGACGAATTGAAGTTGGTCTGGGTGGCGAATCCGGCATTGCCAGTACCGCCGGATGAGCCTCCCGCCTGCAACGCGGACGGACCATAAATCATGCCCCAGCCGCCTCTAAAGACCAACTTGTGCCCCGCATCATACGCGAAACCCAACCGGGGAGCGAAGTCTTTGTACTGGGTTGGTCCTTGACGACGACCATATTTGCTGAAAGGTGTGCCCGTGAAAACCATGCGCCCCAACAAGTCTGCGCATCCGGGGCAGTTGACTCCCACTGGTACCGTCACGTGCCCTTGCAAAGGCGAGGGCAGGCTAGGGTCCCAGTAGTCCAACTTGTTGAAGCGCTCGGTGCGGGGAAGTTCTGCATCCCAGCGCAAGCCCAGATTGAGTGTCAGACGCTTGGTTGCTCTCCAATCATCTTGGAAATAAGCGGCGATGTAATGACTGGAGCTAGCCACCGAAGGATCATGGGTGGTGCTACCACCGGAGGGCAGTCCCAAGAGCAAGGAGGCGAAGGGATTGCCTGAACCGACGCTTCCTGCGTTGTCATTGGCTATACGCTGAGTCCAGCTTGAATCGATGGTGTATTGTCCGCTCGGCAAACCAAACTGGTAAAAATCTTCGTACAGCTTGCGGTATTCAGCCCCCACTTTGAAGGAGTGGGCCCCGGAGATCTTAACCAAACTTCCGGTAATATCTCCCACCAATGGGTTCTGGGAGAAAGCATTAAACCCGCTCGGTCCCAACCCGGAAAAACCGTTCCCAACGTTTAGCCGGGGGAAGATTTGTCCCTGCGCTCCCGCAGTTTGGCTGACGTAAGCCGGGAAACCCAAAGAAGTAGGATCGAAGTTCCCGCCGGCGCCAGTGCGTTTCACCGTCGCCCGGGTGACGCCGATGCGAAGTTCTCCTAACAACGTCGGGTTGATGGTAAAAGTATTGTTGAAAGATCCGCTCCATGAGCCGAAATGCTGCGGACCGTCAAAACCCTGCGAGGCGGGATTGTTGTAGTCGCTCAGCGGCGTGCTGTGCCCATCGAGATGGGTTAAGCGAAAGAAAGAGTGCCAATTCGCGCGGAAATCGTGGTCCACGCGGGCATCCCACTGACCGTTGTTGTTGGTGGTCGAACCCACGACTTTGTAGTTTTGAGCAGTTGGGTTCGCTGGATCGAACGTCCCGCTATTCCTTGCCGGGTAGAAACCAATCATATTCTTCGCGACCGTGCTCAGACGATTGGCTGGGATGATGTTGCCGGGAAAAGCCTGCCTTATATTGGTGGTTGTATTAATAGTCAAAGGATCGTAGATACAACCTGCGATCGGCGCTGCATTGCAATCGTGACCTGCAGGAATCAGATTTGAGAAGTTGCCAGTCAGCCAAGATGCTTCCGGAACCGTATCACTTTCACCGGCAGCAACCGTGGCGTGCTGGTCCTGATAGTCAAAGAAGAAGAAAGTATTCTTCTTGCTGCCCAGCGGAATCGGACCGCCAATGGTGCCACCCGTCTGGTATTGATGCAAGTCGGCTTTGGATGTACCTGGGGCCGAGCCCTTGAAGAGCGCGTCGAAGATACCGTTGCGGGCAAATTCAAATCCCGATCCATGGAATTTTTCTCCGCCCGACTTGGTAATAAAACTAATGGCGCCGCCGCCCGACCGCCCATATTCTGCCGACATGGAGTTGGTCTGCACGTTGAACTCCTGCACCGAATCCACAATGGGGTTGTTGGCGGTGTAGTTGTCGCCGACATTGTTCTCTGGCAGGATGTTGGTCTGGCCATCGATTTGTACTTCACTCACCGAGTTGCGCGAACCGCCAACGTGGGGAATGGTGGAGTTGCCGATATCGGTTACGGTCGGCACCAGTAGCGCCAGGTTGGCAGGGTTACGTCCATTCAGAGGCAGATCATTGATGGTGCGGGTCTGAATGACTTCCCCCATGCTTGAGGTCTGGGTATCAATCACGGGAGCGGTCGCTTGCACTTCAACCGCCTCGCCAACCGTCCCAACATTCAGGGTAAAAGTCAGCGAACGTGCCTGTCCGACTTCCAAAACGACGTTGTCTTGCAAGGCCGAACGAAATCCTTTTGCCTCGACCGTCACCTTATAAGTTCCGGGAAGAATGTAAGGCATCAGAAAGCGCCCGTCCCCGTCGCTGGTTGTAGTTTTAGAAATACCGGTAGTGGCGCTGGTAACGGTTACAGTTGCACCGGCCACCACCGCACCTTGCTGATCGCTTACGGTTCCCTGCATGGTGCCGGTGGGAGTTTGCGCAAAACAAAATGCTGCGCATAACAATAGAGTTAGAAACCCGACTACTTTTCGCATGCTGCCTCCGGATTTGAATACCACTTGTTGTTTTCGAAGCTGTCCCCAACGTGAATGAAGCAGGGCGGGAAACCCACGCAACCCGAGGACCTGCTATCCATAAAATGGTAGCGATACCATTTCCCTGAATGGAAAACTTATAGGCTGTTCAAAACATGGTTGTCAACCTAAAAATGCTGCGTCCTTGTGAAAACAGGGTTCCATCGCACACTCAAAGATATGTAAGCGAGTGTCTTCGATAACAATTGTTAACGTTCTCATTCGAGATCGCCTATGGACATTCGTGCGCCGGCCTCGACCGAATAGCTATTGTTATTTGTAGTAACATTCAGGGACAATACGGTTTATGGAAGTAACGTGATGGGAGTTTATTAAGAATATCGTTTTTCTTTGGTCGCATGAAGGAACTCCATGCCAAGAAAACCGTCGAGTAATCCCACCATCGCAGATGTAGCCAGAGAGTGTGGCGTGGGCAGCATGACCGTCTCCCGCGTCGTCAATGGGGGAAAGCTGGTCAGCCCGCGGACGGCCGCCAAAGTGCGGGCGGCCATTCGCAAGTTAGGCTACGAACCGAATGAGGCGGCGCGCATCCTTAAAGGCCAGTCTGCCCGGACCATTGGACTCATCGTCCCCGACCTTGCCGACACATTCTTTTCCATCTGCGCGCACGCCGTGCAGCAGATGGCCGCAAAACACGGATATATGACTTTGCTGCTGGCTTCCGAGCGGGACCCGGAAAGCGAAGCGAAAGAGCTTACGATGATGAAATCCCGCAACATTGCTGGGATCCTCATCGTCCCTTCCAACCCGAATTGCGTAGGTCAATTGCAGGACTTGCGCGCTCGCGGTATTCCGGTGGTGATGATCGACCGCACGTTCCCAGGCCTCGATGCCGGCGAAGTAACGGTAGAAAATGTCGAAGGCGCGCAAAAAGCGGTAAACCATCTGATTGATCACGGACACACTCGAATTCTCTGCGCGGGATATGACAGTCAGTTCAATTCCATCGGGCAGCGGATCGAGGGCTATGAAAAAGCCATGGCCCAGGCCGGGCTTAAAGCCCAGCTGGTGGTGGTAGAAGAAGGATCGGCGGTGGGGCCGAAAGTCTTGCAGAAACTCAGGTCGCCTAAAGCGCCCACCGCGCTGTTTTCCTTAAATAACGTTACGACGGCGCAGGTTTTGCAAATGTTCCGGAAGGAAAACATTCAGGTGCCGGAAGAGGTCGCCATCGTTGGATTCGACGACTTCGAGCTGGCGCCATTATTGGCAGTGCCGTTGACCGCGGTGCGTCAACCAGCCGCGCAGCTCGGGCAGAGCGCTACCCGGATATTGCTGGACTGGATCCGTCGCGCGCCGGGGTCCGATACCCGATCGCTCCATGCCCACGTGGTATTGCCGACTGAGCTGGTGATTCGGCGTTCGTGCGGCTGCGAATCGATCCGGCGTATCAGAAATGACCGCAGTGACGAACTCCACGGCCAGCGCCCCGAGAGCGGAAACATCTCCAGTCTTGCCTTTTAAGTTCCTCCCCAAATTTTGCGATTAAGCGGGATATACTGGTATCGCTATCAAACGCTCGCCTTGAATCTTGAATGAGGTGCTTGCAGGGGGAACATGAAGGCTGGCGTGCTCACGACCATTCCGAAATTTTGCCTATACCTGATCTTGCTCGGTTCGAGTCTGGCTTGGACGCAAGGCAGCGGAGCATGCAAAGCGCCCGCGGCAGTGGAGCAGAAAGTCGCCGCACATCCTACGGCGCTGGCATACGAGGAGCTAGGCGCGTACTTCGGGCAGTTTGACAATTATGCCTGCGCCATTCCTGCATTCCGTTCATCCCTTCGCCTCAATCCGAACTCCGCAGCTACCCGCTATTATCTCGCGCTGGCGCTGCTGGCCAGTGGTGATCCCGAGCATGCCGCGCAAGAAGCCCGCTCCACCCTGAAGCTCAAACCAAATCACACGCAAGCGCATATGACACTTGGGGTGGCACTCGCCCAGATGAATCAGCTGGATACCGCCATCGAACAATTTAATATCGTCTTAAAAAGCGACCCGACGTCCGTGACTGCGCTCGACTGGCTTGCCAAAGCGCTGATCTCCCAGGAAAGATACCCGGTTGCCATTGCAAAACTGCGGAGTGCGCCCGCGGATGAAGTGTTACGCATGGACCTGGTCATCGCCTACTCGAAAAGCGGGAAAAATGATGACGCAATTCAAGTTTTGTCGCAGATGATCAAGGAGCATCCGGAGTCCGCTGTGGCGCACGCCGGGTTGGCAACCATCTACACGCAACTCAATCGTTGGGAAGAGGCGACCAGGGAGTTTCAGGAAGCCCTACGAATCAATCCGCGGGAGGACGAGGTGCGGCTCTCGTACGCCAAACTTCTGGTCCTGCTTGCCAAGTTCACAGCGGCCCTGCCGGTGGTACAGGAATATCGACAGCATCATCCCGACGCGTTTGACGGCCTCTATTTGATGGGCGTGATTGACCAACAATTGGGAAACCGGGACGAAGCAGCGGAAATGCTGACACACGCCGTCGCGCTGAACCCCGAGCATTACGATGCCCAATACCAACTTGGCCTTGTATTGATGGATTCGGGAAAAACGGCTGAAGCCCGCACCCACTTTGAGAAAGCCGTGCAACTTGATCCGGCTGCGACAGAAGCCCGCTTCCGGCTGGCGACCGTGCTTCGTTCATTGGGGCTTCGGGATGAAGCCAAGGAGCAGTTGGCAATCTTCCAGCACAGCATAGACCAGCGCGCGAAAAAGGATGTAGCAGCGGCCAAAGCCAACCAGGCCAACCAGTTTTTGGCGGACGGCAAGCTTCAGATGGCGGTGGACACTTACCGGGAAGCGGTTGCGGAGAATCCTCGGGATTCTCACATCCTGTACAACTTGGCCCTGGCGCTGGACCGAAAGCAGGACTATCAATCGGAGCGGGAAGTCCTCCAGAAAGCAATTGAGGTCGACCCGGACTTCGCCACGGCGCACAATCAGTTGGGTTTTCTAAGTTTCCAAGCGGGACAGATGGAAGACGCTGAAAGAGAGTTTAAGACGGCAATTTCGCTGAGTCCGCACTATGCGGAAGCACAAAATAATCTGGGGTCGCTTTACGGTCAACAGGAAAAAAGTAAGGACGCCGAGCGTTTGTTCCGCCAGGCCATCGAGAACGATCCGGCTTATGTGCAAGCGTTCGTAAATCTTGCGGTGACCCTGGCCGGCCAATCCCGCTTGTCTGAGGCAGAATCAGAGTTGGAGAAGGCCCTTCGCATCGAGCCTGACAACGAACACGCGGGGGAGGTCCGGGCACAGATCAAGGCCCAGCTTGCACAACAGGGCAAACCTGCGAAATGATGTTGCCGCGCTGTGTGGCGGACCGAAAATTCACTAAAGATGCCTGTTGCTTCGGTACGGACCGCGGACGGGTGGTCTTGGGGGCTGCCCCCAGGGAAGAGGCAAAAACTGTCGCGACCCGATCCTCAAAGTAAGCCCGCCACCAGGCTCAACCGGCGGACATTCCTTGCCGGCCTGATGGCGGCCCCGGGGGCTGGGTTTCTTGCTCCCCGACTGACCTTCGCGCTCGATCAACTCCAATCCGCGCAACTACCAAGCCGTCCGCGGTTCTCTCAATTTTTCGATATCGCTCACGAAGCCGGACTCACGGCGGAGATGATCTTCGGGGACGACGGGAAGGCCACCTACATCATCGAATCGGTCGGCGGGGGCTGTGCCTTCCTCGACTACGACAACGATGGATGGATGGATATTTTCATGGTATGCGGAACCCGGCTGGGAGGTACGCCTCCCGGCGCCACCAACCGGCTGTATAAAAACAACCGTGACGGCACTTTCACCGACATGACTGAAAAGGCCGGCTTGCGCCACGTGGGCTGGGGCAATGGGGTCTGCGTGGGTGACTACAATAACGATGGATACGACGATTTGTTCTGCACTTACTTTGGACAGAACCGGCTTTACCGCAACAATGGGAATGGCACATTTAGCGATGTGACCAAAGAGGCGGGTCTGCTGGAGAAAGAAACCCGCTTCGGCACAGGATGCACTTTTATCGATTATGACCGCAATGGCTTCCTGGATTTATTTGTCGCCAATTATGTAGAGATGGACCTGGAACATGCCCCAAAGCCCTCCGTCCAAAGCCCCACGTGCAGCTATGAGGGACTCCCCGTGGTGTGCGGACCGCGCGGGTTAAAACCCGGGTACCACTCCTTCTATCGCAACAACGGCGATGGGACATTCACCGACGTCAGTAAAGAAACCGGTATCGCGGATGTGCGCGGGTCTTACGCGTTGACGGCCGTAGCCGCCGATTTTGATGAGGATGGCTGGCCGGACATTTACGTTGCCGGCGATTCCACTCCCAGCTTGCTGTTCATGAACAATCACGATGGCACTTTCAAGGAAGACGCGCTGGCGCGCGGAGTCGCGGTGAGCGGAGAGGGCCGCGAGAACTCGGGCATGGGAGTAGGCGTGGGCGACTACATGCTCGAAGGACACGCAGACATTTTCAAAACCCATTTCCAGCGCGAGGCCAACGGGCTCTATCGAAATTCCGGCAAGGGGGACTTCGATGATGTGACCACAGCGAGTGGAATTGTCAAAGAACAACGCTTTGTCGGCTGGGGGGCCGGGATTGTCGACCTCGATAACGATGGCTATCCGGACATTTTCATGGTTGCCGGGAATATTTATCCGGAGTTGGAGAAAAACTTTCCCCAACTGCCTTACAGGAACCCCCGCATCATTTTCCGCAATCTGCGCGATGGGCGATTTGAGGAACTAACCGAAGAAGCCGGCCCCGGCATGGCGTCGAAGTTTTCCAGCCGCGGATGTGCCTTTGGAGACTTCGATAACGACGGCGACCTGGACGTGGTCGTCGTCAATGTGAACGATCCGCCTTCCCTCCTGCGCAACGATTGTCCGTCACAAAATCACTGGCTCAAAGTCAAGCTGATTGGCACGAAATCCAATCGAAGCGCGATTGGGTCGCGCGTGATTGCGAATTATGGCAAGAAGACCCAGGCGCAAAATCTGATGAGCCAGTCGAGTTATCTTTCCTGCAACGACCCGCGCCTCCACTTCGGGCTGGGAGAGGAAACGAAAGCCGATCTGGAAATTTTCTGGCCCAATGGATTGCACGAATCGTTTAAGGACATTGCCGCCGACCAGCTGGTGACCGTCAAGGAAGGCTCGGGCATCGCGTCCACTACAAAGTTCGATCCACCCAAAATTTCCAAGTAATCATTGGCCCGCGCGCAGGGTCCGGTCGGGCGTGCGGTTGGCGAGAACGGTCTTGTTTCTCCCGGTGTTCTTGGCGGTGTAAAGAGCGCAATCCGCCGAAGCCAGCAGCGAGTCCACGCTCCAGGACATGTCGTTGGCGATGGCAATACCGAAACTGCAAGTGACGGGAAGGCTTTGCGCGGGAAGCGCGGGCGAAAACGCGTCCTGCTGAATGCGCGCTCGTATGCGTTCCGCGACCTCCCTGGCGGTTGCGGCGTCACAATTGGGAACTACGATCAGAAATTCTTCCCCACCGTAGCGTCCCACGGCATCGTAAGGCCGGAGGTCCGCATTGAAAATGGCCGCGATCCGCCTGAGCACGGCGTCCCCCGCCAAATGGCCGTGAGTATCGTTAATCTTCTTAAACTCGTCCACATCCGCGAGAATGATGCCGATCGACGACCGCTCGCGAATGGCGCGCGACATTTGGCGTTCGAGATACTCCAGCGTGGAGTTGCGGTTTTGCAAACCGGTAAGCGGGTCATGCTTGGCTTGATACGAGCGGATACGGTAGGCGCTCACCAAAACCCATAGCAATACCACCAGAATGACGATCAAAGCGCCCACAGAGATGCGCGCGGTGTGTTCCGGGGTCCACCAGGATGCGGCCTGGAGAATGCGGATGTCATCCTTGGAGCGCAGCGTAATCCGGTAGGACAAGGGCGTGGTCTGGTCCTCTTTTTGCAGGACCCCAACTACTTCGAGCAGGCTCCCTTGGCGAATGCCAGCGGCCAGGCCGCTCCCCCGCAAACGGGCGCGCAGCACCGTGTCGCCAAATTGCAGCATCAATACGCTCTGGTCTGGGCCGGCAATTCGTTCCAACAATTTTCCTTCCACGCGCACCAACTGCGAATTGTAGGAGCCTGCGGACATCTCCTCAGCCGTCAGCTTGACTGGCGTGACATTCGAAATGGCAGGAATGGCGACGACGCTGGCATCGTCGAGATAGGGGCCCTCCGGATCGGCCACGGGAAAGCCCGACACTTCCACAACCTGACCCGGTTGCAGAGAAGATTTTTGCTCCGCGACCACATAGATTCCGGCGGTTGAATCCTGTACGTAGAAGCTCTTGTTCTTCTCCTGCAAAGTCACCACGCCGCGAATTTTCACCCGATGGATGGAGAGATTCAAGGGGTCAAAACGCAGCAAAGTGATGATCGGCCGGACCATGCTGGCCGCTTCTTTGGGGGCCGGTTCCATGATCTGGACGCTGGCCAGGTCCGGCACAAAAAACTTAATCCCGGTCAACTGGCGCTTTTCGTTGAAGAGCGTCCCGCAAACCGCATTGATACGGACTTGCGAATCCAGCAGTTGGTCTTCCAGGGCAGAGGAATCGAGCGAGCGCGGAAACTGCACCAGATAGCTATTGCCGCCAATCGCCAGCTTTAAAGAATGCTGGTCCTTCAACTGTTGCACGGAGCGGACGATCCCCGAAACCTGCACCCACTTCCCATCGGCATTGCCGGAAGCCAGGGCTTGCAGCGACAACTTGGAGGGTTTGGGCAACGTGCCATGCGCCAAAACTTTAATTTTTGGATGGACGATAATAGGTGCATACTCTCCAGGCCCACTGACACCCACAATGCGCACGCGGTCTCCCAGGCGCAGATAATCCGGGACCTGGTTGTGAATGTCCACGTACACACCCGCAGAGGCATCCTCGACAAAGAGCAGGCTGGTGAATAGGTCTAAAAAAGTAACTGTGCCCTTCACTTCCACCGGGATTTGCTTAGCGGCGGCTTCTACCGACAGAGATTTAAGATCGCGCAGGCGGCGCAGGGCGCCGTTGATATGAGACTCGTCCAGGTTCTTACGCGGAGCAATGAGGCGAACGATGGCATCTTCCACCTGACAGTCAGGGCTCTGGGCGGTAAATCCGATAAGCTCCACCACGTCGCCTGCGGCAAACTGGGAAGAGTCCGCGATGCGCGCTTTTATAGTTTCTGTTCCGTTGTTCAGTACCAGGATGCGGCTTGACTTTTGCTCCACCACGGTGCCGGAAAGATGGACGATCTGGCCGGCTTGGCGCGGCTGGATTACGGTGGCAAAGGAATCCGGTCGCGTAGCATAGGGATCCAGCAGCTTGCTCTCAAACTCCAGATTGTTGGCCGAGCTGACGAACACCTGGACACCCGTCCAATTTCCTTTTTCGTCCACCTCTGCGGCCGAGACTCCATGCACGCGCACTCTCGCGCCCAGCAGAGCGACCGGCCGGACTCTGTTCCAGTCGAGTATGCGAATCCGAGTCCGGCGTCCGCCATCCACCAGGGTCAAGGTCAATCGGCTATCTTCGATGGAGGCCAAACGAACTGTGCCCTGTAATTCCACCCACTGAGAAATTCGTAATTGTTTGAGGTCAGGTCCGGAAGGCATGGCTTGTGGAGCGGGCATGGACGCAGGACCCAGCAACTGGAAATGCGGGTCTTCTATGCCGATGCCAGGAGACGCAATCTTGCCCTGTATTGCCAGACGTGTACCGGCGCCGACGCCCAAGCCCGGAACAAGTTCCTTCAGATTTAGAAATAAGCCGCCGCTGGAATCCTGAACGAACAACAGATGCCATTCGGGGTCGTAGTAAGTGACCACAACGTCTAGACGAACCGGGGTTCCGTAGTTATTAGGATTTAACGACGCCAGACGCGCCGCTTCGGCGTGATCAATTACGTGCGTTGTATCCAGGCGGTGATTGCAGCCCAGAGAAAACAGAAACAGACACAGCGCCAACGTTGGCCAGGGATATCTCCGGGATGAGTACTTGCCGCTCATAGCCTAGGCTCGCGCACTGATACAAGCGACACCAACTCGGCGGGGGCCAAGGCAGGTCAGCAGTATCTCCTTTTAAATGTTAAGCGTACGCTGCCTGAGAGGGTTGGGCAAAGCACCAAAGTAAGGCGACTGTCGTTACTGCTGCAAGTGCCGCTTCCGCAGGGGGTTTTGGGCCCTTTTGTGCTTGCAGGAACTTGGTTCCAGATCACTTTTGCACAGGGTATAATTCAATTCTGCTTTCTCCCAGCGGTATGCGGCAAAGACAGGGTTCTGCGCTTAGAGTAGCGATGGTGGACGAGGCAGCAGAGCCGCTCTCTGCGCCCGCGCTTTTGCTGCGCCTGGAGCCACGCCACCGGGCATTCTGGAGCAATTTTGCCGACCTGTTCCGGTCGCATCGCCAGCCGCCTTTACGGCTGATTTCCTGGCCCGCGGCTCCGTGGCCTGACGTGTTTGTTTCCAGACGCTGGCCCTGGCGGGGTCTCTCCCAATCTTTGGTCCTTCATCTCGGTGTGGCTGCCGGTGTTTTGTGGTTGTTACCCTTGTGGCCGCGCCACGAGCGGACCATTGAGCGTCGGCCCTTTCAGCGGGAAGATTTGATTTACTACTCGCCTTCTGAATACCTGCCGCCGCTCGATACCGGCAGGGCGCATATTTCACAGCCGCAAAAGGGTGAACCAGCTTACGCTCCGCAACCGATTATTTCGGTGCCTCCTGAGGCGGACAATCCCACACAGACCATCGTTACGCCTCCTGCGATCAAGCTGGACCATAACGTCGCACTGCCCAACCTTGTGGCCTGGTCGCCTACCCCGGCAGCAGTCCCGATGGCGGCCACAACCCATGTGGAGCTGAGAGCGCCTGCGCTGGATCCCCAAGTAGTGGCTCCAGCGCCGGAGATGTCGCAGGCGGCCCAACGACACGCTCCAAACCTGCAACAAAATGTGGCAGCGCCCGCCCCCGAATTGAAGACAGGATTACAGAGGCAGGCACTGCCGGCGCCGGAACCTTCTGTCGTCGCACCGGCCCCTGTCATGAACGCGTCTTCCGTCCGCAAGCTTGGGGACATCAACATCGGACACAGCGATGTGGTTGCTCCAGCGCCGCAGTTGCCGGTGGGCGAGCAGCGTACGCTGGCCGCGATGGGACATGGCGCCTTAGCCCGAGGAGGAGGGCCAACCGTGGCCGCGCCGCCTCCATCCATGCAGGGAATGAAAAGCTCGCGCGCGGGAGGCGGGCAAGTCATTGCTCTTAGCGTTCATCCAGCGCCACCCAATGCGGCAGCGGCCATTCCTGCCGGCAATCGGCGAGGAACATTCTCCGCTGGCCCACAGGGCAGGCCTGACGCGACAGGAACCCCAGACATACCAGGGAAAGGACACGCCGGGTCCGGCGCAGGGGAAGTACCCGGCAACGGAAACGGTGTGGGCAAGGCAGGTGAAGTGAATAGCGCGCCTCCAGGCTTGCTGGTGGGAGCGGCGCCGGAGGATACGCCAACTTCATCGGTCACAGGGCGGAACGATGCGGACAACCGATTGACCGCAAGTGTCACCCCGCCACGACTGACAACCACCACTGGACACAACCCCGCAAAAGCTGTTTTGCCCGAAAATGCCACTCCGATGGAACGTAAAGTTTTCGGCGAGCGTAAGTTTTATTCAATGATGTTGAACCTGCCCAACTTGAATTCCGCGGGTGGAAGCTGGGTGCTCCGCTTTGCGGAAATGGGCAACGACAATCACGCGGGAGAGTTAAATGGCCCGGTCGCGACTCAAACCTTCGACCCGGCTTATCCGATCGAGTTGATGAGAAAGAATGTGCAGGGCACGGTCACGCTCTACGCCGTGATTCACGCGGATGGCACGGTCGGTGAAGTCCGCGTACTGGATGGGGTGAATGACCGGCTGGATGAATATGCGCGGGCCGCGCTGTTACAGTGGCGCTTTCGGCCTGCCACTAAGAATGGAAATGCCGTGCCGCTGGAAGCGGTGGTCCGCATTCCGTTCAAACCCTTTCACTTTAAGTCCAGCTTTTGAGAAATGAACCTAGCAGGGAACAGCAGCAGTTCCCATTCCCTAACTACAAAACATTGGCCGCAGATTTTCGCGGATTGTCGCGGACCAAATAGCTCAACCGATCAGCGTTCATCCGCGTGATCGGCGGCCAGGCTTTTGTCTTTCGCACGGCTTGCCCGGGAGGCAGCGCGTCGCGTCGGCTACGGAGGAAGTTGGCGGCAGGATGGTTGATCCAGTTCTCAGTTCACTTGGACTCGTACACGGTTTTGCCTCCGACCACGGTCCGCAACACTTTGGTCCCCAGGATTTTTTCTGGCGCAACCGCCGTAAGGTCCCGATCGAGAACCACAAAATCGGCGAGCGTGCCCGCCACGAGCGAGCCTTTGTCTTTCTCGGCAAATTCGGCGTAAGCGGAGCCCTGAGTATAAGCATTAATCGCCTGTTCCGTCGTCAGCTTTTGCTGGGGAAAATACTCTTGCTTCCCGTTCTCACTCCTGCGCGTGACGGCTGCATACAGGCCGCGAAACGGGCTGACCGGCTCGACAGGGAAATCGGTGCCGAAGGCTAGGGGCACTCCCTTATTCAAGAACTCCGCCCAGGCATAGGAATGCTCCGCCCGCGCCGGGCCGAGCCGCGCCGCCGCCCAGCTCATATCGGTCAGCAGATGACACGGTTGCATGGAGGCAATCACCTTTAGCTCCTTGAACCTGGAAATCTGTGCGGGTGTCGTGACCTGGGCATGCTCAATTCGCAAGCGGTAGTTCTGTGTGCCATCCGGGGCCTTCAGTCTCTTCTCCTGCGCGTCTTTTTCCGCTGCCGCGAAAGCGTCAAGGGCCATCTGCACGCCTTTGTCGCCGATGGCGTGGAATCCAATCTGAAACCCGTCTTCCAGGCGTTCGCTGGTCATCTGGTTGAGTTCCGCTTGATCGAATTGCGGCAAGCCGGTGTTCTTGGGATCATCGGCGTAGGGCGCCAGCAACGCGGCGGTGCGCGAACCGAGCGATCCATCCATGAACGCTTTAAGCATGCCGGTGCGCAGCATGTTGTCCGACGGCGGGTGCGCTGCGCGCAGCTCGCGCAGTTTCTCCAACGGAGTTTTGAAAGGCAGCCACTCGGTGATGCGCGCGGTCAGCTTGCCTTCGCGCTCTAACTCCTCGTAGATCTGGAAGTCATCCCACAGAGAATTGTCCTGAATCGAGGTGACGCCGGATTGGGTGACGTCCTGCAGCGCCGACTCGATGGCGTGGCGGCGCGCATCGTGCGTGGGCAGCGGGATTACAGCGGTAACCGCATCCTTGGCGCTCTCGCGGAGGATGCCCGTCGGTTGACCGGTGTCATCGCGGTCAATCTGCCCGCCATCCGGGTCCTTGCTGGCAAGGGTGATACTGGCCAGTTGCAGGGCGCGAGTATTGGCGATTGCGATGTGCCCGTCGGTGCGATGTAAAAATACGGGGTGGTCGGTGGTGACCTCGTCGAGGTCCCAACGGCTTGGCAGTACTTTCACGGGCCATTTGGTTTCGTCCCAACCGCCGCCGAGAATCCATTCGCGCGGGGTGGCAGTGGCCACACGGGCCTCCAGTCGCTCACGAAATTCGGTGAGCGACTTGACTCCGGTCATATCGACGGTCAACTTTTGGAATCCAGCCTGGGCAAGATGCAAGTGGGCATCGTTAAATCCGGGCATCACGAAGTGGCTGCCCAGATCGACCACCTTGGTATCGGGCCCCTTGAAAGCCTGGACTAGCTCGTCGGAACCGATGGCCTGAATACGATCTCCGCGCACGGCGATGGCCTGCGCCCGTGGCGCAACGCCAAACGAGGAGGTACCGCGGACCCCGGTGTAAATGTTTCCGTGAATGAAGATTACATCGGCCTTAGGTTTCGCCGGCTGCGGGGTTTGAGCAACCAGGGGAAGGGCGAACAGGAATACAACGGCCAGTTTCAGGTTCATTCGTTGACTCCAGTAAGGGCCAGCAGGGTTAGAAGGATTCGTTTGAGTCCCAACTCACGTCCGGAACAGTCAAACCACTCCTGCAAGGTGTGAGCTCCGCCTCCCGAGCCTCCGCCACCGATGGCGATGGCTTCGCGTCCAAGAGAGAGAGGGATGTTTGCGTCGGTTGAGGCACGTTGAATTTGCGCCGCGTTGTTGAGATGCGCATCCACGGCGTGAATGACTTGCAAGATGCGCGCGTTTGCGTCCAGCTCTCCCGCGGGGCGGTTGCCGATGGGGAGCACTTCGTAACTCAAGCCATAGGGGCGAGACCTCCGAGGTCCCCGGCGTTCTGTGTCGCGTGTTTCCTTTTCCACCGCCCGTACGAGCGCCAGGCGCAATGCCCCTTCAAGCCGCTCCATTTCAACCATGGAAGTAGAGCGAACATCCACCCGCATGCTGGCTGACTCGGGAATCGAGTTTACCGAAGTGCCGCCACGAATCACGCCAATGTTGAAAGTGGTCTTGGGCGAAGTGGGGATGGTGGTCTGCGAAAATTCGTGAATAGCGGCAGCCAAAACCAGGATTGGATTCGGCGCGCCAAAATCACTCCAGGAATGGCCGCCTGGGCCGCGAACGATCACCTCGAAGCGGCGGCTGCCCAGGGCCTCGGACACAATGGTGTCGCAGCCCGCGCCATCCAAGACCAAAGCATACAGAACCAGATCCTTGCAGGGAGATGCGGAGAAAATGTGGCGCATACCCCGCAAATCTCCTTCTCCCTCTTCTCCCACATTGCCAATGAAGAGGACGGGTAACGAAGGTTGCAGCGCGCAATTGCGCACGGCCGAGGCGATGGCGAGCAATGCCGTCAACCCCGCGCCATTGTCGGAAACACCCGGCCCATAAAGGCGGCTGCCCTGCTGCTTAATATTTAAGGGAGTGCCCGCGGGGAAAACTGTATCCAGATGCGCGCTTAAGACCACACAAGGTTTATCGCCGGCCCCGTGGCACGCCAGTATGTTGCCCACTTCATCGCGGTGTACATTCTCCAGCCCAAGCGCATGAAAGCGCGCCAGCAGCCACTCCCCACGCGCCACCTCGTCGAACGGGGGAGCTGCCACTCGGGACATCGCCATCTGCCAGTTAGCAAAATCCGGTTCCCGGTTACGCAGCCAGGCCATGGCCTCTCGCACCGCAGGCAACGCGGAGATCCGGGCAATCTCCTGTGGGACCGTCAGCAAAGCCTCCGAAACCTCCGCGCGCGCATTGACAGGCATTCTGTTATCAGCATCTTACATCGCATCCGGCGAATTTCTCCGTGACTGTGTGGATTACATGAGGGAGGTAACAGTTACGGGAGAAGCCTGGCGGCAACTCGGACAGGCCGGCATGCAATCTAAGCCAATGGTAAGCTGCGGCTCCCCCCCGCGACTGGTTTTCTGAGCGGAGAGGACTAGCGCGGGCAAGCCGCATGCTCTACGCTGGTCCAGTAATTTTCGTTACACTTAAGACATTATGAGAATCCGGCATCTCGCGCTTGCAGTCATCACCACCATTTTCGGCGCTTTGTTATCTGTTTCCGCGCTGGCGCAGGAAGGTCCGTTGGATAAGTCGCAGCCAGCGGGGACCACACCCGACGATATCCTAAAGCGCATGGCAGAGCAGGAAACAACGTTTAAGAAGGCGCGCCAGGGTTATGCGTACCGGCAGGAAATTAAGGTCCAAACCTTGGACGGAGACACGGTGGACGGCGAGTATCACCAGGTATTCGATTCGAGTTTCGACGACAAGGGCAATCGCATTAAGAACGTAGTTTTTGCTCCGCAAAACACTCTGAGCCGGATTTACATGGGTCCCAGCGACATGTACGAACTGGAGGATGGGTATCAGTTCACCCTGGGAGTCGATGAGATTAGCCAGTACAACCTGCTCTACATCGGACAGCAGCAGGAAGACGAACTGCACTGCTTTGTTTTCGATGTCGCGCCTAAAGAGATTGTCGGCAAGAACCGCTACTTCCAAGGCCGCATATGGCTGGATGACAAGGATTTCCAAATCGTAAAAAGCAAGGGTAAATTTGTTCCGGAAAAACATGTAAATAAAAAGGGCAAAGGTAACGAAGACCTTCACCCCATATTCACGACGTGGCGGGAGCAGATTGACGGAAAATACTGGTTCCCCACCTATACCAGGACCGACGACACTTTGCATTTTGCCCAGAACGATGTTCGTATCCGCCAAGTGATCAAATACACGAACTATCAGCAATTCGGGTCTAAGGTGAAAATCACCTACGATGGCAAAGATGTGGAGAAGACTTCCAATCCATCCGGCAAGCCAGCCACGCAGGACAAACCACAATGATGGTTTGAGATTTTAGAAGAACAGATATTTCCGCCAGCGGTCATCCGACCCCATCAGCCGCATGATGTGGCGGCTGGTGTGGAGGTTGAAAGGGCGCGGCTCCCGCATCAGCTTCATGCCGGCTTCGGTGGGAAGCTGATTGCTCTTGCGGCGGTTGCAGGAGTGGCAGCAGGCCACCAGGTTTTCCCAGGTGGACGCGCCCCCGCGAGAGCGCGGGACCACGTGGTCCAGCGTCAAATCGCTCGACGAAAGAACTTCCGTGCAGTACTGACAGGTGTTGCGGTCGCGCAGCAGGATGTTTTTGCGCGAGAGCGCCCGCGTCTGATGCGGGATGCGGCGGTATTCGAGCAGCCGAATTACCGAAGGCACACGCAGCGCAAAACGGGCGGCATGAAGGAAGTGTCCGTTTTCCTCTTCGGTCATGGCCACGCCCTTGAGCACCAGCACAATCGCCCGGCGGGCGGCGCAGACATTGATCGGCTCGTAGGACGTGTTCAGCACCAGGACAGGGGCGTGTAACGACTGGCGGTCGCTGGGCAGATGTGGCACTTCTACCGGTTGGAGCGGCAGCAGGTGCCGATTCTGGCCCATCGGATTGTTCAGACCGGCGGACATGGTTTTTAGTTTCCGGACCGCGCTCGGTTGACACAACCGAGCGCGGTTGTCCCTGCGTGTTTCACCCTGCGGCGGCCACTGCCATTGGAGCATCTTTTTCTACATCAATTTCGGCGTAGTTGGCTTCCGCCTTTAGAGTGCGGGCGACGGTCGCCACCCATACTTTAGATGCGCCAGCCCGGCGCAAGACCCTGGCGCACTCAGAGGCTGTGGTTCCAGTGGTAAATACATCATCCACCAGGAGAATTTCCCCTCCGGATACTTGCTCCGGCTTGAGCACCGCGAACGCTCCCCGTAGATTTTCCCGGCGTTGGTGGCGCGTCAGCCCAATTTGCGATTGCGTCTCTCGTTGGCGGTCCAGAATTCGGGGGTGGAATTGCAGTTTTCCCGCGGCGGAATTGATCTTTAATGTTGCCTTTGCAATCAATTCTGACTGGTTGAATCCTCGCTGTCGCAACTTGCTGGCGTGCAAAGGAACCGGAGTTACCAGGACCGACGCCTCGCCGAAGAACGGTCCCAGCGCCGTGATCGCCTCCGCCAACATGCGGCCCAGCACGGCCGCGGCCGGACGCACCTGCTCATATTTCAAGAGGTGAATCAGGTCCCGAAGTCCGCCTGAATAACTGCCGTAGGCCACGGCCTTGGCATAGGGAGGACCCAGCCTGCGGCACAATCCGCATTTGGGTTCCTCTGCCGCTCCAAAAATGGCGTAGGGACTTACCAGCCGCTCCCCGCAAATGGCGCAAGTTCCGCCCGCGATGGGCCGCACCGATACCAGGCACTGTTCACAGACGGGTAAGCGGGAGATATTTACCAGGGGGGCACTGCACAGGCGGCAATTGGCGGGGAACAAAGTCGCGAACAGACCCTCAGCCACAGTGCTCATCCAGGAAACTAGAACCCCTGGCGGCGCTGCGGTCTTCCCCTGAGTACTTCGAGTTTGGTCCGTACTACTGCTGAAGACGAACCTCCTCCGCTTGAGTCGCCATGGCTATATTGCGACCTGAGGGACTCCCTTCAGTATACGGGCCAGGTACCAGAGGGTGCAACACGTCAAACACCTGGGCCACAACCGGAATCACTCGTCCAGAGTTCGCAGGTCTGCGGACGTGGACAAAAAACGGCTGGTAGGACCGCCGGAAACACCCCCCGCAGCGAACCGGTCGAAACAAGAATATGGGGAGGAGAAATCGTTCCGCAGCGTTCCGGGGACGAGAGTGATAAACCCGAGTACTGCCGCATCGATCACATTGAAAGTGTCTAGAGAGCACAGGCTGCTCCTTTTGGGCCGAACAGACGGGGCCGGTGTCTTCACCATAGCAAATCCCGGTGGGAGCGGACAGCAATCCGGCAAACCGGCGAACCTGACTTGTAAAGGAGGCCGGGCGCGTGATAACGTGCGCCCACTTCCGTTATGTTGATATACATCAATCTACTACGAGGACATTGCCGATGAGCGCGCAGCCCCCATCTGAGACTCCTGCCAAGCACCGCCCATTTGTACCCGAGAACATGGTCATGAAGGAATTCACCCTCCGGGCGGTGCTAATCGGATTGGTGATGACCGTGGTCCTGGGGGCCGCCAATGCATATTTGGGTTTGCGGGCGGGTATCACCATCGCCGCAACCTATCCGGCCGCGGTCATCGGTATGGCGATTTTGCGGGTGTGGAAGGGCTCGCTGTTAGAGGAGAACATCGCGCGTACTGCGGGATCGATCGGCGAGGGCCTGGCTGCGGGAGCGATCTTCACCATCCCTGCATTTGTGATTTCGGGGGCGTGGTCATCGTTCGGATGGCGAGAAGCTTATTGGAAATCCACCGCACTTTGCATGGTGGGCAGCATTCTGGGCGTGCTTTTTATCTCTCTGGTGCGGCGGGTGATGGTGGAAGACCCGGAACTTCCCTTTCCGGAGTCGGTGGCGGCCTCGGAAATTCATAAGGCAGGTCAGCGCGGGGCCCAGGCCGCGAAGTACCTGTTCTGGAACATTGGCGTGGGCGGGTTGGTGTACATCCTCGGCAAGTTTGGATTGTTCGCTGCCGATCAGGATTTTCCATTTCGTGTCGGTAATCTTGGTCACAGCCAGGTCCGTTTGGGAACACTGGGTAGTACCAAGGTTGTGGCTACAGGAGGCATGAGCGTATTCTCTGCCCCCAGCGTGAGTCCGGCTTACCTTGGTGTGGGTTACATCATCGGTGTCCGCTTGGCTTCAATCCAGTTTGCCGGCAGCGTTCTCGCGTGGGGTCTGTTGGTCCCCATGATGATCTATTTCCTCGGCCCTGAACTTAAACAATATATTCCTGCGAATACCCCCAACGACTGGGCGGACATGGCAGATGCAGTGTGGCGATATATTGTCCGGCCCATTGCAGTGGGGGGAATGCTGGTGGGCGCCGCCTACACCTTGTACAAAATGCGCAAGAGCCTGACCTCAGGGTTCGGCAAATTGTTAGCGGACATGCAGCAGAGCGCAGAACAACGCGCCCAGCTTGGCCGCACCGAACGCTACATGAGTTTCAAAACAGTCCTCGGACTGATTGCGCTGATGTTTGTGCTGATGTGCGCCCTTTACATACACATTTCCGGGTTGATCTGGCCTGCGATCTTAGCTGCGGTCGTCATGCTGATCGTGGGTTTTTTCTTTGCCACCGTCTCCGGCAATCTGGTTGGGTTCATTGGCTCCTCCAATAACCCGGTCTCCGGCTTGACGCTTTCCACGTTGTTGATCGCAGCGCTGCTCATGGTAGCGCTGGGCGCGACAGGAACTCAGGGGGTCGCGGTGGTGCTGGGAGTGGCCGCGGTGGTTTGTGTTTCCTCCTCCGTTGCGGGCGAATTGCTCCAGGACTTTAAGGTTGGATACATCCTGGGCGGCACGCCGCAGAAAATTCAAGTAGCGGAATTGATTGCCGTAGTGGTTGCCAGCCTGGTGATGTACTGGCCGCTGATGCTGCTGCACCAGGGCAGTATCAACGCGGGCGGTGTCGGCTTTGGCGGACCCGATCTGCCGGCCCCTCAAGCTGGCCTGATGGCCACACTTGCGCAAGGCATTGTAGGTGGAGATATGCCATGGGCATTGGTGGGAGTTGGCATTTTGTTCGGGGTCGCGATGATCATGATGCAGGTCAAAAGCCCTATGCTGGTAGCTGTCGGCATGTACCTTCCGTTCGGTACAACGTTTGCGATCTTTGTGGGCGGCGTTTTCCGGTCAATCGGCGATTGGGTGGCGGAGCGGCGTGGATTCAACCCTGCGCAGAAAGCGCGCGTCGAAAACGCTGGAGTGTTAACGGCCTCCGGTCTGATTGCCGGAGAGGCGTTGATGGGGCTGGTATGGGCCGGGCTACAATTCGTTCCTAAATGGAAAGCTCCCAACCATCCGCCCCAGATCTTCAGCGATCCTTCCTATTTGATTGGCGGAATGATCGTGCTGGCTGGATTGGCGGCGTTAATGGTCCGGTTGCCGATTTCGGCTGCGGGTGATCCCAGCGAACCGGCCCCGCCGACAGCAATTATGTAAGACAAACCTAACCACAGAGGCACAGAGTTCCACAGAGGGGATCCACGGAGGAACCAACCAAGCCTCTGTGCAGTTGCTCTGTGGAACTCCGTGCCCTCTGTGGTAAAGATTTTTGTCATCCCTGCGTCAACAACTTTACTCCGAAAGGAACCGAACTGAGCCACGACCCCCGCTTTTATGTCCATCTTCGAAAACGTTGCCAGAATTCGAGAACAAATCGCCTCAGCGGCTAAGCGTGCCGGACGACATGCCGAAGATGTTTCTCTCCTGGCGGTCAGTAAGACTTTCCCTGCGGATGCCATCCAGGAAGGTTACAGCGCTGGAATTCGACTTTTTGGCGAAAGCAAAGTACAAGAATTTGCGGGTAAAGTACTCCTGCTTGATTTGCGTGACGCGGAATGGCACATGATTGGACATCTGCAAACCAATAAGGCTGCTAAAGCTGCCGAACTATTCACCGCGGTGGATTCGGTGGATTCAGCAAGATTGGCGGAAAGACTTAACTCAGCGGCACAGCAACTGGGGAAAAAGCTCTCAATTTTGATCGAGATCAACGTTGGCGCTGAATCGGCAAAAAGCGGAGTCGCCCCGAGCGCACCTGAGCTTGAATCCATCCTGCAAGCCGCGCCCGGGCTGGATCATCTGGAAATTCGCGGCTTGATGGCCGTGCCGCCGTACAGGAAGAATCCCCAGGACGCGCGGCCTTATTTCCGTCAGTTGCGGGAGTTGCGAGACCGGATTTCAGCCCGTCATCTTCCCTCGGTCGGCATGGACGTGCTCTCCATGGGAATGTCGCGCGATTTTGAAGTAGCCATCGAAGAAGGGTCGACCTGCGTGCGAATCGGCACGGCGATTTTTGGGGACAGGGCTGGGTAGGGCGGACACTCCTGTCCGCCTGCCGACAGCTTGGCAGATACATGCCTTGAAGAAAGGGTATGACCGTTCATCGGATTGTGCATACACTTGTACAATCTTCTGATTCACTGGCAGCATATGCAGGGCGGGCAAGAGTGCCCCACACGAGAGACAGTCTTGAGCTTTTCCCAGCGATTTCACGAAATCCGCACCGGGTTCGAGCGGCCCTTCTGGGTCGCGAATGTCACGGAACTTTTCGAGCGCTTGTCCTATTACGCGGCGTTCGCGTCGTTGGCGCGGTATTTGCATGAGAGCTTGAGTTTTGAAGTGCAGCGCGCCAGCAGCCTGGCGGGATTGTTCGGGGGACTGGTATGGTTCCTCGCGGCCTTTGGTGGAACTCTGGCCGATCGCATGGGCTTTCGGCGAGCGCTTTCACTGGCCTATTTCATTTTGAGTTTTTCCTACTTTCTGCTGGGTTCCATTGCA
>CAZETZ010000039.1:0-23691 GCA_964514735.1 uncultured Acidobacteriaceae bacterium | reverse complement strand
GAAGTCGAACGGGCCATGCCCTGATACGAACCGTTTCTCAAACTGCACCACTACCAGAAATTTTCGAAGCTTGACAACGCTTGACTAGGACCTATCGCGCGCGGATGGATTCCTTCCCCAGGGAACTATGGAAGGTAGATTTCCCGCAAGCGGGAATTTGTCATCGGGATTGGCCCGGTTCTTTTTACCGAACATTTACACCCGCGTCCTCCTCTGTTCGTGTACTAACAGAGCAGCCCACCCGTCTGAAGGAGAATTCCACCATGTTGCGTATCTGTTTTCGTGCTGCGTTTTTTTCGGCACTGATGTCTCTGTTTCTGATTGGCTCCCAGTCTGCTCACGCTGACGGCGATTTGCACAAAGTCAACCACATCATCGTCATCATGCAGGAAAATCACTCGTTCGATAACTATTTCGGGGCCCTGGCTTACGCTCCGGGCAGCCCTTACCACGGCCCGGGCTTGTTCCCCGATCTGTTGGGACTGGGTTGCCGCCCGCACGATCACCAATGCGTGGATGGCTTGTCCTGTGTGAAGAAATCGGACGGGACCCTCAAGTGTTTCAATTCCAATGCGGATGACAGCGGGCCGAAGGTGGCCGCCTTTCACGACTCTCGACGTTGCGTTTCCCCAGATCTCGATCACTCCTGGTTCGGTACCCACAAAGAAGCCAATTTCCTGGATCCCAACGCCACCCTGTTCTTCAGTCCGAACAATGGATTCGTGCTAGTGAACGACGCCACAGAGCAACTTGATAATGGGGTCGAAAACGCGACCGAAGATCAAACTATGTCCTTTTACAATCAGGACGAGATTCCGTTCTATTACGACCTGGCAAAGAAATTCGCCATTGATGACCGCTACTTTGCGTCCGTTCTCGGTCCCACCTTTCCCAACCGGTCGTATTTGTTGGCCGCTACATCGTTCGGTCATTTGACGACCAACGATACCTTCCCACCTCCGGGCGGTTACAAACCGATTACCGGAACAATTCTGGACTTGCTCGACCAGAACCAAGTCACTTGGGCGGACTACTTCCAGGATGCTCCACAGGCCGGGACCTTCCGCAACTTCGTGCCGCCGGCCGGCCCGTTCGATCCGCATCTCCTGCCCTTGCCTTTTTTCTTCGCACAAGCCGCCGCCGGGGCTTTGCCGCAGGTTTCTTTCGTGGACCCCAATTTTGGGCTGACCGGGATTGCCCGCGAAAACGACGAGCATCCTCCCACCGACATTCAGCGCGGACAAGCCTTCGTATCGCAAGTGATCAATACCGTTCGCAACAGCCCCATCTGGAAGGATTCCATCATCCTGGTGATGTATGACGAGCACGGAGGTTTCTATGATCACGTGCAGCCGCCGCGAGCGGCCCAGGGTTTTGCCCGCAATCCGGATGGAATCTCACCCGGCCAGTGCGCTGACCTCTCCAATCCTCCCGCCAGCTTGCAACCGGGTGGAGGCGCAGAGTGTGCTGCCAATCCATTTAGTACTACCGATACCACCGTCAAGGACGCTGAACAACTCTGCCCGGCGTTTGCCCTCGATCCCACGGGACCATTCCCGAAATCCTGCGCCAACTTCGATCAGTATGGACTCCGCGTCCCGTTCATCGCGATTTCCCCGTTCTCCAAGCCGAACTATGTTTCACACACCATCGGCGACCACACCTCTGTGCTGGCGCTGATTGAGAAACGTTTCCTCTCGGTCAACGGCGATAAAGATGGTGACCGTGACGATCGCCTGCATTTGACCAAGCGCGACAAGTCCGCCAGCACGCTGGAAGACTTGTTCGACTTTGACAGCGCGCCTTCACTGAATACTCCATTGACTCAGGCAACCCCGCCGGCCACCGATTGCACCCCAGTCGGAGGCGCCGCCAATCTCCCGTAATGGGTTCCGCAAACAACCAGGGCGAGGTCAATTTTGACCTCGCCCTTTAAACTCTTGCCACGCGGGAATGAATCGTACTTCACGGCCCGCCGTAATACCCATCTCGCGCCTGCACTAGAAGGTCTTTCTTCCTGGCGGTAAGTTGGATCTTGTGATATCCAGCCGCGGCCGCCGGGTTGGGGGTGTAACCGAGGTTGTATTGATGCCTCAACTCATCCTCAATCTGCGTGTAGATTTGCTCGACCGACTGCTTCTTGGAAACTTCAAAGAGCCGCCCGCCACTTTCTTTCGAAATCCGCTCCAGCACTTTCTTCCCGTCGGGGCGCTCCATGCGAGGATATTGTGGCCCTCCCATGCCGCCGTGGCGGCCCATTCCCCCACCCCCGAAACTTGGCCTGCCGAAACCGCCAGATTCTTCGTCATCCTTAAACAGGATGGAGTACACGATCGCATCGCTGCGTTGCGCGGTCTCAATGGCGTAGTCGAGTGATTCCTTACTCCCGTTATCCACGCCATCCGAAAGGATAATGAGCGCTTTGCGTCCTGCCTGTTTGCTGAGGACTTCGTCCCCTGCCAGATAAACGCTGTCGTAAAGAAGGGTGCCGCCTCCTCCCCAGCGCTGACCCCCATGTCCTTGCCCACGCCCATAACCACCGTGCCGCCCGCCTCCAGGCCCACTATTTGGATCGGACTGGCTCCCGCCGGTGGGACGGCTGAATTGTGGGGTCTCCAGGTTATCCAAAGCAGACTCGAGTTTTTCGTGAGAGGAAGTCAGGTCCTGAAGCAGTTCCACTTCGCGATCGAAGTGGATTACAAACGCCTTGTCTCGATCTTCCCGCACCATACGGGTGACAAAACTGCGGCTGGCACTACGCTCTTGGTCAAGCACACGGCGCTGGCTCAGGCTGGTATCCACCAGCAAGCCCAGGGTCAGAGGCAGGTCAGTTTCGTGGGCAAAATATCGGATGGTCTGAGGCTTCCCATCTTCCTCTAAAATGAAGTCATTTTGAGTCAGGTTGGGAATGACCTCGCCATGTTTGTCCCGCACGGTCGCCAGGACGTTGACCACTTTTACCTTTACAGAAATAGTGGAAACCGGCTCGGTTCCAGAGTTGTCAGCCGCGGCGGCCACCGTCTTCTGCGTTGCTCCAGTGGATTGCGCTGCAACCTTCGCACAAGAGAAAGCAAGTAATAGACATGCTGTCGGCGTCGACCAGATCAATGGATTCTTAAACATAGAAATACGAAGTGCTTATTCAGTCAGAGCGCACATCGACCGGGATGGTTGTGGCAAGCAGGGTAAAAATTTGTAAAGGAATAAAGAACCGAAGTCGAGGGTCATCAGATTTCTCGGCCTCCTCTGCGGCATTTCTCAGCTAACTCCGCGGTTTAAGACGTTTGCTTTTCCTTCCGCATTCTCAGGGTAACCATGCCAACCCAGTTTTTCGTACGCGCTATCGGCGAATCCGGGCGTGTTCTTCTGACACCTTGAAGTCAACCTCGGGCCACGCCACACTCCAACCCATGGCGGCGACTCCACATCCGCGTCCTGAATCACGAACAACTGCCTCTACACCCCTTGCGCCGCTGGCATACAATAGCGCCGGAAAGGCCGAACCGACCCAGGGTGCAGGCGTGAGCGAGAACTGGAAACCGCAGGAAGGGAAGATCGTTGCCGGCAAGTTCCGCTTGCTTCAGCGGCTGGGCGGTTCCGATCATAGTGTGGTTTTTCTCACCGAGCGCGCGGAAGAACCCAAAAAGGCAGTCATCAAACTACTTCCCGCAGTCGATAGCGAAAAGCAAATTCTACATTGGAAGCTGGACACCAAACTTCCGCATCCCCACCTGTTACGGATCTTCGAGTCCGGAAAGTGTGAGTTGAATGACCACCAGTTAATGTACGTGGTGATGGAGTACGCGGAAGAGGACCTCTCGCAAGTGCTTCCTCATCGTCCGCTGACCACCGTCGAAGCGCGCCAGATGTTGCTTCCGGCCCTGGATGCGCTGAGCTACCTCCACGGCAAAGGCTTCGTGCACGGCAGCCTCAAGCCGGCAAATATTTTGGCCATGGCCGACCAGTTGAAGCTGTCGAGCGATTCCATTACCGCAATCAGCGAGGGAATTGCAGTCAATGGATCGAAGGTCATGACTGCCTACGATCCACCCGAAGCCAAACTCGGGAAAATCTCTCCAGCCTCGGATGTGTGGTCTTTGGGAATTACGCTGACAGAAGTCTTGACGCTGCAAAAACCGGTTTGGGACGCGACCAAGAAACAGGAGCCGACCCTCCCCAAGGAACTGGATGAATCGTTTCGCATTCTGGTCCGCAATTGCGTCCGGTCGGATGCCGCGAATCGCTGGACCATTACCGAGATCCGATCGTTGTTGCAGCCTGAAAAACCTCCCGAGCCGAAGGTCACGCGCACTCCGCGTACCTCTGTTTGGTACTACGTAATTCCAATCGTTACCCTGCTTTTGGTCGGATTAGTACTGAGTCGCATTGGACTTTTCAAGCCGCATTCCGGCGGGACCGCCGACATCCAGCTTGCTTCCGCGCCACCCTCCGCTGGGCAGGCGTCCGATAAGAAACCTGCGACTTCCAGCCCAAGTGTGGCAAATTCCAAACCTGCGGCTGCAACCCCTGCTGCCTATACGAAACCGAAAGCTAGAGTGGCCGCTGCACAGATCCATGGCGCGATCGTTCAACAAGTCCTGCCCGAGGTGCCACAGTCCGCAAGCAGAACGATCACCGGCAAGATCCGGATTCGAGTAAAAGCATCCGTGGACGAGAACGGCAACGTAAGCCAAGCGATATTGGATTCACCCAGCAAAAGCAATTATTTCAATCGTCTGGCACAGCAGGCAGCGGAGAAATGGAAGTTCTCGCCAGCCGCGGGCAATTGGTTCATTCATTTTGTTTTTACCTCCAGCGGCATCAACGCGAATGCCGAGCCTGCTAAGTAAGGGGCCGCTCCCGAAAGCTATCCACGGCAGCATTCAAGCCGTTTTCGTAGGACGCGATCAGCCTGTCCCACATGGCATTAGCCGCAGGATCGATTTGCTGCTGGGCCGGATCGGCCTGAAACCAAGCCAGGGTCCGCCGAATGCCCTCAGAGAATCGCGTGGTCGCGCAATAATCCGGCACAAACCGCTTGATCTTGCTGTTATCGAACACCACGCTTGCAGACTTGTCTCCGATTAACGTTCCCTCGAGCGCAGGTACACAAGCGATAATGAAATCGGAAGGAATATGCACGATGCGTGCTTCAACTCCCAAGGCGCCGGCCACAATCTTGTAGTACTGGTCCCAGGTCATGGCTTCTTCTGAGGTAATGTGAAAGGCGTGCCCCATCGCCTGCTCGTGCCCCAACAATCCCACCAACCCTTTGGCGAAATCGCTGTTGTGAGTAATCACCCATAGTGAGGAGCCATCTCCCGGTACAACAACTTTCTGTCCTTTCAACATGCGGTCCACGATCGTGTAAGGTTTTTCCCAGCTGTTGGTGACGAGTGGAATCTGCGTATCGCCATAAGTGAGCGACGGTCGAACGATGGTGACCGGGAACCCTTCCTCTCTGTAGGCCCTACTCAGTCGTTCTTCGCATGCGATCTTGTTGCGGGAGTAATCCCAATGGGGATTGCCCAAGGGCGTGGACTCAGTAATCAGATAGTGCGTGCCAGGTTTCTGATACGCGCTGGCGGAGCTAATGAAGATGAACTGCCGGGTCCGCCCACGAAAAAGCGCAAGGTCGCGCTCAATATCGTCGACCGTAAATGCCACCCAATCCACCACAACGTCGTAGGTTACGTCCCCAAGGTTTTTTTGCGCGGCGGAAACGTCGTGAACGTCAACCGCCAGCGACTTCACACCCGGGGGCAGCGATGCCTTATGCTGTCCCCGGTTTACCAGAGTAAGGTCGAGACCGCGCTGCGCGGCCAGTTGTGTACAAGCAGTGCTGATGATCCCCGATCCGCCGATAAAGAGAACTTTCATGCAGATTTTGTAGCAGGATCGGACCGATTTTGGCCAGTATGTTTAGCCCTAAAGGAATGCTTCCAACCGCCGATAATCCACCAGGAGCTCGCTGTCTTTCTGCGTCCCGCAGGGCCATATCGCGGCCCCTTTTGGCACTTATGTCCGAAAAGATTCTCTTCGTAGATGATGAACAGGCCATTTTGGATGGTTACAAGCGTCTATTGCGCGGAGAATTTGCCATTGACACCGCCAATGGTGGAACCATTGCCATGGAGATGCTGGCCAAGCAGGCATATGCGGTTGTGATCGTAGACATGCGTATGCCCGAGATTGACGGGGCCCAGTTGCTGGCTAAGATCGCCGTGAAACATCCCGGGGTCATGCGGGTCATGCTCACCGGGAACTCGGATATGCAAACTGCCGTACGCGCGGTGAACGAAGGCGCTGTCTTTCGCTTCCTGACCAAGCCCTGTGACAAGGAGCTGTTGCGTACTACCCTCCAGGCCGCGCTTGCGCAATACCGCCTGTCCGGCCTGCAGCAGGAGGATTTGGGCACGACCGCTCCCGCGCGGCCTCGTCTGGACAAGAAAAAGCCGGGAGACCCGGCCCTGGTGGAAATCGAGGAACAGGTGCGCAAGATTCTTGCCTTCAAGTCGGTCAGTATTCGTCCGCCCTCGATTGCGGGAGCAATCTACGTGGGAAAGACCATCTGGAATGGCCCAACCTACATCGTGCAGAGCGTTGCCGGGACGGTCGCCATTGCCCACCCCAAGAACCTTTTGGACCACGTCCCCGATATCGGCAACAACGTCAAGATCGAATACAACTCCGGCGTTGCGACCGTGTCGAATCTTGACGGGTAATGGGCCCGATTAACTGAACGCTTCCTTGTTTACGACGTAGGGCATCCTGGAAATATCTCCGCCGTAGTGGCCCTCCAGCACATCGAGCAATCCCTGCACGCACCGTCCCGCCATGCCCTTGTCCGGATCGGGCGAAAGCCGTGTGATCTTCGCCTGGCTGGCAAAATGCGGCAACAGGCGGCAGCGATCGGCAATCGCCGGATCGCGCAATGGGGAATCCGCCGGCAGCGGTTCTTTCTCATAAACATCCAGCCCCGCGCCCGCAATCCAGTTTTCTTTCAGAGCTAGCGCCAGTGCATTCTCATCAATCACCGGTCCACGAGAAGTGTTGATCAAAAAAGCCGCGGACTTCATTTTGCGTAAGGTTTGCTCATTGAATAAATGGTAGGTTGGCGTCGGGCTCTCGCCTTCCCGCAACAGCGGCACATGCACGCTGACAAAATCGGCCCCAGCCAGCGCCTCCTCAAAAGTCACGTACTTGATCCAGGTCCTTTCCTTCTGGATCCCGCGCGCCTGCCGCAAGTCCATGACTTCCTGAATGCTTTTGATGAACTCATGGTTCTGGAACGCCGGGTCGTAACACAGGATATTCATGTCAAACCCGGAGCATTTTTTAATCATGGCCAGCCCAATGCGGCCGGTGCCGATGATGGCAATCGTTTTCCCAGTGACCTCGTCGCCTAAGAAAGGAAGATAAGGGTGCCAGTATCCCCACCGATTCTCGCGCGTCAAGTGCTCCCCCGGCCACATCTTCCGCGCCAGCGTCCCCAGGATGAAGAATGCAAACTCAGCCGTGGCTTCGGTCAGCACATCGGCGGTATTGGTGAAGGGAACCTTGTAGCGGTTGGCCTCAGCCCGGTTGATGTTGTCAAACCCCACGGCAAACTGGGAGACAACTTTCAGCGTCCCTTGGCCGGCTTCAAATATTTCCGCGTCAATTTTGTCGCGCAGAGTAGTGATAAGGCCGTCGATTCCAGACCTGACTTTCTCCACCATCAAATTCTTTAGCGGAGCTTCGGGAGAAGGATATACCTCAAGCGCATATCCTCGTTGGCGAAGCAGGTCCAACGCGGGGCCAATGTCACAAGTGGCAAAAACGCGGAAAGTTTTGCTCATTTATTTATCAGCTAAAGGTTTTGTCGTGTCCAATGTTCGATGCGCTCCAGCGCCAGCATCAGGTTTTCGAAAGAGTTGGCAATGCTGAAGCGCAGGTGTCCTTCGCCGAACTCTCCAAATGCCGTGCCGGATAAGGACGCCACTCCAACCTGATTGAGCAGGGCGTCCGCCAGCGCCTTCGACTTCCACCCGGTTGCGGTGATGTTAGGAAACGCATAGAACGCGCCACCCGGCAAGCGGCAGGAAAACCCTTTGATCTGATTCAGGCCGGAGATAAATGCGTCCCGCCGCCGCTGAAATTCCATCCGCATTTTCTCTACCGCCGACTGGTCGCCTTGCAATGCCTCAACTCCCGCTTTCTGGGTAAAACTTGCGGTGCAGGAAGTCGCGTTCGTAATGAGCAGAGAAATCTGTTTGGCAAGATCGGCCCGCATCACACCGTAACCCATCCGCCATCCCGTCATGGCGTAAGTCTTGGAAAAGCCATCAAGCAAGATGGTGCGCTCTTTGAATCCCGGCTCCGAAAGAATGGAATGATTTTCTCCCTCAAAAATCAACCGGCTGTAGATTTCGTCCGACAGCACCAGAATGTCGCGCTCCCCAATGGCCTCCGCAATATCGTGAACATTCCTCTCGCTCAAAACTCCGCCCGTCGGATTGTGGGGCGAATTGAGAATAATCAGCCGGGTCTTGTCGTTGATCAGCCCGGACAATTCGTCTATATCCAGCTCGAAGTTCTTTTCCTCGCGTAAAGGAATGGGTACCGCTCGCCCGTTCACATAACGGACCATGGACTCGTAAATAGGGAAGCCGGGATTGGGATAGATAACTTCATCCCCAACCTCGATAAGCGCCAGCAATGTAAAGAAAATAATTGGCTTGCCCCCGGGCACCACCACTACTTCATCGCTGGAAACTGGTACCCCGCGTGTGTGGCTTACATACTCCGCAATCGCCTGGCGCAACTCCGGCAGTCCGGCCGATGGCCCGTAGTGTGTCCATCCACTATGTAGGGCATCAATCGCAGCCTCGACAATATTGGGGGAAGTATCGAAATCCGGCTCGCCAATTTCCAGATGGATGATGTTCTGACCCTGCCGCTCCAGAGCGCGAGCGCGCTCCAAAACTTCAAATGCACCTTCGGTGCCCAGACGCGACATGCGTCCAGCCAGGCGCAGTTCGTGCTGAAGGGCCTTAGGCATTGTCAGGCAGAGATAAGCGGCAGGTTTGATGCTAACTCTGCGCAGGAAGAATTGCCAGCAAACGAAAGAAGAGGTAAGGGCTCAAACGTGAATACTCCCCTTGTCATTCCGACAAGGAGCGTCAGCGACGAGGAGGAATCTGCTTTCTTGGGGATCACCGCAAAGCTGTCCACTAATTAGGTTCCCTTCGCCTTAGCTCAGGGGACAGGCTAGGGCGGGAACAACTTTCTCACAGCCAGCCCTTCGTCCGCGCGATCCGTGCCGCTTCCACGCGGTTGGCGGCCCCCAGCTTACTGATGGCTTCGGAGAGATAGTTCCGTACCGTACCCTCGGAAAGATTCAATTCCGTGGCAATATCGCCGCTGGCCATGCCATCTCCGGCACGCCGCAGCACTGCCCGTTCGCGGCCGGTGAGGGGGTCAGGCTCAGCCCAGGCTTCAGTCGCCAGCTCCGGATCAATCACGCGCAGCCCCTGCTTTACCCGCCGCACCGCTTCGGCCAAATCTTCCGCGCGCGCATCCTTCAGTAAATATCCCGTAGCCCCGACTTCCAATGCGCGTCGCAAATATCCGGCCCGCGCAAATGTAGTGACGATGATCACTCGCGTGCCCAGCTTCTGGCGTTTCAATTCCGCGGCCACGTCCAGGCCGGTCATCTCCGGCATTTCGATGTCGGTGATGAAGACGTCCGGCTTTTGCGACAACACGGTATTCAACGCCTCTTTCCCCGAGCGGGCCCGTCCCACCACCGCGATGTCGCCTTCGATTTCCAGCAGAGCTGCCAGCGCTCCCAGCACCATGCCCTGGTCTTCGGCGATGACCACGCGAATGGCTTTGCGCTCTTTGCCGGGGACGGTCATGAGATGTTCCCAGCGTTGCTTGTAGCCAAAGGAAACTGAATGGTCAATCTGGTCCCCTTACTCGTGTCCCGTTCCAGCGTGCCGCCCAGGGCCTGAATTCTTTCCCGCATACCGCGCAGGCCATTGCCTTCCACACTTACGCCACCGCCTCCGTCATCCTGGATCTCAATCCGGCAATTTCCATTCTCCGGGGTCATGCGCAGCGAGCACTTGCTGGCTTTGGCGTGGCGGACGACATTGGTCACGGCTTCCCGCACGACCAGTGCCACCACGCTTTCTTGGGTCGGGGAGAGCCGTACTTCCGAGGTCTCCGCGGTCACACATACGCCCGCTGTCTCCAGGGTCGCTTTGGCCTGTTTCAACTCCGCATCCAGGCTCTGCGCCCGATACCCGCGGATGGCATTGCGCACATCGGCGAGCGCCTGGCGCGATGTCTGTTCCACGTCGCGGATTTCATTTCGCGCCCGCTCCGGGTCCATCGTAATCAGCTTTCCCGCCAGCTCCGATTTCAGAATGATCACCGACAACGTATGTCCCAGAATATCGTGCATATCGCGGGCAATGCGTTCGCGCTCCGCCACCTTGGCCAGGTGCTCAATTTCTTCATGGGCCCGTTTCAGCTGCCGGTTGGCGCGGTTGTGCTGGGCAAAAAATACATTGCTCAGGCCAACGATCAAGCAAAAGGCTATGGTGATAAAAATCGCGGAACGGGGAATGTGCAACCATAATCCTTCCGCGGTGGCAATGGCGGGCACCAGCAGCAACAGCAAAATCGCATTCCGCGGTTTCTCCACGTGAAAGGGAATGAAGGCTGACGCATAAATGAAGAATCCGACCGCGCCCCCGTTGTAAGGAGCGAAAGCCAGGGCAAGCGCCACCAGCCCTGCGATCCCCAAATAATTCCACGGCCGTCCCCAGGAAAAATTTCCGAAGTACAGAATCAAAAAGGCGACCGCGCCAAACCCGGTTGCGGTCCATTCTTTCCACCCCACGTGGTCAAAAATGGGATGGATAAAAAAGAAGGCAAAGTAGGCCAGCCATACAAATGGGGCCCAACCGTGCTCTCGGTTCTTAGGGAGAAGCCGCATATCCGTTTTCTAGCCTATCTTGATTCTGTGTCCTTCACCCACATCTTGCTTGCCCTGGGCTTAGCCGTACATCTTTTCATCGCGCTGATAGCCAATGCGGGCGATGCCGAGGCAGACCAGCATGAAACCGGCGAGAAATTCCCAGTCCGACCAGAATGTGCCTCCGATTTCTCCTGGCCAGAGGATACGCAATGCCAATTGGGCCAGGTGATACGGAGGCAAGCCGGTGGCCACATGCTGGAGAAATTTTGGCAACATGGTTATCGGCACCCACAAGCCCGATAGAAAAGAGATAGGTAAATAAATCATGTTGACCACCGCCGGCGCGGAGTTCGGCCCGGCGAAGTATCCGATTGCCAGTCCCATGGCGCAGAACGGAAGCGCGCCCAACACCAGGGTGGCAAGCAGCTTTACCGCGGTCAGCAGGGAGATTTGCACGCCGCCGAAAACGACCCCCAAGCTGATCAACGCCAATTCGATGATAGAGCTGAAAATCATCCCCACCACGAACTTCGCCAGAAAATTGGCGAAAGGCGGCATGGGGCTGGCTTTTTTCACTTGCATCCAGCCCAGCCCGCGCTCCGCGGCCACACCGGCCCCGTTCGCGAACAGGCTCGCGCCCATCACGCCGAATGTTCCGTAGGTGGCAAGCAGATACTTGCTCACAGTCATCCGGTCAAACGTAGTCTGCCGGTTCATCATTAACCCGAACAGGATATAGAACATCACGGGGAACAGGACAGTCGAAAGCGAGTAGATCGGAAGCCGCAAGTATTTGAGGAATTCGTACTTCGCTTCCTTGACGTACAGCGTCAATGTCGTGCCCAACGGACGCGTTGGCGCGCTCATTGCCAAAACTGCCGAGGCTGTTGCCATGTCTTCCTCCAGAATGAATTGGTAAGTCTTATGCGCTGCCGTCTCGCGTGAGCGCGAGGAAAGCCTCCTCGAGTCCGGCACTGGTAATTTCCAATCCGGAAAGCGAAGAATCGCGCAGGAGAAGCTCCCGCGCCACTCCCTCAGCATCGGTCACGTTGATCTCAAGCGCTTCCCGGTCGGCTTTTACTTCCAACACGCCGGGAAGAGACCGGACCGTTTCCACGGCCAGCTTGCTGATGCAACGGATTTTTCTTCCCGCAGTCAGAGATTTGATTTCTGCCGAGGTCCCTTCCGCGATAATTTCGCCCTTATTGATCACCACAACCCGGTCCGCCAGGGCATCCGCCTCCGGCAAATAGTGGGTCGTCAGCAGAATGGTCTTACCCCGCGCCACCAGCTTGCGAATCTGCTCCCACAACCCTCGGCGCGACTCCACGTCCATGCCGACCGAAGGCTCATCCAACACCAGAATGTCGGGATCACCGCACAAAGCCAGGGCAAAAAGCACGCGCTGCCGTTGTCCGCCGGAGAGCTCTCCGAATTTGCGGTTTTTAATTTCCTCCAGACCGGCAATCGCCAGGGTCTCAGCGATCGGAAGTGGCTTCAAATAATAGGAAGAAAAAAGATCAAGGTGCTCACGTACGCGCAGTGTTTCCGGGACCTTGGCCACTTGCAGCATGGCCCCAGTCCGCATACGGACTTCCGGCTGCACTGGGTTCCCGCCAAATACGCTGACTCTGCCTGCGCTCGGGCTTGACAGTCCTAACAACAATTTCACCGCGGTTGTCTTACCCGCGCCATTGGGCCCGAGCAGAGCCACCAGCTCTCCGGCGCAAACCGAAAACTGGACATTTTTCAGCGCCTTGATTTGCCCATAGTTCTTGCTGACGCCGTCCAGGCTGGCGACGATTGCTCCGTCCGGTTTTTTGTTTCGGCGGACTTCGGCGGCTTCTTCCCAGGCTGTGATCATGTTCACCTCTGGCTGCTCGTGCAGCAGGTGAAATCATCATGCGAGGACCCTCAAAAGGCGGGTAGTGGGGAACATCACAGTTGACGGATGACAATTGTCACGGCTTCCAGTTAGGCTGTAACCGTTGTATTTGCGTCAAGGAAAGACGGTACGAGGCTTAGAAAGCGTATGTGGCCTGGAATTGAGCTGGCAGGACTCAGCGATGTAGGTTGCCAGAGAGAAAACAACGAAGACACCTACTCCTATTGGGAGCCCGCCACCAAAGAGGCCTTTCAGCGCCAGGGCCGCCTGATCAGCGTCGCCGATGGCATGGGCGGATACGAAGGCGGGCAGGAAGCCAGCCAACTGGCAATTCAAACCATCGAACAGATCTATGCTGACGGAGCCGAAGACGACGTTAAGTCGGTGTTGACAACCGCGTTTCGCGCCGCCCACCAGCGCATCAAAGAATATGCCGAAAAACACCCGGATTTACACGGGATGGGGACAACTTGTACCGCGATCGCGCTAATCGGCCATGATCTGTACTACTCCCATGTCGGCGACAGCCGTTTGTATCTCTCGCGTAACTCCAAAATCATCCCGCTCACACGGGACCAGTCCTACGTTGGCCGCCTGGTCGAGCAGGGAATCATTCGCCCTGAGGATGCCGTCTCCCATCCGCAGCGCAATATCCTTACCGGGGCGCTAGGCGCGGGGAACGAGGTTGTCCCCGAGGTTTTGGAACGGCCCATTCCTCTGGAGAAAGATGACACGCTGGTACTTTGCACCGATGGGTTGTGGAGCCTGGTCAGCGAAGCAGAAATCCAATCTGCACTCTCCGGCGGACTGGAACAGGCATGCCGCAAACTCATAGCCCTGGCAAAAGAGCGCGGCGGCCCCGACAATATTACGGTCCAGATTGCCCGTGTCACGGATTCAGTCTAGAGGCCATCGCGTAAATCGGTTTTGGTTAGGGCACGGCTTCCAGCCGTGCCCTATTCGCAAAATATAAGGGCTTTAGAGAATGTGGCACAACTTGTCTCGATTTCCGCTTTACGTCGCGGTTTCCCCGCGTGTCAGTCCCATTGTCCGAGGGGAGATAGACACTGGAGTGGGCCGTTGAGCAGAGCAAAACAAGAATTCATCTTGACAAGCTTTGTTAAATACTATACCTTGCAATACAAGGTATATTGCAATGGCGAACTCAAAAGACGGCGAGTTAGACAAAAAGCCCCCGTCAGAACGCTGGGAGCAGCAGATGCGCAAAGGGGCGCTGGAAATGGCCACTTTGGCGGCATTGTGGCCGCAGCGGCTTTATGGGTTGGAGATCATCCGCAAATTCGAGGGCAGCTCGCAACTTACGCTGGCCGAGGGCACGGTCTATCCGATCCTGAGTCGTTTGAAGACTGAGGGGCTGTTGGCCTCGGAATGGGTGGAAGCCGAGGCAGGGCATCCACGGAAATATTACTGGCTGACCGATGCCGGACGGACCCGGCTGCAAGAGATGGCCGCGACCTGGACGGAGTTTGCGCGCGAGTTGGGGAAGCTGCTTCGGCCCGTGATCGCGGAACAAAAGGAAAAAGAAGAGGTGATGAAATGAATTTACCCAAAGAGCAGGAATCACAGATTGACGCCTATCTCGGGAAACTTCGTCAGGCCTTGCCCCAGATGCCGGTAGCGGAGCGCGAAGAAATCGTGCGGGAGATCAGCGTGCACATACGGGAGTGTGCCGAGCAAAACAGCGATGTTGACACCATTCTGCAACGGCTGGGCCCGGCGGAAAATCTGGCTTCGCAATATGGCCGGGAGCTGATGATCCAGAGTGCCAGCCGCAGCCTTTCTCCTCTGCTGATTCTGCGGGCCACCTTCTATTTAGCCATGCGCGGTGTGGAGGGGCTGCTTCTATTCCTGGTTGCACTGTTTGGTTATACCTTGGGCGGCGGGTTGGTAATCACGGCAATCCTCAAGCCGATTCTCCCCCGTGAGGTGGGACTTTGGGTGGGGCCGCACCTCTTTAATTTCGGGCTCCATTCCCCCGCACTCTCTGCGGACCACGAAATCCTGGGGTGGTGGTATATCCCGGTGGCGTTTTTTCTGGGCAGCTTCTTTCTGTTGCTGACAACCCTCGCAATCCGCAAATTTCTCAAACGCTCGAAACAGCGTGGTCCGCTTCGCGAGAGGCCGCATATGGGCACGCAGACCAAGACCGCTTTCTGCATGTTGTTGGTCGCGCTGCTGAGTGCCGCGGTAAAAAATTTAGTTCTCGTGTAAGGAAACCGGGCCCGGAAAGACTATCTGTCTGAAAGGAGTTTTTCGACATGAAACGAGCATTCATCAACCTGTTGTTAACTACCTTAATCACGGGCGCTGCCTACGCCCAAAATATCGTCGGCGACTGGCAAGGCACACTCAAAGCCGGCGCGGCGGAACTGCGGCTGGTGCTGCACATCACCAAAGCCGATGACGGCAGCCTGAAAGCCACGCTCGACAGCGTGGACCAGGGCGCGAACGGAATTCCGGTCAATCAAGTCACGCTGAAAGATTCCAAGCTTAATCTCAATATCGAAACCGTGCACGGCTCCTACGAAGGTACGGTCAATTCCGACGGCAGCGAAATCAAGGGGACTTGGGCGCAAGGCAGCACGTTGCCGCTTGATTTCAAGAAAAGCGCGGCCGCGGTCAAAACCGAACACAAGCCGGCCAAGCCTTCTGACATTGATGGAGCTTGGTGGGGCACGCTCGATACAGCGATGCAAAAGCTGCGGCTGGTGTTCCATTTCACTAACACCGAAGACGGATTGACCGCCACTTGCGACAGTCCCGACCAGAACGCCAGCGGAATGCCGGTCACGACGGTGACGCGTGACGGCGCCTCCCTCAAGATGGAGATGAAACAACTCGGCGGCGTGTTCGAAGGCAAACTCGACAAAGACCTCGCCACCATAGACGGCACATGGAAACAGGCGGGGCAAAGCTGGCCGCTGACGCTCAAGCGCCTGAAAGACGCCGCCGAAATCGAACGCCGCCGTCCGCAAGTCCCGGTCAAGCCATATCCTTATCGGGAAGAAGAAGTGCAATTCGAAAACAAGGCGGCCGGCGTCAAGTTCGCCGCTACCTTCACCATTCCCCAAGGCAAAGGCCCGTTTCCTGCCGTGTTCTTAATTACCGGTTCGGGGCCGCAGGACCGCGATGAAAGCCTGCTTGGCCATCGGCCCTTCTTGGTGTTGGCCGATTATCTGACGCGCAAGGGAATTGCCGTGCTGCGCGCCGACGACCGCGGCTTCGGAAAATCCACCGGTAACTTCGGCACGGCGACCAGCGAAGATTTTGCGGGTGACGCCGAAGCTGCGCTGGCTTATCTAAGGACCCGTCCTGAAGCCGACCTGCACAAGCTTGGTCTGGTTGGTCACAGTGAAGGCGGAATGATCGCTCCCATGGTAGCGGCACATGACCCGAATGTGGCCTTTATTGTGTTAATGGCCGGAACCGCGGTTCCAGGCGACCAGATCTTGGTCGAGCAGGCGTATTTAATCGCGAAGGCTGCCGGCAGCAGCGAAGAAGAAGCACGAAAAGGACAGGCCCAGCAGCGTGAGACGGTAGGCCTGCTCAAGGAAGAAAAGGACGACGCTGTTCTGGAAAAGAAACTCCGCGAGAAACTAAGCGGCCGAGTCCCCGATGCGCAACTGGGAATGGTCGTGAAGCAGTTAGACACTCCCTGGATGCGCTACTTCGTGAACTATGATCCGGCAACCGCTCTACGCAAAGTGACCTGCCCGGTGCTGGCCATAAACGGTGAGAAAGACGTGCAGGTATCGCCCAGCCAGAATTTGCCTGCGATTCGTCAGGCACTTCAGGAGGCGCGGAACAAAAATTCTGAGGTCGATGAACTTTCCGGACTGAACCATCTATTCCAGACCGCGAAAACCGGTGCTATCGGCGAATATCAGGAGATCGAGGAAACCATGTCTCCAGTCGCAATGGAGAAGATTGCCAGTTGGATTCTGAAGCAATAAGGGCCTGGTAATCGAAGCTCGCATCGTACCAAAACCATAACCCCCAATCGGCCACTTCCCGCGCCCAGCATGTACTTCCGGCGCATTGACTTCGTTCCAATATGAAACTAAAGTCCCACTAATCTTTTTTCGCTTTCCAGAGTGGGTGCGAGAAAAAAGGCTTGAGGTCCTGGGGGCACCGCCACGTCCCCAGCTAATATGGGGCAGCTCTGACTTGCGGTAGTCACACGGACCGAATCCTTCGTGTGCCTGCACCTGCCGTTGGTCCCTAGTTTGCGCGGCCCCTAAAACAAAACAAGTACATGACTGCGCGGAGGCGTGCCTCTGCGTGCATACGGAGGTGTGTGCAATGAAGCGTAAGTATGCTTTTTGTCTAGTAGTGTCTTTTGGTATGGCGGCATTCCGGCTGGGAGCGGCGCAGCAGCCCACAGAAGCTCCAACTGGATATCAAACCCCCACGTATTCAGCCGGCCCCGGCACGCGCAGCACGGGAAACGGACACACTGCTCCCGATGTTTTTGCCAGCGACCAGGCCACATTCGAAGAAGTTGACGGCGTGGACAAAGGTCTTGGCCCCACTTATAACGCGCGTTCCTGCGCGGACTGCCACCAGACTCCAGTGACGGGCGGCAGCAGCCAGGTTTCAGAATTTCGCATCGGCCACAATGATTCGCAAGGACACTTTGTGAGTCCCACCCTGACCATTAACCACGGGCAGACTCAAATCGTCGGCCGTTCGCTGTTGAACGACCGCTCGGTTTGCGCTGAGGCGCAGGCAGTGGCCCCCACTTCGGAAAACATCCGGACATTCCGCATGTCGCTCCCGGTTTTGGGGGATGGTTTTATCGAAGCGATTCCCGATAGCACGCTGTTAGCCATTGCCCAGCAACAGCGCCGGCAGACACGCGGCAGAATTGAGGGCCAAGCGATCAGCGTGCCGGTCCTGGAAGGGCCCCCGGGCACAACCCGCGTCGGAAGGTTTGGCTGGAAAGGGCAACAAGCCAGCCTGCTTTCTTTTTCTGCCGACGCTTACTTGAATGAGCAGGGAATTACAAACCGGTTGCTTCCCACCGATGTGACCAACGTGTGCGATACGGTCGCGGACCCCGAAGACGTGGACAACGACATTGACCACTTTGCGGCGTTCATGCGGGGCACGCTCGCGCCTCCCGTGGATGACACGGTCATGGCCACCTCCGACGCGCAGGCCGGAAAACAGCTGTTCTCGCAAATCGGCTGCGCCACTTGCCATGTGTCCTCGATGACCACCGCTCCGGCAGGAACGGTCTTAAATGGAGGGACCTTTACAGTGACCGACGCTTTGGGAAACAAGATCATTCATCCCTATAGCGATTTTCTCCTGCATGACGTTGAAACGGGAGACGGCATTCAACAGAACGGTCCTCCGGAAACCGCGAACAAACTGCGCACGCCGCCGCTCTGGGGACTGCGTACGCGGGACCGTCTAATGCACGACGGTCTATCCGCCACGCGAGAGAATGCGATTGCCCGCCATGGGGGAGAAGCGTCCTTTGTGAGGAGCAATTACATGCGCTTGAGCTGGAATCAGAAGGCCCAACTGCTGAAATTCTTGAGCGGATTGTGATGGTATGAAACTGAATGGGGAGCGCGGCAAGCGCTCTCCGTTTTTTCCGGGAACCGATATCTGAGACCTGGGAACTAATACCCCTGCCGTTTTTCCGCGCGCAGCAAATCCGCAAGGGTCTCGCGGCGCCGGACCAATTTAGTTTTGCCGCCATCCACCAGGACCTCAGCCGCACGTGGCCGGGTGTTGTAGTTTGACGACAAGGCCATTCCGTATGCTCCGGCGTCGAGCAGGGCGAGCAAAGCACCTTCCTTCACCACAGGCAATTCGCGATCACGGGCGAAGAAGTCCCCGGTCTCGCAGACCGGGCCAACCAGGTCCGTGATCTCGGTGCTGTTGGGTGCTCCATCAAGGGGGACAATCTCGTGGTAAGCCTGATAAAGAGAAGGCCGGATCAGGTCATTCATCGCAGCATCTACGATAAGAAACTTCTTTCCGTTATTGGTTTTTCGATACAGCACGCGCGTGAGCAAGGCTCCGGCAGGAGCAACGATTGAACGCCCCGGTTCAAGTAGAAGATGAAGTTTGAGCCCGCGCAAGGGCGCGGTAAGCGCGTTCGCATAAGCGGTTGCCTGGTCCGCCAGCTCCGGCAGATTTTCGTCGCGGTAGGCGATACCAAGGCCACCGCCCGCATCAACGTACTGAATTTGGTGGCCCTCCGCACGCAGTGCGCGAATCAACTCCGCCACCCGCTCCATGGCGGCGGCAAACGGCGAAACATCGGTGATCTGTGAGCCTATATGGACGCTGACTCCCGCGGTCCGCAAATACTTAGCCTTTGCCGCAACTGCGTACAACCCACATGCCTGCTGGACCGGCACTCCGAATTTATGTTGGTGCAGCCCGGTCGAAATATAGGGATGGGTCTCAGCGGAAACATCTGGATTCACGCGCAAAGCCACCCGTGCCAGCTTCTTGAGCCGGACCGCCGATTCTGCCAGCAGCGCAAGCTCAGATTCACTCTCCACATTAAAGAGCAATATGTCCGCTTTGAGCGCGGCCCGCATTTCCTCCGCGGTCTTGCCCACGCCGGAGAAAACCACCTTCTTGGCTGCCCGCCGGTCTGCGCGCAGCACGCGCTCCAACTCGCCGCCGGAAACTACGTCAAACCCGCAGCCCAACTTTGCCAGCAGGCGAAGAATGCTCAAATTGGAGTTGGCTTTGACGGAATAACAAACGGTATGCGGGACCTGACGAAACGCCCGGTCAAATGCCTTCAACCGCTGGCGGATGGTATTGGCCGAATAGACGTAGAGTGGCGTACCCAACTCTGCGGCAAGCCGAGTTAAAGAGACACTTTCACAATGCAGCTCCGCGCTGCTCTGCCCCTTGTTCTTGCGATACACAAATGCAGGTGGGCGGCCTTTTAGTGGTATCGAGTTCACTTGCGTTTTCCGGAATGGCTTTTCACTCGGATGGCGACGATGGTCTGGTCGTCAAAAGTCTCGACTCCAGCGGAGTGCTCCTCGACCGCTTTAAAGAGATTGTCCACGACCGATTGGGCCGAGAGCCCGCAAGACTGCTGTACTATTTCTTCGGTCCTGCGGCGGCCGAACAAATCTCCGCTCAGATTGGTGGCATCGAGGATGCCGTCGCTGAAAAAAACAAATAAATCGCCGGAGTTGGCCTGAAAGCTGAACTCGTCGTACTCGGCATCGTCAAATAGCCCCAAAGGCAATCCCGTAGCGTCCACGATCTCAATTTCCCCATCGTGACAGTAAATTGGACGCGGCAGCCCGGAATTTGCAATTTGTATGGTGCGGTGCAGATCGTCCCATACCGCGTAAACCAGCGAGACGAACTGTCCATCGATGCGCCGCTCCCCAAGCGAGAAGTTGACGGCCGACAGCATTTCCGCCGGAGAAGGCTCGATGGGCGCGTGCGAACGCAAAATCCCGCTGACCAGCGCGGCATAAATCGCCGCCGGCGCGCCTTTGCCACTGACATCGCCGACCACGATCGCAGCCCGATCGAGTGAATAGTTCACGATGTCGTACAGGTCGCCGCCAATGGCCCGGGCCGGGGCAAACTTGGCCGCGATTTCCAGGTTCCGCAACTGCGGCAAGGATTGCGGCAGAAGCCGGAACTGCAACTCGCGTGCCAGCGCAAGGTCGCGCTCCAACCGCTCTTCCTGGCGCGCCACCTCCTCGTAGAGACGCGCGTTTTCCAGCGCGATGGCAATCTGCGCAGCCAGCGTGGTGACCGTCTTCTTGTGGTCTTCGGTAAAAAAGCCGCGCTTGGTGTGCTCAAGGTCCAGCACTCCGATCACGCTGTCCTTGTAGATCAAAGGGACGGCCAGCTCCGAGCGCGTTTCCTGATTCAATTTAATATAACGGCTGTCCTTGCTCACGTCGGAGACCAACACCGCAACTTTGTGTTGCGCGGCGTAGCCGACCAGTCCATACCCAATGGGAATATCGTGCTTCAGATGAATGTTTTCCTGGAAGCGCAAGGAAAAATGATGTTGCAGCTTCTGCCGGCTGGCGTCCAGCAGCAGGATGCTGAACATCTGGTAATCGATCAACCGGCTCAATAACTCCCCAATGTGCTTGAGTAACTCGTCCACGTTCAGGATGGAGGTCAGTTCCCGGGAAATTTCATTCAACAACTGCAAGGTCCGCGCCTGCCGGGTAGTGCGAGTGTGCAGCCGGGCGTTCTCGATCCCCACCGCCATGCGCGACGCAATCAGCGTGAGCAGCCGTTTGTGCTCTTCCTGGAAGTAGTCGCGTTCTTCGGCATCAATATTGATTACGCCAATCACCTTGTTTTTCACGATCAGCGGCACCGCCAACTCGGAGCAGACATTGGGTACCTTTTCGATGTAACGCGGATCGCGCGAAACATCGTTGACCAGCACCGCCTCGCGGGTTTGGGCGGCCACTCCCGTAAGCCCCTGGCCCACCTTGATCCGTACCCGGTCCGCCACTTCTTTGGGATAGCCAACCTGAAAGCGAATACTCAATTCCTGCGTCCGTTCATTCAGCAGAAGAATGGCAAATATTTTGTAATCAATGACTTTACGCACCAGCTCTGCCACGCGGCGCAGGGTAGTGTCGAGGTCGAGCGTGGAGTTCACCACGTCCGCCACTTCCAGCAGAAGGGGTTCGACCTTGGAGCTGATGTCGGTCTGGGTGGCCGTGGTCATGGCAAACTTCTATGATAACAGTCGCCTCGCGCGGTCACTCGTGGGGAATCACGCAGATATCCGGAAGGTTACGGTACATTTCCGCATAGTCGAGGCCATAGCCGACGACAAATTCATCGGGGATGGTGAAGCCGACGTAATCGCCGTGGAGGTCAAGCTTTCTCCGCGAAGGTTTATCCAGTAACGCGGCGATGCGGAAGCATTTCGGCTCGCGGGCCACCAGTAATTTCTTGAGGAACGTGAGGGTGAGGCCGGTATCCAGGATGTCTTCGACTAAAACCACGGTTTTCCCGGCGATGGATTGGTCCAGGTCTTTGGTCAGGCGCACCTCACCGGTCGAATCCCAGCCTTGTTTCAATTCCTGGTCCGGGCTGGGGCGAACGCCATAACTGGATACGCCAAGGAAGTCGAAAGTGGCGTCGAGCTGTACCTGCCGGGCCAAATCAGCCATAAAAATGGCTGCGCCCTTCAGCACCGCGACAAAGATGATGGGCTGGTCGCGGAAATCGCGGGTGATGGCCGCGCCCAATTCGGCGACACGCTGGCCTATCTGCTGCCCCGATATCAGCACTTTCAACTCGGTCACGACGAAACATATTAAACTAGCACTTGGCAGTCAGCATTGAGCCAATTAAGGCTACGGTGGCTGAATACTCAATGCTTTGCTATTTCTTATGAACCTCAACGGCATAAAACTAACCTGGCTCGGCCACGCCACTTTCCGCGTGGAAACGCCTGGCGGCAAAACCATTCTGGTTGACCCCTGGGTAATGGGCAATCCCATGTGTCCGGAAAAAGACAAGGACGTCAGCCAAGTGGACGTCATGCTCTGCACTCACGGCCACTTCGATCACATTGGCGATGCCGTAGAGATCGCCAAAAAACATAATCCTGCCGTCGTGTGTATCCCCGAGATGGCGAATTGGCTGGAGCGCAAAGGCGTCAGCCATATTGCCAGCATGAATAAAGGCGGGACCCAGGCCGTGGGCGATATCAAAGTCACCATGGTGCACGCCGACCACTCCTGCGGCATCAAAGACGGCGACCAGATCGTCTATGGTGGGGAAGCCGTAGGGTACGTAATTCAGTTTGCAAACGGTGTGAAGATCTACCACGCCGGAGATACCAACGTATTCGGCGACATGGCCATCATCCGCGATTTGTATGCGCCGGAGATTGTCATGGTCCCCATCGGAGATCATTACACGATGTCGCCGCGCGAGGCGGCCTACGCGGTGAATCTGCTGAAGCCAAAAACCGTCATCCCCATGCACTTCGGAACATTTCCCGTGCTGACGGGCAAGCCAGGGGAATTGCAGAAGCTGGCACCCGGTGTAGAAATCGTAGAAATGAAGCCAGGCGTAACGGTTTCCTAATACAAAATAAAACACGTAGGGGCTGCCGTCCTCGGCTGCCCACCGAGCAAAGCGAGGCAAGCATGTCCACCCAACCACTCCCCGAATGGCGCGAAGAAGGCATCACTTTCCCCAAAGTGGACGACTACCTCTACAACATGCTTCCACCCCGCGACGCAGTTCTCGCCGAGATGGAGGACCAGGCCACCCAGCGCAAGATTCCAATCGTAGGTCCGGCGGTTGGCAGTATTTTTCATCAGCTCGCTCTCATGATTAACGCGAAGACCGTTTTTGAATTAGGCTCGGCGATCGGCTACTCCACCATCTGGTGGGCGCGGGCCGTGGGCGAAAGCGGACGGGTCATTTATACCGATGGCGACCGCAAAAAAGCTGAGGAGGCGCGGCGATACTTCGACCGCGCCGGAGTGAATAAACAAATCACCATCAAAACTGGCGACGCTTTGGAATTGCTTTCCGAAGAAAAAGGTCACTTCGACATCATTTTTAACGATGTGGATAAAGATGCCTATCCCCGCGTGTTCAAGCTGGCCGTGCCGCGCCTGCGCAAAGGCGGACTATTCGTTACAGACAATGTTCTGTGGGGTGGTCAGGTGGCGGACAAAAACTCCTCAGATCCGAAAACCAAGGCAATTCTTGAGTTTAACCGGCTGCTGTACAGCTCGAAAGAGTTGTTCACCACCATCCTGCCGGTCCGCGATGGCGTCGCGATAGCGCTTAAAAAATAAACTGAGGA
>CAZETZ010000038.1:0-23799 GCA_964514735.1 uncultured Acidobacteriaceae bacterium | reverse complement strand
TGCCGCACTAGCATGGCTAGTCTGGGGAATAAAAACTTTCCTGCGGCGTCATCCACTACATTTACCTGGCAGGTGTAGAAGCCTGGTTTTAGTTGGGTCAATGGGACGTCTAGCTGGAAGACGGCGGCGCGGCGGTTTTGGGTGTTGATTTGTTTGGCTTCCACCAGCGGCGTTTCGTAGGCTTTGGCCCGGCCCTGGAAAAACACCACGTTGGTCAGGAGTCTTATATCGTTTTTTTCAGACTTGGGCTGAGCGGCCGGCTTCGCTGGGTCGTAGACCTCGTAATACAGATAAAGGTGCTGGCCGCTGGAAAAAACGTGGGTGACATTGGGGACCACTTCCGAGCCGTCGCGGACCAGCGGGTCTCCGTTGTTCTTTCCTTTTCCCGCGGGCTGGACCTGGTTGGCGAGGACCACCGAGCTCATCTTCAGCGGAATGTTTTTGAAATCTGGGATGTCAAGGTCGGTCTCGAATGAGCCCATGCGTCCGGTTTCGTTTTCCCGCAAAACAAATTTCGCGTGATATTTGCCCGAGGGCAGGAACAGCCGGGTGTTGTACTGGACATTTTTCTGACGGACTTGCGTGGAAGTATTTACGGCCAGCTTGACGGTGTCGCGGATGTCGGTGATGGGGCGTTTTTTCTCGTCACTGATCAGGCCGATGATGTCCAGCGTGGCTTTGTCCTGGTCGCTTTTCTTCGCGAAGGGAATCTCTGAGCCGGGGACTACCAGTGAAACTGGGATTGAAAACCTGTCGTCACCGATTCTGAAATACGACGCAGTGAAATAAACGTGCAGGTCGGTGCTGGGCAGATCGGAGGCCAGCTCTTCATCCAGTTGACGTTCGCGGTCTTCATCGTTCGAGTGCTTGTAATCCGCGGGAGCGTAGTAGCCTTTGCGGTATTCAAGCTTCATCCCCGGCTGATTTAGCTTTACCGTGATGTGGCGGTAACGGCCGTCGCGCGCGGGGTTGGTGCTGTGATAGCCGAGCATGTAGTACGTGGACGTGTCGTTCTGCACGCCTTTGTAAACCTTGCCAAAGTCGTTGGAATCGAGATAGGCGCGGCCGCCGGTATCGCCGGCGAGGGTGACCAGGGTTTCCTGGCTGGAGAAGTTGGAATCGAAGGCGTTGGCCATGGACTGCCCCGAATAGGCGGAGACCCCGCGCAGGCTGGCGCTTTGCGCCTCTCCGCCGGGAACGATGGCTTCGAGGCCGCGGATATCCATGGTGTAGATCGCCATGTTGGCGCGGACGGCGGCGTTGGTAGCGGCGCGAAGTTCAGACTGGTTTTCGACCCCGGTGCGCGTCATGCCGTTGGAGAAGTAGATCAGCGATTTCTTCTGATCAATGTGCTCGAGTTGCTTGGCGACGGTGCGCAGGGCCTCCAGGCGGCGGTCGGTGTTAAAGATGTTGAATTCGGTGTCGTCCGCGGTGAAGGAGCCTCCGGTGTCGGCAGTGCCTTCGGTGGTGCCGGTTGAGCCTGCTTCAAATCCTTGCCCTCCGGCGGTATTGAAACCTTGCAAGACTTTTTTCAACTGGACGCGGTCGGCGGTGAAGTCCTGGTTGACACTCAGCGAATCTCCCAGGGAAACCACCGCGACCAGGTCCGCAGGGGCCATTTGTTTGTCCACGTAATTTTGCGCGGAGATGGTGGCGCGCTCGACCTCCTCGGGCTCCATGGAGGAGAGGTCGAAGAACAGCACGACCAGGCGCCGGTCTTTGAAAGCGGCAGACGAGGGGGCCGGGGTTGGTGTGGCGGCGGTTGAAGCAGGGGCGGAAATATTTCCCAGGACTTTTACCTGGGCCACATCGGTGGTGGGGATGGCGTCGGTGTTTTCCAGGTCGAACGACAAGACCTTTTGCGGTTTGTTGTCTTCGAGGACGGTGAAGTCTTCCGGCTTCAGGTTGCGGACGAAGTTTCCGTCTTTGTCGCGGACGGTGATGTTGACCAGAACGATTTCGGCGCGGGATTTGAAGACGTAGTCGGTCTGCGCGGGAAGAGTTGGACAGAGAAAAACAGCGCATAGCAGGAGCGTTAGGAGTTTTTGCGCCGTGATTTTGAATTGGTGGATCATTTGTATCCTCTAGCCCAAGTTCGTGCCGTCCCTGCGGGACCCGGTCATTTCTTACCTACTCGGCACTACCGTGCCGGGCTTTCGTATTTCGTCCTTCCGACTGCCTTTGTCACACAGCTTACTTCGTTGCTTAGAACCTGAACCTCCCTGACAGTTGTACTGTCCGCATCTGGCCGATGGAGATTACCTGGCCGTAAGTCCGCGAATTGACCGCGGTGTCAATCGTGCCATATTGCGGAGTATTGAAAACGTTGTTGGCTTGAATCCGGAATTCCAGCAGTTCACCTTCTTTGATCTGGAAAACTTTGTTCAACGACATATTGAAGACCACACTACCCGGGCCTTCGATGCTGTTGCGGCGGGCATCGCCATATTGCGGGTTGCCGAGCGCATCATTCGGGGGAACAATAAAGGCCGCGGTGTTGAACCACTGGCCGATGGAGGGGTTAGGCAAAGAGAGCGGCTCGCCCGGGACCACATCGGCGCGCAGCGTACCATTGGTGCCGCGGTTCACGTCGGCGGCGTTGTTGAGCACGCGCGGAGTAAAAGGCGTACCGGAGGCGATGGTCCAACTGCCGCTCCACTGCCAGTCGCCGAGTACGGTGCGGGCCATTCCTCCGTTGCGCAGCCAGCGCTGGTCGTGTCCGAAGGGCAGTTCGACCAGATAATCGGCAGTCAAGCGATGGCGTTGGTCAAAGCTGGAGAGACCGCGCTCGGCGGCGAGATTGAACGGGTCCTGGGCCACGACTGTGGCGCCGCCGCCGATGGACGAAGCGTCATCCATGGACTTGGAAAACGTGTACGTACCGCCAATCGAGAACCCGTTTTGCAGGCGCTTGCGCACGCGCAGCGAAGCCGCATAGGCATGAGAGTCCGCGCCGGAGCTTTCAAAATTGAAGGCCTGCGCGTTGGCGAGGCGAATGCCGTCAATGGTGCGGTTTGGCGCTTCCACGATATCGAGCGCCGTGCCTTTGGTCCCGGTGTAGTCCAGGTTCATGATCAACGTGGGGCGCAATTGTTGCTGGATGTTGAGGTTCCAGATTTGCACGTATCCGAGGCGGTAGTTGGGATCAATCCCGTAGTTGTTGGTGATGGCGCCGGATGCGGCCGCGGGGAATCCACTGGCCAGCGTAAGGTCACCGGGAGCGGCCTGAATGTTGGTAGCGGTATTGGAAAAAGGCGGCTGAAAAGCCAACTGCCGCACGATGTTCTGATAGGCGCCGGTGTTGTAGTTGATGCCGTATCCGGCGCGCACTACCGTGTTGGCGGCCGCCTTCCAGGCAATGCCCACGCGCGGCGCGAGATTATTGCGGTCCGGTTTTACTAAAGTGGCGGAAGCGCCGTTCTGCCTGGCAATCACCGGGGCCACGGCGCTGGGAGAATTAAAGCTCGGATCGGTCAGAAATTCCGGGGCCACGCTCAAGTTCACCAGGTGGTCACTGATCTCGGTAAACGGCGAAACGTACTCGTAGCGCAGGCCGAGGTTGAAACTCAAATTGCTACGAAAACGCCACTCATCCTGCACGAACAGGTCCCAGGAATTTCCCCGGAAATAGTAGTTGTTGTTTCCGAATTGAATAGAGGTCTGCTGCGGCAAGCCCTCGAGGAAATCGGCGAAGTCATTGCCCGTATTCGCGCCGGTGAAGACAAATGTGCCGCGGGCGTTGTTGTCGGTTTGGGTGTTGATCTGGATGCGGCGGAAGTCGCCGCCCCAGCGCCAGGTGTTTTTACCCCGGTTCAGGATCATGAAGTCGGAGATGGAAATCGTCTGGTTACGGCTGAGAACAGGATTAATGTCATTGAGAGAAAAATTGGTGAAGACCAGGTTGGGCACTCCCCAGTCGAACGGGTTGGCGGAAACGCCGCCGACACCCGCGATGCCTGCCACGTTCTGCTTAAAGGCATACAGGTTTTGTGTCTGGACGCGGTTGCGATTGAAATCCACACGAAAAATATTGTTGATTTTGCCCAGGCTCCGTGTGTAGGAAACCGGCACATCCAGGCTGCGCGTATCGGTACTACCCCCAATGGAGGGGAAAGGATTGGTCAAATCGGAATGCGCCCCGTGGTAATGAATGCCCACACTGAGGGTATTGCCGCGTCCACCGAAAGGCCCAAAACCGCTACCGCCACCGCCGCCACCGCCCCGGCGCTGATTGCTGGCTGCCGCGCCGAAGCTGCGGTTCAGGCGGAGATTGAAGTCGTCGCTGCGGTTGGCGGCCGAGGTGACAAAATGAAAATTTTGCGTATCGCGTCCGGCAATATTAGGCGCTGGGATGAATGGCAGAAGTTGCTGGGCAACGGGATCGATGTTGGTCACGGTAAGCGTAGGCGAAATGATGCCGCTGCGCTCCGCCACGGTTGGCACAGTCGAGAATTGGTCGAAGGGATTTTCGCCACGCGAGCCGTTATAGTTGAGAAAGAAAAATGTTTTGCTGCCGCCGTTGTAGATTTTAGGGATCTTCAACGGGCCGCCCAAAGCGCCGCCAAAGCGGTGCTGGATGTAGCTGGGTTTTTCCGAAGGGCCGTTGAGTGAGTAAGGCGCAGCGTTTAAGACATCGTCTCCGACGTTGTAATAAATGGTGCCGTGCGGGCGGTTGATGTTGAAGCGATTGCGCGCGCCGCCACGGCCTCCCCCGAATCCGCCACCGCCAAAACCTCCACCGAAAGCGGCGAAGCCTCCGCCACCGAAACCGCCACCAAAGCTGCCGGGGCCGCCGAAACCGGGCGGGCCGAATCCACCTGGACCCCCGCCGGGGCCGCCAAGACCTCCCTGCGCGCGCATTTCCTCGACCCGCTGGCGCCATTCGTCGCCGCTCATGTTGCCCCAGCCAGCGTTGTTGATATTGCCGGAAACAGCGACGGATTCGGTGGCCGTCCCGACTTCGCTTCCACCCGGAGTGGACGCAGTGGAGGGATCGGCTCCGCCTGTTGGTGTGTAATCACTTCCCTGCGCGACCTGCAAACTCTGGAAGCCGCGCGCGCCCATGGCGGTCGCGATCTGCTGCGCCTGGTCGTTGGCAGAGGCGGCAGGAACGCGTGAAAGAAGAATAAGATCGAGGTCCAGTTTTTGATTGGCGCCGGCGGCATTGATCAGGACTTCGTGGGTGGCCGCGGCAAAGGCCGCCATCTGGGTGCGTACCACATAGCGTCCGTTGGAGGGAACTTGCAGAAAATAATCCCCATCCACATCCGTCCAGGTGGTGACTTTTTGGCCGGTGAGCGTGTGGGTCGCGGTCACCGTGACTCCCGGCAGCGGCATATTGCCGGATTTGACCAGGCCGTGAATACTGCCCGCGGGCGCAGTTGGCGTTGTGGGCGCTGGTACAGACGCAGAGGCCGGCGCAGGCGTGGTTGCTGGAACCGGCATCTGCGCGGCCAGGCCGGCGCTCAGCAGCGCCGCGGCCAGCGGCTGGACCAGCAACTTCCACATTTCGTACCTGAAATTCATGACAAGAGATGCGCGACCCGTTGCGGCAATTTTAATCAACTAGACCAAGGGCGCGAAGGAAATCTCGCTTCCTCTTTTCCTTCGCGCCCTAGATGACGGCCCTTGCTTAGGAGCCAGGCTACTGTTGCGGTGGCCCCCCCTCGCCCCCGCGCCACATTCCTGGCTGGCCCTGATTCAGCGTGCCAGCCACGAATACATTGTCTTTCATTTGTCCGCGGCCGAAGACGCGGTCTCCTACTTTGAAGTCGGCCAAAGTTACGCTTTCTTGGCTTTTGTGGAAGGAAGTGTTTTCATCCACGGAAATGGTTTGGGTGACGCCGTCGGGACGGGCGATTTCAATCTGGGTGCCGTTGATGGATTTGATTTCACCCATGATGAAGTTCTTGCCCAGGCCTTCGCGGAAATTCCCCATCATGCCCTGGGGTGGGACTGCGACCATTTCGGCTTGGATCGCTCCGTCGCTTCCTTTCTCGCCGCGGACGAAGACGTTGTCGCCGACTTTCAGGTCGGTGAGTTTCGCGTCCTGGCGTTCCTTGCGGAAGCGTGTCTGGTCGGTGAGGTTGACGGTTGCTGAGTTGCCATCCATGGTTTTTATCGTGATGGTGTTGCCGTTGATGGCAGTGATGGTGCCGGCCACGCCGGGGCCGCGGTGGCCGCCTCGTCCTTGCCACTGACCCTGCGGGCCACCTTGCGGCTGATCGGCGGGCGGGGGACTGTCCGGACCCTGGGCCCATGCTGCGGCGCAGAGCGTCAGTAGGACTGTTGCAAAAGTGAGTCTCTTCATGGATTCTCCTTGAGTGGCTGCAATCATTGGAACACTGCACAGACGATGGTGGCGGTAAAAAGACGGTCAAGCTGGGTAAAGATTTGTAAAAGAGGAGTGATACTTTAAGGATGTAATTTCGGGTTAAACCACGGGACGCTCAGTTGGAATTATAGTATCTATCGTAGGTCGGCCCTTTGATTTCTTTCCCAGATTCATTCGCTGCAAGTGGTTATAGCTTGAATCGAAATTCAATTATCTCGCGGAAATAAGCAGGAGGACTCGTGCCTGAAGGTCATGAAAAGCCCAAATCACGGAACATATTTCTTCTCTGGGGCCCACCGCTGATCTTATCTCTCATTGGTTCCGTTTTGATTTTTGTTTCCTTGGCGATCAAGCTTGGTTTAAGTAGTCCGGAAACTTTCAAGGAGGTGGGGTCAGGATTTTTGCTCGAATTAGGCTTGGGTTTTATCGTCGGCGCGGTAATCGCAATGACCATCGAGAAGTACACACAAGATCGAAAAGAAAAGGAGCTTTCACAACAAGAAGAGAGGATTCGCAGGAATATTTTTGAGGCGCTCTTTGAAACCGCGATTCCGCGCGAATTTGTCACGGAAATGTACAAAGCGCTTTTCGAGCCAAAGTTTTTGAGGGAACACCTGGAGATTGCCTTTGGCTTTCGGAAGCTGAACGCGGCAGAGCAGGCCGCTACCCCCCACACAGACCTCCTGGTCTTAACACAAACCATTCGTTTTAATGCTAGAAACATTACGGACCGGCCGACAAATCACGAGTTTAATGGCCGCGAATACGCATTGATCGATCATCCCAATTTCCCAACTCCGTTTCATGATGTGTTTATTAAAGGCAGCGACAAAACTTTTAATCTGACGATCAACGACATCCTTGCGCAAGAAACGCGACCGGACCCTTTTTGGCATCGCCTTGGTCCACTTAACGTTATGGTTGCGGCAAAGGAAAGCGCGGAAATTTGCGTGGTGGTAGAAAAAGTCTGTCGTTCAACCGACACAAAAACCTGGATCACGCGTCACGCCGCAAATAATTTGAAAGTTGTGATTGAGTTGGCGGATGATGCGCTTTATAACTCTATGGATTTTACGGTCGACCAATCGCATCGGGTTGAGCTGAAGAAAAATCCATCCTTAGTCCCGACCTTGAGAAAACACGAATGGAATCTGAATTCACCAATACTCCCATTTCAGGGAATTATTGTGCACTGGCGGCCGAAATCGTAGCCACCTGCGGCCCGCCAACCTCGAAAAGGTGGGCCAGCCAGCCTCCCGAGGCAACCGTTAAAGAAAGTTTACAATTGTTTACCAACTCTTGACCTTTGGTCACATCGGTTGGGCGTTTACTAGTAGCTAGAGTTTGGCCGACTTTGGGAGGTTGCTATGCGTCACAAAAAATTAGTATTTACGGTATTGTTCGTTGCTCTTTCCAGCTCACTTTGTCTAAGTCAACAATCCACTCAGCCACTCACCAATCAGGATGTGATCGAAATGGTCTCTGCCGGTTTGTCGGATGGCCTTATTGTCGACAAAATTCATGCTGCGAGCTCAACCAATTTCGATACCAGTGTGCCAACCCTAAAAGCTCTTCATTCCGCAAATGTTCCCGATAGTGTTCTGCGCGCGATGGTGAATCCCAAACCATCCGCATCTGAAACGCAGGAAATTTCAAACGATTCCAACGACCCGGCTTCTCCCCACGCTCCCGGAATTTATATGTACACCAAAGGGGAAGATGGCATGAAGATGACGGCGCTGGAACCAACCTACTATCAAGGGGCCGCGAGTGCCGGAGCGTTCTTGCTGACCTTCGGCGCGGCAAAGGCAAAAGTAAAAGCCGTGGTCCGCGGTGCTCATGCACCTGTGACCAGCAACGACAGCAACCTAGCTTTCTATTTCTATTTCAACGATGAAAATGGAAGTTTCGGTTCTGGCCCATGGGGAATGCCGACCAGTCCGAATCAGTTCACGCTATTAAAGTTTGAACAGAAAAGTAACTCGCGCGAAGCCGTCATCGCTACAGTAAACGCTTTTAACGCCAGGACTGGATCGGATCTCAAATCGACCGGTAATTTTACTTTCACCAAAATAAAATCGGGAGTCTACAAGGTGACTCCGGACGCGGCGCTTGTTCCCGGCGAATATTGTTTTGTAGCTCCACCGAGCCTCACTCAATACGGACCGGGGTATACGCAAGAAAACCGGTTATTTGATTTCGCCGTGCTGCCGGCGGCTAAAACATCGGCTCCCGCGCAAACATCAGCCGCACTCGCGAACTGACCACTGTCATGCTGAGCGAAGTAGCGTTTCGCAAAGCAAAGCGCTACGCAGTCGAAGCACCCCTATGATCGAAACGACAGTTGTAAAGCTAGGGGTCCTTCGCAAAAGCTCAGAATGTAATGAAAACAAAAAAGGCGTGCCTCCAAGGGTAGAGTACGTGCTCGAAGCACAAGCCCTGAAGGAGGCACGAGATGATGATCCACTTAGGCGTAGATCTTCATCAGAGATTCTGTTACTTGACGGCGTTAGATGCAAGAGGAAAGCAGTTGCAGGCGGGAGCGGTGGCCAACGAGGCAGTGGCATTGCGGCGATACTTTGGCCAGTTTCGTGGGCAGGGGGTGGAGGCGTGCGGGTTCTGGCCGGCGTTTCGCGAAGTGGTGGAACCGCGGGTGGAGCGGTTGGTGCTGGTGCATCCGCAGCGGGTGAAAGCGATTGCGTCGGCGAAGCTGCAGAACGACCGGGTGGATTCGGCAACGCTGGCGCACTTGTTGCGGTGTGATCTGTTGCCGGAGTCGTGGAAGGCGGTCGACGCTGGTGCGGCAGCGGACGCGGTTGAAGAACCAGGTGCACGCGGTGCTGCATCAGCAGGGGCTGCGTTCGCCGGCGACCGACCCTGTTCGGGAAGCGCGGACGAGGGTGGTTGGCGGGGGTGAAGCTGCCGGAAGGCATGCCCTGATACGAATCATCTGCGGGCCCGGCGAGGACGACGGTCCATTCCATCGATGTACTCTCCGAGAGTTATATAGTCACCACGTTTATATGCGGTTGCTCCCTTGCGGTATGCCCGAACCTCAGCGGCGCTGGGGCGCTCCACCGGAATCACTCGCGCTGAAAGATAAACTCGCAACGCCTCCCGCACCAACTCCGAGCGCGTGCGGTGCTCCGCTTTCATGGCCTGCTTGATTTGCTTGGCCATGGCCGGAGGGAGGGAGATGGTGAATGTGGTGGTTTCGCGCATGGGTATTACTTTGTCATACTTGGTGTTGAGCGTCAAAACAGCCTATTCTTAAGGTTGGGAGTATTTGTGGCGAAAGCCGCGAAGCGGCGAAAGATTGCAGCCCAGGGCGAGAATGCGCGCTTTTTTGCGCATTCCGCCCTGGGTTAGGAACACAAGGCCGAGGAGCCCCAAAGGGGCGAAAAGAAAATCGTTTGGATCACTGTGAATGATGGATCCGTTTCTTTCGCCCCTACGGGGCTTGACTCATTGTGTGGTTTTCCCAGGGCGAAGGCGAAAATCACCGCCTTCGCCCTGGGCTGCAATCTTTCGCCACTTCGCGGCTTTCGGAAGTGTGGAGCATAGGTCAGCAAGAATACGTGGCAGTTGCGCCCCATGGGCGCCAAAATCTTTGATTGCTGTATTGATCGGCACGCCTGAGAAGGCGTGCCCTGATACGAATCGCTATCTAGCTCTTGTTCGTTAAAAGAGAGGTTGTATTTTCTCAACTTTCGTCACTCTGATGTCATATTTTGACCGGAGTGAGACAACCAATGAGGAATCCGGCGTAAATGCCGGGGTCCTGAAACTGAATAAAAACGCTTTTTTGTCTTCCGTAAATCCGGTTGCAAAACTCGTATAAGCACCTTGCCCAACAATAAATACATTGCCATCGCTGATTTCCCGGTCACACTCGATTCGGAAAGCAACAGGTTGTATCGCAACATCAGTTTGCATGACGACTTGAAGTCCATACGGCGTATTCGGATTGTCAGACGCCGCTCGTCTTTGAACAATCCGCACATGCTCTACTACCGCTGGTGGAAGCGAGCGTGTTTGCTGTTGTGATGACTGCGGAGGGATTTTCGCTCCTTTGATGGCCATTTCTAATCGATCAAATCGATCCGCCATTTGTCCTTCGAGATGCCGGAAGTCATCCAGAGTAATTTGCAAACGAAGTGCGTTCATTAAGGTGAAAGTTTGTGATTGCAAATTCCTTACTGTCTCTTGCAATTCTCGCGTTGCCATTTCGGACCTGACAGTCCCCCATACGGTAAACACCAACAGCGCCAAAGCAGAGAGACTTACCTCGACGCGGGCTCGCACCTTGCTTCTTCGATCTTCAGGTGGTCGGAAAGTAAGTTCAATACCTATCCAAGTGAGTGCTACACCGGATCCGGTAATTCCAATCGCAATGATTATCGAAGTAAACATTCAAATGTTCGCCTCACGAACAGATCTCTACTCGGTATATTTCAGGTCTACGCCTGCCGCGCCTTCAACTCCGCCAGCAACTGCTCAATCTTGTCTTCCTTCTCCAGCGCGGCCAGCCGGTCTTCCACATCATCCGCGGCGATCTCTGACTTTGCCTGACTCAGCGCCGACGTATGTGCCACCTTGCGCTTCATGCGATCGAACGCGCCGGAGCTTGAGCCGTTGCCTGCGGCCATCTTCGCGTCACTGGCTTTGCCGACGGCGCGGGCGCGGCGGTGTTGCGCGATCAGCAGATCGGCTTTGCCCTGGGCTTCGGCCAGTTTGGCTCCGAGTTGGCGTAGCGCGGTCTTCAGGTTCTCCACCTGCGCTTTTTGATCTATCACCTGCTCGCCGAAACTTCCGGCCAGTTCGCGATAACTTTCCACTCGCTGTAACGCGGCGCGCGCCAAGTCGTCGTCTTTTTTGCCGACGGCCAGTTCGGCCTTGCGCATCCATTCCTGCACTTTGTCCTCGTTTTCCTTCTGCTTTTTCTCCAGCAGATGCTGATCGGCGATGGCGATGGCCACCTGCGTCTTCACTTGCAGCAGTTGGTTCTCCATGTCGAGGATGACTTGCTTGATCATTTTTTCCGGGTGCTCGGCCTTGTCAATCAGATCATTGAGGTTCGCCCGGACTAAGGTTGCAACGCGCTCTAGTAATGCCATGGTCCACTCCTTTTTAGCTCTTAGCTATTAGCTTTTGGCTTTTAACTGATTCTTCCTTGTTTGACTTGCGCGACATGGCCGCGCCGACGGCGACTCCAATCGCGATGCCGACAGCCAGCCAGGCGGCCCCGCCTCCGATGACGATGGTCAGCGCGGTGCCGATGCCAACGCCAAGCGCAATGCCCAGGCCGATTTGCATGGATGGTCGCTTCATAATCTTCCTCTACAGATCTCCGGAGGATTTGCCGTCGCAAGTATTTCGCCCTGCGATGAGAGCGACAATCGCGGCTCCAGTGGCGATCCCGGCCCCCAGCACGAAAATGATTGTTCCCTTGCCCGAAGCGTGACTGGTGATAATTCCCAAGCCGCTCAGAGTAGCGGCCAGTCCACCGAGGACTGCGGCTTTTTTGTTTGGTTTCGCTTTCATTTTTTCCTCCAAAGGGCGGGCAGGAGTGCCCGCCCTACACGATTTACTTGCTCTTGCCGTTATCTGGCTTCTGCGATTTGTCGCCGATCTGGCGGACTTTGCCTAATAAGTCACCCAGCGGCATGCCGGACAAAGTTTCGAACAGCGCCGGGACCTGCGCCGCCATCTTGGTGATGTCGCCGGTGATTTTGTTGAGACCCGCAGCGTCGCCGTTGCCGGTGGAGACGATGGTGATCTTGTCCACGTTGGCGAGCGGGCTGGCCAGCGCTTTCACCACCTCCGGCAGGCCAGTGATGAGTTTGTCCACCACGGCTGCCTGGTTGTATTCCTGATAAGCCTCGGCTTTGATGTTCATGGCCTTGGCTTCGGCTTCGCCTTTCTTGAAGATGATTTCAGCTTCAGCTTCGCCCTGTGCGCGGATTGACGACGCACGGCCTTCGGCTTCGGACATCAGGCGCTGACGTTCAGCAGCTGCCAACGTCTCGATGCGTTGACGTTCAATCTCAGCCTGTTTCAACACGGTCGCGATCAGTTCTTTCTCGCGGCGGTTGATTTCAGCTTCCTGCACCTTGACCTGCTGTTCTTTTTCAATCTGCATGACCTTCACCTGCTCAGCCACAACTTGCTGCTGCATGATGTTGGTCTGGATGTCATAGGCTTTGTCGGCCTGGGCTTGCTGGCGCTTGGTGACTTCAAGGTACTGGGCTTTCTTGACCTCGAGGTCTCGTTGCGCTTCCGCCTGCTTGGCCAAGGATGCGGTTTCGGCCTGCACACGGTCCTGGTCAGCCTGGGCTTTAGCAACGGCAGACTCGCGCTGCGCTAATGCACGTTTGATCGCGGTATCACGATCGGCCTCGGCCATGGCTACGTCGGCGTCACGCTTGATGCGGGCAACGTCAGGTTTACCCATGTTGGTGATGTATTCGTTTTTGTCGCGGACTTCTTTGATGGTGAAGGAGATGACTTCCAGGCCCATCTTGCTCATGTCGTCGGCGCAGGTGGAGCGCATACGGTCGCCAACCATCTCCGGCTGCTTGACGATTTCCTCCACCGTAAGCTGGCCGATGATGCCGCGCAGGTGGCCTTCCATGACCAGTCGAATCAGGCCCTGCCGCTCTTCGTCCGACTTGGTGAGGAATTGTTCTGACGCGGTGAGAATGGATTCCACGTCCGATTTCACTTTGATCTGCGCGACAGCCTCAACCGTGACCGCCACACCCTGACGGGTATAGAGGTCTTGCTGCGGCGCTACATCGAACGACATCAGTTGCAGCGTGAGTTCCCGGCATACCTGGAACATGGGCACGACTATCGCGCCATGTCCCTTCACTACCCGGGTCCCACCCAATCCGTAGATGATTAACGCTTCATGCGGCCCCGCCTTGCGGTAGAGCCGCGCAAACATTCCCATGATCATCAGAACAGCCATTACGCCTAAGCCTGCGATGATCCAGATTTCAACTCCCTTGGGTAGATCGAACATATCGCCTCCTCTTGCCAATGCGGACAGCCTTAGTTCTCAGTCGGCGGGCAGGAGTGCCCGCCCTACGTTTATCAATGCACGAACTGTTTTATGACATCCAGATCGCGAACAATCTGATCGGGATTATTGTGCCCCAGAAAAACTTCGCCATCGCTGGTCTTAATGCGCACGCCGCGATTTCCCCAGACGTAAGCGCGGCGTTCGCCTAGACCACGAACTCCGTAACCACCGGCCATGCTCCAGCGGTCGGCGGCATATTCTTTGATCTGCTCTACCGGAATCGAACGCAGGCGGAAACCTAGCGTGCGGATTTCGACGCCTGTACTGGTGAACAAATAGGTAAACCCGTTCCACGCCATGGCACCGGCGCCAAGAAGAATTATGGCTACCAGCCCGAGCGCCAACCGCACCCCTGTATTAGGAATGGCGTAGATGATCGCTATCTCCATGACAGCGGGCAGCAGCAACACCAACGCGAACCGGCGTCCGGAGTGGACCTCCTGCGTCAAGCAGTTGCCTATGGGTAAATCCTGTCCACGTTTGCTGGCGAGCGTGACGATGATCGCTATGAAGATCGCAATAAACACCGGGGCGATCATGTAGAGCAACTGAATCGGCTCGCCGGACAAGTTGTAACGCAGCACCGATTCATTGCTGTAAACGATCACGCCGAGAACTACGTAGAACAGACCCACCACCGCCCATGCGGCTGCATCGGGCGCGTGGACCTTGTGAAAAAGAAACACGATCGCGCTAAACAACGTGACCAGGAACGCGTAAAGCACTAACATAAAAATGAGCGAACCCTCGCGCGTCATCCAGCCGTTGGGCTGGTTGGCCGCGTTGAAGTGGGTCGCCATGCGCGCAGGCAGACGGTCCCAAACCAGCCAATAGCGAAATGCGATCAGCGGCAACCCAAGCCACAGAAGCCCTACGCCGGCCTTCCACCATGTGCGGTCCATTGTTGACCTCGTTTTCTACCCACCACTGTGTGGCGCAGGCCTTACCGGCCTGCGATAAATTTTTTTCTAATCGACACGGCTGAGTCGTGCCCAACCCCGTTGCGAATTTCGCTCAATCCCCTAAGCCTTATTTTCTTCTTGCTCTGCGTGTTCTTCGCCTGCTAGTTCGGACCACAGACGCACGTAAGCAATTCCCTTTTCGTAGCGTGTGACGACGACCTCAGTTCCCTTGGCGATGGCCACGCCGTCTTCCGAGCGAACTCCACAGACGCGTCTCGTTCCCGCTTGCGAATAGATCAATTCTCCCGTTCCCGCCTCGCGGATGGGAGCGGAAACTCTCCCCAGCACGCCGACCATTTCGTAGTCCGCAGGATCGAGCAGTGCTTCCTCCGAAGTGAGCAACTTGGCGACAAACAAGAAGACCATGGCCGCAGCCACAAGACCGGCGAACACCGACAGGCCCAAAGCCGCAAAAAATGCCAGCCCCGAATAACGGGTGAGCAAGTAGCCCATGCCGCCAAACCAGGCGAGGAATGCTGCCAGCGTCACCGGATTGAGGAACGAACCAATCGAACGGCCCGGGCCATGGCTGCCCGCATGTCCCGCATGGGTCCCGCCATGGGCCACCGGGCCCCCACCATGAAGGTGAAAATGAAAGGGCAAATGCCAGTGATGCCCTCCCATCAGGAACGAGAGCACGCTGAAGGTGAAACCCACGGCAAAACAGATGAGATAGAAATCGGCCCACGTCATAGCGACCGCCTCCCTTCTCTACCGTTAGAGCTTTTTGGCGACTCCGGTTGCAGCGCTTCGTACAAGCGATCAGCCAGACCGGGAGTGTTCAGAATCGCGCCCAGCAACAGAAAACAACGGCGAGTATCTTTTTCGCGCGCGGCTTTAATCAATGCCTCGCTGACCTCAGGATCGCTGGCAAAGCGCTCCGAGCCTTGCAGCAGCCAGACGTCGAGCTTTCCTTCTGTTGTGCGCAGATCGGAGACAAGCTCAGTGTGATAACCCTCGGGGTCATCCACCAGAAAGCCGGGATGGACCTTAAAAAACTTTGCCAGCATCGATCGCGATGACTGCGTCATGTTCGGACGCGAGCCGTTCGCGATCTGCGAGATATATTACTGGCTGATGGCTTTGCGCTGTTCCCTGGTGACGGCCCGCACCAGCTCCAGTTGGGTCATGGGCCGGCCCAGGTTGCGCAGGGAGCCTTCCACCTCGCGCAGGTAGCGGATTTTGTCTCCCAGCTTCATATCGCAATATGCAATACTTATATTTCTATTTGAGATATTCGTCAACACCTATAGTCGTCGTAGATTCAATCAGTTACGCCCACACAACGGGAATCTCTTGCATCACTTCCCTCACGGTCCACGGTAGTGTCTCAGTTTGGTTTTTCTCTGGTTAAAGTTGAGTGGTCTCGGGAAGGACCAAAATCTGGAACCACAGAGGACACAGAGTTCCACAGAGCAAATCCACAGAGGTCATGGTCGGTTTCCTCCGTGAATTCCCTCTGTGCAACTCTGTGTTCTCTGTGGTTTCCGCTCTTTGCTTTTCTCTGAACTCCTAAACCAAACTCAGACACTACCCGGTCCACCTGCACATTGGCGGGGCGGGAACAATCGTTTAAGCTTTGGCGGTGAGCAATCGCGGGTTTCTGTCGATTCAGGAAGGGTGACCCATGACCGTGGTTCCAAGCAGAGCGCTGTGGGCAGTCATCTTCATATTCTTTTTCTTTTGCGCGGAACGTGCGGTGGCGCAGTCTAGCTATGATCTGCGCTCGCCGGACAATCGTGTCGAAATTCGAATTCGCACCGCGGGGCGCATCCGTTATGACGTGCTTTTCAAGGGCCGGGCGCTGCTGGAAGACTGCACGCTCTCCATCGGTGTCGATCACCAAGTTTTCGGGGTGCAGCCCAAAGTCGTTGACGCCAAACCGCGGAGCAACGATCGCGTGGTTGAGCCCGTCGTCCGCCAGAAGTTTGCCCGGATTCGCGACTACTACAATGAACTCCGCCTCACCATGGAGGGTGGTTACGCGGTTGTGTTTCGGGCTTATAACGAAGGTGCGGCTTACCGCCTGGAGACATCGCTGCCGCATCCGCAAGTCAAGATTTACAGCGAAGAGGCAAACTTTAATTTTCCCAGCAACTTTGTCGTCTATTATCCGCAGGAAGACAGTTTCTTCTCCCACAACGAACGCAAATATCTTCCCCGGCATTTAAATGAAATCGCCCCGGCGTTTATGGCCACGCTGCCCGCGGTGGTAGACGTGGAGGACTTCGCCAAGATTGCGATCGCGGAATCGGACGTCGAAGACTATCCCGGCCTGTGGTTGCGAGGTACCGGTGGGAATGGCCTGGCGGCAACGTTTGAACCTTATCCACTCAAAGAAAAACTGGAGCGCGATCGCGATTTCAGGGTGGTCGAAGCCGCAGACTACATCGCAGCTACCTCCGGCACACGCACCTTCCCCTGGCGAGTCATGGGCATCGCGGAAAAAGACGGCGATCTGCTGACCAACCAGATTATTTATCTGCTGGAGAGGCCATCGCAGTTTCAAGACACATCCTGGATCAAGCCGGGCAAGGTGGCCTGGGACTGGTGGAATGACTGGAACATCTATGGCGTGGACTTCAAGGCCGGTGTCAATACGCAAACCTATAAGTACTACATTGATTTTGCGGCGAAATACGGCATTCCCTACATCATTCTCGACGAAGGCTGGTACAAGCTGGGGAATGTGCTGGAGGTGGTCCCGGAAATTAACATGGAGGAATTGTCGGCCTACGCCAAGCAAAAGAATGTAGGGATCATTCTATGGGTGGTCTGGAAAACCTTGGACGATCAATTGGTCCCAGCGCTCGATCAGTTTGAAAAGTGGGGGGTCAAAGGCATCAAAGTCGATTTCATGCAGCGTAACGATCAGTTGCTGATCGACTACTACTACAAAGTTTGCCGGGAAGCCGCCAAGCGCAAAATGCTGGTGGATTTTCACGGGGCGCAGAGGCCCGCGAGCATGACCCGCACCTGGCCGAACCTGATCAGCACGGAGGGCGTGCGCGGAATGGAATGGAGCAAGTGGAGCGCCGACGCCGAGCCGGAGCACAACCTCACCCTTCCTTTCACGCGGATGTTCCTGGGCCCCATGGATTACACTCCGGGCGCAATGCTGAACGCCACCAAAGACACATTCGCCCCTATCCACGACCGCCCTATGGCCCTGGGCACACGCTGCCACCAGCTTGCCATGTACGTGATATTCGAAAGCCCGTTACAGATGCTGGCGGACAGTCCATCCAACTACTTGCGCGAACCGGAAGCCATGGAATTCCTCGCGGCGGTCCCCACGGAATGGGACGAAACCAGAGTGCTCGATGCGAAGATTTCCGGCTATGTGCTGGTGGCGAGAAGAAACGGCCGTGATTGGTATGTCGGCGCGATGACGGACTGGACAGCGCGCGATCTGGAAGTCGATTTGTCTTTCCTGCCTGCGGGCAGCTTCACCATGGATGCTTATCAGGATGGGGTCAATGCGGAGCATTTTGCCGGCGATTACAAGAAGATGGCAACTTCTGTGAGCAAGTCAACCAAGCTGAAAATCCATCTGGCTGCTGGCGGTGGGTGGGCAGCGAGGATACATCAGTAGAGTCGAGCGTCAGCCCTCCAGAATTTCCCCAGTAAAGCAAAAGCCCCCGGAGTCCCGGGGGCTTTTTTCTGGTCCTAACTTCTTACTGGTGCTGCGCGTCGTGCTTTTGGCGGTAGATGGCGCGCGAGGTGCGGTTCTGCTGACGCGTGATCTTGGCTTTTTCTGCCGGGGTCAGCGTGCCGCCGTTGGCCGCTTTCATGCGGCGGGTCTCGCGGTTAATGTGGGCTTCACGATTTTCGAGGTGGGCGGTCTCTTTCGGGGTCAACTCGCCGCTTTTGACGCCCTGGGCGATGCGCTTCTGCTGGTTGATCTTGCGTTGGTGGATGACCGGCGTAGTATTTGCCGGGGCCGTAGCCGCAGTCTGCGCAGCCGCGGGCAGCACCAGGGCTGCTGACGCCACGCTCAATAGAATGCTTTTCAAATTGATCTTCATAGTTCTCCTCTGCCGCCTTGATGCGGAGTGCCGCTTTGATTGCGCCGTGGAATTGCTTGCTCCCGGCTGTCAGGAATCAAAACCCGGTTCGTATACAAATGTTGCGCTCCGGAATCTTTCGGAGCAAGTTATTGTTGTCCTTGAACTAAGGTGCGGGAGGTGACTTTGGTAATCAGCCTAGAGTCCGGCCTCGATGCGCGAACGGGGATCCAAGTAGTCACGCAGGGCGTCGCCAATGAAGTTGAACGACAGCACGGCCAGCATGACTGCCAGCGCGGGAAATATTACCAAATGGGGCGCGTCGAACAAATGAGAGCGGCCATCGTTGAGCATAGCCCCCCAACTGGCGGTGGGCGGAGGCACGCCGAGGCCGAGGAAGCTCATGGTGGCCTCGGCCAGGATGGCTCCGGCCATCCCGATGGCGGCCTGTACGATCACCGGCTGAATGATATTGGGGAGAATGTGGCGGACAACAATGCGGAAATCGCTGGCGCCGAGAGCACGGGCGGCTTCGACAAATTCTCGTTCTTTTGCAGCGAGGACTTGGCCCCTCACTAAGCGAGCATAGCCAACCCAGCCTGCCAGAGACAGTGCCAGCACCAGGTTAAAAATCCCTGGCCCGCGAAAAGCCACAAAGGCGATGGCTAACAGAATTCCTGGGAAGGAGAGAAATGCGTTCATGATCACGATGTTGAAGAAACGATCAATGCGTCCGCCGTAGTAGCCCGCGATGGAGCCAATGATCAGGCCAAGTAGCAGCGATACGGCGACGACACAACTACCTACCAGCATCGAAATGCGCGAGCCGTATACGACCCGGGAAAGAATGTCGCGACCCAGCTCATCGGTTCCGAGCCAGTGAGAAGAGGAGGGTGGGGATAGACGCGTGGGAAGGTCGATGTGGGCGGGATCTTGAGGGGAAATCCAGGGGGCAAACAGCGCGAGAAGGACGAAAATGATGACCAACACGGTACCGATTGTCGCCAGCGGATTATGACGGGCAACACGAGGCAGCGAGGTGGCGAGAGTAGACATGTAAATCCGTAATTACCATACCTCAATTTCACTCACCTTCAATATCTCCATCATGTATCTTTTATGATACACTAACATCTTGGAAGTCGGGGGATGCCTCGCGAGAGAACACCACGCAAAGTTCAGCTCGTATTCTTTCGCAATAACGCGGGAAGTGAACCGGTTCGCGATTGGTTGAGAGGCTTGGACCAAGAAGAACGCCGTGCCATCGGAACAGATTTGTTGCGAGCACAATGGCGTTGGCCGGTTGGTATGCCACTGTGCCGTCCGATGGGAAAAGGTTTATGGGAGCTGCGAACCGATCTACCCAGCAATCGTACGGCGCGTGTCTTGCTTTGCTTTTATCAGGGCCGTTTGGTTGCGCTGCACGGATTCATAAAGAAAACGCGCGCTACTCCTGAAGATGATTTAATGCTGGCGCGCCAGCGCCAGAAGGAGCTGGAACAATGAGCAAGAAGAATATGGGATCGAGCATTGACGACTTCTTGAAGAAGGAGAACATCTTCGAGGAAGCACAGGCGCAAGCAATCAAGGAGGTCGTAGCTTGGCAACTGGCCAAGGCCATGAAGAAGAAAAAGCTTTCCAAGGCGCGTATGGCTGTCTTGCTAAAAACCAGCCGCGCCCAAGTGAATCGCATTCTCGATCCGAAGCGGGATATCACATTGTCGAGCTTGCAGCGGGCAGCGGCACTGGTGGGACAGAGGGTGATGATTGAGTTGGTGTGAACACACACAAACGCCTGCGATCAGGATTCCCAGTTTGGGCATAATTCCAAGAAAAAACTAATGAACATCTGGGCATACGAACAGAGAGACGCTAGATTGTAGTTTATGGAATTCGTTCGGGGTGGTCCCGACCCTATCCGTTTTGTCATCTTTGTTGTGTGCGTTGTTTTTGCTCTCATCTGGAAAGCAATTAAGAAGACACTGTCCGCTGAAGCATCGCCGCCACAGTCTTCAAAGTCATTTCGTTTCTCAGAAATGAGTGCCGGTCCAGCCGATACACATATTCGTATAATCCAAACTAAGATTCTAGGGGTCTCTCATAGAAACCCTGATGGCACATCGCGGCAGCAGATAATTCGAAACTTCTGCCATGCGGGCGACGCACTGTTCCTAATACGGGAGCCGGACAATCCTGCGGACGCCAACGCCATTCAAGTAATAAGGATTTGCCGGGGAGCTGATGGAAAAGCCGATTTCAGGGAGCGGCTTGGTTATTTGTCGAAGGAGATCGCTCTAGACTTGGCGCCAATATTCCCCGACGGACCGGTGGGGCTTGCAGAGATTCTTGAGATAACTGGAGACCTGGAGGGGCTGAACGGCGACAACGTCGGAGTCAACATCCGGGCCGAGGTGTATCTGCCGGATACTGGCGCGGTGGGTTCTACTCCTGCTTCTGCCGCGCAGGTACATTTTTATGAAATGGGGTGAGGTGGGTCTCGCATAACAGTAATCGACTTTTGGCTGCTTCGAGGCAAATTTTGTGAAACTGATCCGTGTAACACTTACTAAGTTTGGAGTTCTGCTACTACTTGCAGCCTGCGCTGTCGCACAAAACGGCGATGCGGCCTCGACCAGAACGCCCAAAAGCGCCACCACTAAGATTGGAGCAACGTTTGCAAAAGCTGCCGTCAAAACACTTCTTACTATTGAGGGGACTCGCGACAGGCAGCTCTTGGATACCACGATGATTGACTTGTCTGCGGCGCAATCGACCCATGCTGAACTTATAGTGGTGTGGCATGTCCAGCTATTTCAGCAGATCTATACCATCCACGATATGGCGATTGGTCACGACGAAGATCAGGACTGTATCGTTGCCTGGTTGCCGAAATTGCGCGCTCTCAGTGCGGAAATCCCAAAACAGTGCCCGCACCTCACGGCTAAGGAAATGAAGGAAATGACCCAGCCATAGTATTCCAAGCGCGCTGAGATCCACTGCGTATACGTGAAAATTTAAAATTTATGATATTTTCGGTCACCGTACATCGCCTATTCATTGCCTGATCCGTGGGTTCGCCACTGAATACAAGAAATCTGTCAGGAAATTTACCGCTACATACGTGAGTCCTATGGCCAGGATGCAGCCCTGCACCAGGAAATAATCTCTGTTGCCGATCGCTTGTATGGTCAACCTTCCGATACCTGGTCCGGAAAATATGGTTTCTGTGATGATTGCGCCCGCGAGTAACGCGGCAAACTGAAGTCCGACGACGGTCAGCACCGGCACCAGCGCGTTGCGCAGAGCATGACGATACACCACCGCCCGCTCGGACAATCCTTTGGCCCGCGCCGTGCGGATGTAGTCCTGATTGAGTTCCTCCAGCATGGAAGTACGAACCATGCGGGTGAGAATAGCGGCCAACGCACCACCCATCGTGATCGCCGGCAAAATAAAATGCGCTAGAGTTCCAGAACCTGAAACCGGGAGTAGCCCCAGCTTGATGGAAAAGAACAAAATCAGAATCGGCCCTAATGCAAAGTTTGGGAACGAGAGTCCGAAAAGACTCACGATGCCGATTGCCCGGTCCGGCCACTGATTTCTTCTCCGCGCAGAGTGCACTCCGGCGGGAATCGAGAGGGCCAGAGCAACCAACAGCGCAGCCGCTGTTAGCTCCAATGTATATGGGTAGCGCTGAATCACTAAAGAACCGACCCCCTGGTTGAAGCGCAACGATGGCCCGAGGTCGCCGTGCAGCACCCCTTTCCAATAGTTGAGATATTGGCGGCCTAGTGGCAGGTCGAGTCCATAGGCATGCCTGGCAACCTGCAAGTCTGCCGCTGGCGCGCCTTCTCCCAACATCTGAACGATGGGGTCTCCGGGAACCAAATGAATGAGCAGGAAAACCAGCGACACGACCAGCCAAATTACCGGCAACGTATACAACACTCGCGCGGAGAGGTAGCGGATCATCAGTTCTCGGACCTCAGTTCCCGGTCCTCAGTTTCTTCCCTGCATGGCTGGGGTCGCTTCCAGTTTCTCGACCCGCACTCTGGCAATGCGGTGGCCTTCCATTTCTTCGACCGTATAGCGGTGGCCTTCATAATCGAGACTATGTCCGACTTTGGGGATTCTTTGCAGCCGGGCGAGCACAAATCCTGCCAGAGTTTCAAACCCTCCATCCCGCGGCAGATTGAGCTGGTATTGAGAATCAAGGTCGCGAATCCCGGCAGAGCCTTCCAGAAATAACGCAAGCTTCCCTTCTTCCAAAACGGGCTGCTCTGGCGGTGAAATGTCGAACTCATCTTCGATATCGCCCACGATCTGTTCGAGAATGTCTTCGACCGTAACCACGCCAGCAGTCGAGCCGAATTCATCCACTACAACCGCCAGATGACGCTTGCGCTCGCGGAATTCCTCGAGAAGATCGGTGAGCACCTTGGTTTCGGGTACGACTAAAACATCGCGCATGATGCGGCTGATCTGCATATTGGCAATGCGGGCAGCGATCGGTTCCACCGGATTCACGGTCAGCCGGAGGCGCGTCCAACGCATCAGGTCTTTCGCGTAGAGGACGCCAATAATATGTTCGGGGCCGCGCTGGTTGTCGTACACGGGAATGCGAGAATGCTGTTCTTCGACCACTCGGGCCAAGGCCTCATCCAAAGTCAGATTGCTCGGCAGAGAAAAAATATCCGGGCGCGGCACCATGACGGCGCGCACCGCGACGTCATCCAGTTCTAAAGCGTGATGAATCATTTCCTCTTGCAAGGGCGGGATCTGCCCCAGTTGGCGGCTGGCGGTTACGATCAGCTTCAGTTCGTCCGGGGAGTGCACCGGTCCCTGCCGCATTTTGCGGCCGCCAAAGATGCGCAGCACCGACCCTGCGGCCCGGCTCATTACATAAATGAAGGGCCGCATCAAAGTCAGAAAAATATCCATGGGCGCGGCCACAGCCAACGCCACCTGCTCCGCCCGTTGCAGGGCGAGAGACTTGGGCACTAATTCCCCAAGGATCACGTGCAGGCAGGTAATCAAAATGAAGGAAAGGCCGATGGCGATGGCGTGGCCGTACACCTGCGCATGAGGAACCTGAGCCAAGGGGACTTCGACCATGCGGGCAAGGATCGGCTCTCCAACCCAGCCCAGGGTCAGGCTGACGATGGTGACCCCCAACTGAACGCCGTTGACCAGTTCATCCAAGTTGCGGTGAAGTCTCTGGACAATGCGCGCGCCAATCCGGCGGGCCTCGATGAGCTGCTGGATACGGGTATCCCGCACACTCACGAGCGCGAATTCAGCCGCGGCAAAGAAGGCGTTGGCCGCCACCAGGAGCAGAATTACAAACACCCGGAGCATGGAGTGCTAATTCTAACATTTCAAAGAGGTAATGCTTCAGTCCTTCTGTCT
>CAZETZ010000037.1:0-24770 GCA_964514735.1 uncultured Acidobacteriaceae bacterium | reverse complement strand
GGTTTTGCGTCGGCCCGCCGAAGGTTCGTGCCAAAAACTTCCCAGCCTATAACGCCGCCGGTGTTCAGCGCGTCTTTGTGTGGCTGATAAAAGACGAGATTGAGCAGCTGAGGATTTTTCAAGAGACGGTAACGCCACTAGTCATAGATGAAAACAATTTCAAGCCGGGATCTTTAGAAATTCGTGCGCCGGCGGGAAGGTGAATTCTTCTTCGGTGGCGTTTTCCAATCCAAAGCGAGGCGCTGGTCCTCCTGAACGTCTCCACCTTTAACTTTCTTGTAGAAGCCTCCCTTGGTTTTGTCCCCGAACCATTTGCGGGAGAGCATCTGCTTGAAAAAATCAGGCAGCTCAGTGTAGGGCGGACACTCCTGTCCGCCCCTCTTGCCCATATTGCCAACCACGTGCCCGAGGATGTCCAGCCCGACTAAATCAATGGTGCGAAACGTCGCAGATTTCGGCCAGCCGATGGCCGGTCCAGTGAGCGCGTCCACCTGCTCAATGGTGAGGTCCATCTCCTGCATCAAACGCATCACGTTCACTACAGAGAATGTACCAATACGATTCGCAATAAAATTAGGAGTGTCCTTGGCAAACACCACGCCTTTGCCCAACCGCGCATCGGCGAACCACGCTACCGCGTCCATCAAAGCGCGATCGCTATCCGGCCCGGGGATGATCTCCAGCAGCCGCATGTAGCGCGGCGGATTAAAAAAGTGCGTGCCAAACCAGCAGCGGCGGAAATCTTCCGAGAAACCGTCGGCGATCTGCGCCACTGGCAAGCCACTGGTGTTAGTGGTAATAATTGTTCCGTGCCGGCGTACGGCCTCGACTTTCCCTAGAAGTTCTCGTTTGATCTCTAAATTCTCGACCACGGCTTCGATGATCCAATCCACCTCAGCCAATTTTTTCAGATCGTCTTCGAAATTGCCTACCGTCACCAGTTCCGCCAGAGACGGCGCGAAGAACGCCGCAGGCTTGGATTTCTTGGCCGCCTCTAAGCCTGCTGCGGCGATCTTATTGCGTGCGGATGAATCCGCATCGGGCGGGAGGATATCAAATAGATAGCTGGGCACTCCGGCGTTAGCAAAATGAGCGGCGATACGTGCGCCCATCGTGCCCGCTCCGAGTATTGCGACTTTATGAATGTGCTTCATGGCAGGTCCTTCCTCAAGGGCTCAGTCCACGATACAGTACGGGTTCAATAAACTCTCCACAAAGAAAAATTCGCAGGTTCATAATAGGAACTGGTTGATAGGAGGTCCATATGCGCGAAGTCGTTCTTGTCTCTTCCGTACGCACGCCGGTTGGGCGTGCGTACAAAGGAACGCTGCGAGCGACGCGCCCTGATGATCTGGCCGCGGTCGCTATTAAGGGAGCGCTTGAGCGGATACCACAACTTGACCCAAAAGAAATCGAGGACGTCATTCTCGGCTGCGCTATGCCTGAAGCCGAGCAAGGAATGAACGTGGCGCGCACGGCGTCGCTGCGCGCCGGGTTGCCGGTGGAAGCTTCTGCGATGACGATCAACCGCTTCTGCTCGTCGGGCTTGCAGTCGATCGCGATGGCGGCGGACCGCATTGCCAGTGGCGGCGCGGAAGTCATTGTCGCAGGTGGCACGGAATCGATGTCTATGGTGCCGATGGGCGGACACAAGGTTTCGCTCAATCCTTGGCTGGTGGACCACTATCCCGATGCGTTTCTCTCGATGGGCCTGACGGCTGAGCGGGTGGGCCAGCGTTTTGGTATCACGCGTGAGATGGCGGATGAGTTCTCCTTGCAAAGCCATCAGAAAGCACTCGCGGCAATTCAAGCCGAGAAGTTTGAGGACGAAGTTGTGCCGGTGCCGGTGAGCTTCACTACTCCGAACGGATCGAAGCCGAAGAAGCAGGAAATTGTTTTCAAGATGGATGAAGGCCCACGGTCGGATACTTCGCTCGACGTCTTGCTATCGCTCAAACCGGCGTTTCATGCCAAGGGTACGGTGACGGCAGGGAACTCATCGCAAATGTCCGACGGAGCGGCAGCAGCCGTGGTGATGTCTGCGGAGAAGGCCAAAGCACTGAATATTAAACCGCTGGTACGCTATGTTTCTTTCGCCACCGCCGGATACAAGCCGGAAGAAATGGGACTGGGGCCGGTATTCGCGGTCCCGAAGGCGCTGAAGCTGGCGGGTTTGAAGCTGAGCGATATCGACGTGATCGAACTGAACGAAGCCTTCGCCGCGCAGGCGCTGGCCGTGATCAAAGAAGGTGGTCTCGATCCTGCGCGTGTCAACCCCAATGGCGGAGCGATTGCGCTTGGACATCCGCTAGGCTGCACCGGCGCGAAACTCACGGCAACGATCATTCGCGAACTTAAGCGCCGCAATGGACGCTATGGCATGGTCACCATGTGCGTCGGCGGAGGCATGGGCGCAGCCGGGATTTTTGAGAATTTGAACTAGGGTCCGTGCTGACAGGGCGCGCAAGTTCGGGAACCTGCACTGGAACGAACCTTGACGCCTTTGTATAAAGTAGTTAGAACAACTACATTCGGTGTATAGACCATGGAAAAGGCAATTTCAGCCGCCAATGCCAACCGCAAATTCTCGCGCGTGCTGCGCGATGTGCGGGAAGGGCAGAGTTATATCGTTACCAGCCACGGCAGGCCGGTTGCTCGCATCGCTCCTATCAAAGAAGAACGTCCTGCCAGGGAGCGTGCCTGGGCCGCGCTTTCTCGCCGCCTGCGTTCGGAGCGCGTGGGCAACATCGGCCAATGGACAAGAGATGAGTTGTACGAATAGGAAAAAATGAGGCTTGGGGTCGATACCAATGTTCTCGCATACGCCGAAGGGGTGAATGGCGCGGCGATGAAAAAGACCGCTTTTGAACTCCTTGCCAGGCTGCCGAAAGACTCCACGTTTTTACCGGTCCAGGTCTTGGGTGAGCTGTTCCATTTACTTGTCCGCAAGGCGGGACGCACTCCGGCGCGGGCCCGCGCAGCGGTCCTCAACTGGCAGGATGTATTTCCCCTGGCTGAGACCTCGCCGGCGGTGCTGCTGGCTGCAACCGACCTTGCAACCCATCACCAACTCGGTATTTGGGACGCGGTTATTCTCTCGGCTTCGGCGGCCGCGGGATGCCGCCTGCTTCTGTCTGACGATATGCAAAACGGATTCACCTGGAGCGGATTGACGATCGTAAATCCGTTTGCCAAAAACAAGCATGAGCTCCTGGAAGGACTGCTTGCAGAATGAAAGTGATTGCTTCCGGCCCGCGCTTCCTCCGACCCTATTCTTACTTACACTATGCCGCGCAGCCGGCTTGGCCGGCCCCCCAGACCCTGTCGGACCAACCGATTTTGAGGACCAGAACTATACTTAAGGGACGAGTTACCCCATGAGCTTTGCTCACAAACTTTCCAAACCGTATCGCGTAAACGATGGAAAAAACTTTCGGCTGAAGGATTATGACCCGGTCGACACGCATAAGATGCACCTCGACAAGAGGGAAGGGGACGAGCTTCTGAAGAAGAGCGCCCTCCGCATGGCCGACTTGCAGGCGAAGCTCTATGCTCAGGACCGGTGGGCGCTACTGTTGATTTTTCAGGCCATGGATGCAGCGGGGAAGGATGGCGCGATCAGTCATGTGATGTCGGGGGTCAATCCGCAGGGATGCCAGGTTTACTCGTTTAAGACCCCCTCTTCTGAGGAGTTGGACCACGACTATCTTTGGCGGACTTCCCGTTGTCTGCCGGAGCGGGGGCGGATTGGCATTTTCAATCGCTCTTATTATGAAGAGGTGTTGGTGGTACGTGTTCACCCGGAAAATTTGAAACGTGAGCATATTCCCGGGCCCCTGATCACCAAAGATATTTGGCAGCAGCGCTATCAGGACATTCATGCCTTTGAGCGGTATCTATCGCGGAATGGCATTGTGGTGCGGAAGTTTTTCCTCAACGTCTCCAAGAAAGAACAGAAACAACGCTTCATGGCCCGGCTGGATGAGCCGGAGAAAAACTGGAAGTTTTCCGCGGCCGACGTGCGGGAACGCGAGTGCTGGGATGACTACATGCGGGCGTATGAGGAAATGGTCCGCAACACTGCCACCGAGGATTCCCCCTGGTATGTGGTCCCGGCCGACCATAAGTGGTTCACGCGGCTGGTGGTATCGGCGGCCATTGTAGATACTTTGGAGAGTTTGAAGTTGGCCTATCCGCAAGTGGATGACGAAAAGCGTAAGGAATTACAGTCCGCCCGGCGGGTCCTCGAAGGTAACAAGAAGTAAAAATAGCCGGGTTTACAGGTGTAGAATCGTGGAAATAAGAGTATGGCTAATTGCGAACGCTCTGAAACTTGCATCTAAGCTTAAAACCTTTGGATTTACTGAGTAGAAAATCGGGCCGGACCGCGTGGTTGTTATACCTGTGTTTGGCGGTTCTTTTGGTGATCACCACGGTCCAGGCGATCCATGTTTGCAAACTGCAAACGTCTTCCATGGGTGTGAGCAATCAAGATGGAGATGCAAATGCTGCCAGATCGTTTTGCCCGATCTGTCTGGCCGTTCACTCGGTTGCAGTCGCACTGCTTTCCGTCCTTGTCTTTTCGCCGTCATTGCGGCGCGATTTCGTGGTGGTGTGTCAGCCTTTCCGTTTTATCGAACATCCGGTCTTCTTTCCATTGTCTGTGCGTCCTCCTCCAGTCTGCTTCTGACCGATTGCGCTGGCCTCGGTTTTTGTTGGCGCGCTCTTGCCCTGTTCGCCTAGCCCTGAACGTATTTTCAAGAGGAGTCATGGTATGGACAAAAAAATCTTATGGATTACCGCCTTGGTTTTCACAGGGATTCCAGTTTTCGCCCAGCAAACTGAGAACGCGGCATCATCGACCGCCGATGTCGCGGCAATGGAACAACGGATGAAGGCGATGGAAGAGCGCATTATCCAACTCGAAGGCAAAGTGCGGATGCTGGAAAGTTCTCAGTCGGCTCCGGCGGCAGTTCCGGGCGCAACTCCGGCGGAACAGCTGGTTGCGGCGCCGGCCACGCCTACCAGCTACGGTGGCGCGGGAGGATCAGCCGCCAAGGCCCTGAATCCGGATATCAGCGTAATTGGGGACTTCATCGCCTCGGCCGGCGCGAACTCGGCCCCGCCCTTGGCTTCCTTGCAGCCATTTCCCTCGTTTCAAATGCATGAGTCGGAGATTGGCCTTCAGGCCATTATTGATCCCTATGCGCGCGGCGATTTCTTTGTCTCCTTTGGCGAACAGGGCGTGAATCTGGAGGAAGGCTACATTACTTTCACCGCGTTGCCGGACAGTTTCGTGGTGAAAGGCGGGAAGATGCGCTCGGTCTTCGGCAAGGTCAATACGCTGCACAATCACGTGCTGCCCTGGATTGACCGGCCGCTGGTTACGACCAACCTGGTAGGCGGCGAGGATGGCATTGACGATGCGGGGTTCTCGATTGAGCGCATCATTCCTATGCCGAAAGGTTTGTTCATGGAGGCCACGGGACAGGTTTTCCGCGGCGATTCTGGAGACGACGTCAGCCCGGTCTTCAAGTCGTCGCGCGCCAGCGATGTGAGTACAGTGGAGCACCTGCGCACTTATAAGGACCTGACCGAATCTACCAATGTGGACATCGGTTTGTCCTATGCGCGCGGGCATAATGACCTGGGCAGTGATTTCTTGACAAATCTTTACGGCCTTGATGCCACCTTGCGCTGGAAGCCTCTGCGGCGCTCCATCTACCATTCGTTTGTGGGACGCAGTGAGTTTATCTGGAGCCAGCGGCAGGAACAGCCGGTGGAGCAGAAATCGTTTGGCTTCTATGCCTCGGGCGACTATCAGATGGGGCGCCGGTGGTTCCTGGGCGGGCGCTACGATCAGTCCGAGCGGGCGCGATTCTCTAACCTGGCCGATAAGGGAGGCTCGATGGTACTGACCTACTGGCCGAGCGAGTTCAGCCAAGTGCGCGGGCAGTACCGGCATACCAGTTATGCGGAGGGCAGGGAAGCCAACGAGGTTTTGTTTCAATTACTGTTTTCGCTCGGGGCGCACGGGGCCCATCCGTTTTAGCGCCAAGGGTTTGAGGGGCGGGGGCGCAAAAGATAGAGATTGTGGCAAGGAGATTAAACAGCATGCGGATGCAAATGCGATACGGAGCTGCGGGGTTGATTTTGGCGGCGATATTTCTCTCGCCGGCGGCTGAAGCCAAGAAATTGAACGTTGTGACTGCCACCACAGATATAGCGGCCCTGGCGCAGGAGGTGGGCGGCGACAGAATCACGGTGGAATCGATTGCGCGCGGCTATCAGGACCCGCATTTTGTCGAGGCCAAGCCCAGCTTTCTGCTGAAACTGAGGCAGGCTGATTTGCTGGTCGTGGTTGGGCTGCAGTTGGAGATTGGTTGGTTGCCGCCGCTGATCACTCAGAGTGGCAATCCCAGGATTCAGCCGGGCGCAAACGGCTATCTCGATGCCTCGCAATTCGCGGAAATTCTAGACATTCCCTCAGGTCCGGTGACTCGCGCCATGGGTGATGTCCACCCGCTGGGGAATCCTCATTACTGGCTTGATCCCGACAACGGACGTCGCATTGCCAAGGGACTTGCCGGAAAATTGGGCGAGGCCGACCCGGCTGACGCCGCTTACTTCCAGGACCGCTTCCAGGACTTTGACAAGCGCCTCACCGCCGCGGAGCAGAAGTGGGATGCCGCTCTAAAACCCTATCGTGGCCGCAAAGTCGTGACCTACCACACTTCCTTCACCAATTTTGCCAAACACTTTGGCTTGAATGTGATCGGTTACGTTGAGCCTCGGCCCGGTATTCCCCCGACGCCGAGTCATACCCTGGAGCTCATGGGGCTTATGAAGCGTGAAAACTGCAAGGTGATCCTGGTGGAGCCTTACTTCGATCTGAAAACTCCGAACTCGATTGCCGAACAAACCGGCTCCAAGGTGGTCCAGTATTTCCCCTCAGTGGGTGGGGTGAAAGATATCACCGATTACTTTAAGTTATTCGATTACGATATTGACTTGCTAACCAAGGCATTTCAGGCGACCCAATAGTACGAAAGAGGAACCATGGAAATCCTCCCGTTTTTGATCTGGCCGTTTATCGCCAGCCTCATTCTGACCGGAATTCACGCCTACCTCGGCGTCCACGTGGTGGAACGCGGGGTTATTTTTGTGGATCTGGCCTTGGCGCAGATCGCCGCTTTGGGCGCCACCGTTGCCATTCTGATCGGCATGGATCCCCATGGCCAGGGGGCCTATTGGCTTAGCCTGACCTTTACCTTCATTGGCGCGGGGATTTTTGCCTTTGCCCGCACCCGCCGGGGGCATATTCCCCAGGAAGCATTTATTGGCATCGCCTATGCCGTAGCCTCGGCCACCGCCATTCTGGCGATGAGCAAGGCCACCGGCGAAACCGAGCATCTCAAAGACATGTTAGTGGGAAACATTCTGGCGGTGGATCGTCATGAAGTGATCAAGACGGCGATCCTCTACGGTGGGGTTGGCATCTTCCACTATATTTTCCGCCGGAAGTTCCTGTTGATCTCTACCGATCCTGCGGCGGCGGAAGCCAAAGGTCTGAGCATTCGTTTCTGGGACTTCTTGTTTTACGCCTCGTTCGGCTTCGTGGTGACTTCTTCCGTTTCCATTGCTGGCGTTTTGCTGGTGTTTTGTTATCTGATCGTACCCTCGGTCGGCGCGATGCTCTTTGCCGACCGGGTGGGCCGTCGGCTGGCGATTGGCTGGACCATGGGCACGCTGGTTTCCGCCCTGGGTGTTTATTTCTCCGTCTGGCTCGATCTGCCTACCGGGGCGACCATTGTCTGCACCTTTGGCGGAGTCCTGGTGCTCATGTTCCTCGTCCACCTGATCTTTTTCCACGGATCGAAAGCCCATGCGCTGGAAGGAGCGGCTTCCGTTGCCAATCCCAAAGAATTAGCCCCCCACTAATCCTCGGCTGCTTCACCCACACCCTTCCCCGTGCATAAAGTTCCGGTAACTACTGCCGACATTACTTCTGAGAACGTCACCTGTTACTCAAGGGCCTGCGCATGGCACTTTTGGTTCATTGACCTTCGGTGTAGCGGTTGCTACTTTGGGCTTGCGGTGACAAAGCTCACTCCCCTGGTGCTGGTAGGCATCTAAGTGGACGAGGAGTAGCTATGAAGTTCATGCATATTTGCTATGCGGCGTTGGGCTTCGCGGTGGCCCGCTGGATTTTCAAGCGGGAGCCAATGCCGGTAGTTGACCCAGTTTCGCGTTTTCGCTCCTCTGGCTTGCTCTAACCAGTATCTGGAGGATGGGCGTGCGGCGCCCCGTTGCGTGCCGCTTCGTGCCCGCACGCCCAGCCCTTATTCCTTCCCGGTTTTGCTTTTCCTGTGGGTCTACGACTTTGGTTTGGTCCGGTCTTCTCCCGCCATGGTTAGAATTTTTCTCAGCGGAGCTTGCGGCTATTGTTTTTCCCATGCAGCGACGAATCCTCATTCTGATCGCACTTCTGACGCTGGCGGTCCCAGCTTGTCTAGCCGAGGACGATACTGAGCCGTCGTTGGGGGACATTGCCCGGGCATTGCGTCGTGAAAAGCAGGACAAGAAGACCCCAGACCGCAATGTTATCGACAACGAAAACCTGGATCAACTGATGAACCAGCTGCAAAGCAAACGGTTCAACAGCACCAGCCTGCTGTTTTCGCTGGATGGCAATGGAAAAGACTTCAAGGTCTCGTCGCCGGATGTGAGCTGCAATCTGTCCTTCAACGCCAAAGCTACATCTCTGCTGACGGACCCGTTCCAACCGCGTGCGCTCCCGAGCGCTGAAATTTCCAAACTGGACGGACCGGCGGTGATTCAGGACAATACCCTGCAAATTTCTGTTTACAACGGCTCGGAGTGGGACATTAAGGAATTGATCGTAGGCTTGACTACGTTGCGCGTGCCTCAACCTGCGCCGTATGGCCCGTTCGTGGTAAAACCGGCGGCGGAGACAGTGGTGGAGCTGACGGAAAAACGTCCCGACCAGACGGTGATTTACCACCTGAGAGGAAATGCGGCCCCACAGACGACGACTGTGTTCACCGCCGACCTGACCAACCAGCCGGGCCCGGACCAGGAATGGCATTGGGCGATTGTGGGAGCTAAAGGAGTTCCTGCCGACGCGCCTGCGACTACAGTGCCCGCAAATTCAATTCCGGAAACTGCAAGTCCGGTTACGCTTCCCGCCTTCCAGACAGCAGGGCCAGCGGCCGCCACTTCCAGTGGCAATCCACATCCTTAAAGCCGATTTTGCCTAAAGTCCTTTGTCATTCCGACAAAGTCGCGTAGCGACGCGGACAGCCTGCCCTGAGCGAAGTCGAAGGGAATCTGCGTTCTTAGATTAGCACCGCACCATCTGTCGGCCCACAGCAGATTCCTCCTCTTCGCTCCGCGAATCGTCGGAATGACAAAAGGGAATGCCACACTACTCTATTTTAGGGACGCTTTCGGCCTGACCGCTTTTCAGGCTGCGGTAGGCAGCGTCCAAGATTTCCTGGTTTTGCCAGCCTTCCTCGGCGGCGACTGGGAATTTCCCCTTGCCTTCGAGCGCATTCGAGAACGAATCCAGCATGATCGCGTAGGCGGAACTGTTCATGGCAGTTTCGTATTCGACTACTTCCTGACCTTTGCGGAGTTCAACTTGAATCGGCTTCTCTACATTGAGGCAGTCATCCGCAAACAGAACGGCCTCGGTCCCAACGATCTCCAGTGGGGTGCGGTATTCGGAGCGGTAAGATACCAACGCAGATCCCAAGGCCCCGCGGGAAAATTCCAGGGTAAGCGCGGCTGCGGCCTCCATGCGCCCAGAGAGCTTGTCGTGCATGCCGCTGGCGCTGACCCTTACAACCTCGTCCTGAAGAATATAGCGGAGAGTGTCGATGCAGTGGACGCCAATATCTGCGATGGGCCCGCCTCCGGCGACATCCATGTCATAGAGCCAGGCGCGAGGATGGTCGGGGCCGCCGGGAAAGGAAAATTCCGACCGCGCAAAGATCGGCGTCCCGATTTGTCCGGCAGCCACTCGTTTTCGTATTCTCTCCACGCTGTCTTCGAATCGGAATACGTGGGCGACTCCGAACTGGAGGTTTGCTTTGCGGGCGGCTTCCACCATTTGCCGGCACTCCGAGGAATTCATCGCCAATGGCTTTTCGCAGAGCACCGGCTTGCCTGCCGCGATTGCCGCCGTCACATCTGCCAGGTGGCAATTGTTTGGCGTGGTGACAAATACAGCGTCTACTTCCGGAGAGCGCGCCAGCTCCGCGACCGAATCGAACGGCAGTGGAATGCTCCATTTGTTCGATGACTCCCGCGCCTTCTCCATCGTGCGGCGGGACAGGGCGGTTGCCTTGCTGTTTTTAGCGAGGGCAAACGCGGGCATCATCCTCTTTTCCGCGTGCAGACCGAAGCCAACAATGCCGAAACGGACCATCGTTTCTCCTAGTGACTGAAGGCCAGCGAAGAGGCTGCCGTAGGCGTAGACAGCGTGTCGGTGACCGAGGTCAACGTGCCATCGCTATTGATCGTGAAGTGCGAAATCTCTTTGCTGCCTGGACTTCCCACGAACAGCGTCGTGCCCGAGCTGCCGATCACGCTGAACGCAGGTCCGGTGCCCGCGGTGTACGGAGAATTTGTTAGCGGGTTGAGCTTCCCGGTGTTGGCATCCACGGAAAATCCGAATAGGTTGTTGGATCCTCCATTGGTTACGTATGCGAAGCTGCCGGTTGCGTCCAAGACCACCGAATTCGGCCCGGTGCCGGTGGACGCAGTCGACGCGCTACCCAGAATCGCGAAGGGCGACCCGAGAATCTCCCTTAGCGCGCCCGTTGTGCTGTTGATCGTCAGGATGGAAAGGTTGGAACTGAGTTGATTCGCGACATAAAGGTAGTGGTCCGAGACGCCGGCTGCCAGCGCGGTAGGCCCAATCCCGGCGATCGCGAACGGCGAACCGGAGACCGCCTGCAATGCCCCTCCAGAAGCCACGCTATAGGCCGAGATCGAGTTCAAGTTTATATTGGCCACAAAAAGAAAATTTTCCGCCCTTGACAGGGCCAGCGCCGCAGGGTGCAGCGTGCTGAGAAATGGCGAGCCGGAAACTTCTGTCAGGGCCCCGGTCGATGAATTTACCGAATATACCGAGATATCATGCGCGGCCTGGTTGAGGGCAAAGATCAGGCTTCCCGCTTTGTTGGCCGTCATGGATACCGGTCCTAGGTCCGTGGACGTGCGGGGCAGGACTTCGGTCAACACGCCGGTACGTTGGTCGGCGGTGAACAAGGAAATGTTGTTGGAGCCCTGGTTCAGAACGTATACGAATTTATTGCTGGGATGGACCAAGACAGAGGTGGGAGCGGTCCCCGCCGTAAAGGGGGAGCCGATGATACTGGTAAAGTGCTCCGAGCTGTCCACGCGATATACGGCGACCTGGTCGGAGGAAGGAAGCGCTACATACGCGGTGAGAAGATTATTGTTTCCCCCTCCACCACCGGGACCGCTTCCGCCGCCGCACGCCGCCGATATTGCCAGCAGCAAGCTCATCGCGGCCAAATAAGAACTTCTCTTGGACATTCTGAAGACCTCTTAGCAGAAAATCAGATGCACAGTGGAGCAAAGATTCTGGTTACAACTTGTGTTTCGGCCGCGTACTGAGTCTCCCCATATGGAACACCACGCCGGTGGAAAATTTGGCATCATGCTGGTCCACGTTGAACTGATGGGTCGTGAGATAGTCGGCTTGAATCACACGGATGGAAAAGCGGTCGCTGACGGGAAAGTCAAGACCCCCGCCAAAGACCGTCGCCCTGGCGTTCTCTTCGACCACCACGGAGGTGGTAACGCGAGTTTCCGCTTTGCCGAAGAGTATATGGCCAAAGAACAGGAGTTTCCACTTGTTGTACATCACCTGGGGGCCGAGCAACCAGGCGCGCGACCGAATATTAGGGCCGGACTCGATGCCGATTTCGCCCACTCCGCCGAAGTAGGGGGTAAGGTTAAATGCGGCTGAAGCGGTACCGCCGTTGAGGCCGGTGTTGCTACTAAAGCCAAGCGCTTTGCTGTCAAATTGCATCCGGGAATAACCCCCAAAAAACTGAATTTTGGGGGCTTCGCCTGCCCAGAGTGCGATGGGCGACAGGACATGGAATGCCGCCAGCAGAACCAGCGTGATCCGCCAATTAGGCGCAGAAGATATACCGCATGTTCGTGTTGTCATCGGTAGTTGGTTGTTTAGAGCGCTAAACCTGCAAACCCATTGTTTTCTTAGATGCCGCTGCCTGGGTCACGTATAAGGATAAAAGACAAAGAACAAAAGCGACAAACCCGCCAAAAGCCAGAGGCCGGGCTTGACCTCAGTCCAGCGCCCTCCGGCTGCTTTACATAAAGGATACAGGACAAAGCCGGCAGTAATGCCAATACCAATGTTATAGGTGAAACTCATTAACGCGATCGCGGCGAACCCAGGGACCAGTTCGGTGTAGTCATCAAACCGGATTTTCGTGATCGGCGACAGCATGAGCAGTCCCACCACGATCAGCGCCGGGCCGTAGGCCTGGGCCGGAATCGATGCGATCAGTGGGGAAAACAACAGGGTCCCGGCAAAGCAAAAGGCCACGACCACCGATGTCAGTCCAGTCCGCCCACCGGCCTCTACGCCGGTCGCCGATTCGATAAACGCGCCTGCGGTTGACGTGCCGGATAAAGAAGCAAATATAGTGGAGAGCGCATCCGTCAGCATGGGGCGTTCGATTTCCGGCAGGTTGCCGTGCTCATCCAGAAATCCCGCCCGGGCCGAAACGCCAATCAACGTCCCCATGGTGTCCACAAATGCCATGACCAAGATGGTCAACACGACGGGAAAAAACTTCCAGCTGAGCGCGTGAGAAAAATCGAGTTGGAAGGCAATCGCGCCGAGGCCCGGCGGGAGGCTCACCCAGGTTGTGGGGCGGGCCGTTATTCCGGTGACAAATGCGGTCACGGTAGTGACGAGGATGCCAAGCAGAATGGGCGCGGGGAAGCGGCGGACCATGAGAATTGCCATCAGCAAGAATCCGCCGATGGCTAGCAGCACGGGGCCAGTCGTGAGGTGTCCGGCCTGTAGCGGAGCTCCTCCAGCCGCGGAACGCACAATGCCAGTCTCGTTCAGTCCGACGAAGGTAAGAAACAAACCGATACCCACGGCAAAGCTGTGACGCAGGACATTGGGGATAGCGTCGACCAGCCACTGACGAAGACGAAGCACAGTCAGCAAAAGAAAAATCGTGCCTGCAAGAAATACCGCCGCTAAGGCGGCCCGCCAGGAGTAGCCGAGCGATCGTACCACCGTGAAAGCGATAAAAGCGTTTTCTCCCATGTAAGGGGCGACGGCAAATGGCCGGTTGGCGTAAAGGCCCATCATCAGAGTGCCGAAAATGGTGGTGGCGATAGTGGCCACCATGGATGGTCCCGCGGGGATCCCGGCGGATTTCAGGATGGCCGGGTTCACGGCCACGATGTAGGACATGGTGACAAATGTGGTGAGCCCAGCGACCAGCTCACGGTGGACTGTGCTGCCCGCCTTTTGAATGCCAAAGATTTTTTCCAGCCAGTTGAACACGGAGAAGCAGGATACATGGTATCGAGCACGCAGGCCAAGTAAGCTGTCGGTGCCATTGACTTGCCGCATCCACACATCTACCATTCCGTCGCCACTTGATCTTCGTCGTGATGATTGACCAAGTTTTAGGTCATTACCGCATCCTCCAAAAAATCGGTTCTGGGGGGATGGGGGACGTGTATCGCGCGCGCGACCGTCGCCTGGACCGCGATGTTGCCATCAAGGTCCTCAGGCCTGCCTCGACCAGCGACCCCGACCGCCTGCGACGTTTTGAACAGGAAGCGCGCGCGGCGGCCGCGTTGAATCACCCGAACATTGTCGCGATTTACGACATTGGAATGTATGAAGGATCGCCGTTCATCGTTTCTGAGCTGTTGCAGGGGGAAACCCTCAGGCAAAAGCTGCTGGGTGGAGCGCTCTCGGTGCGACTGTCCGCGGATTACGGACGCCAGATCGCGACCGGCCTAGTGGCTGCGCATGAAAAGCGCATCATTCACCGCGACCTCAAACCTGAAAACCTTTTTGTTACCCGCGATGGGCAAGTAAAAATCCTCGACTTCGGAATTGCCAAGCTTACGGCCCAGGAAACTGACAGCGATTCGGACCTGGTCTCCATGACCACCCAAACCAAAATGGGTACAGTCCTAGGGACGGTGGGCTACATGTCTCCCGAGCAACTCCGTGGCAAGCCCGTGGACCACCGCAGCGATATTTTCAGCCTGGGCGCCATCCTGTACGAAATGTTGTCCGGAGTGCGGGCATTCCGGGGCGAGACCGAAGTAAACGCCTTGATGTCGTTGTGAAAGGCCAACCCGAAAAAGCGCGGACACGCCCGCGAGAACCTGCGGGTGGTGTTCGAGCAGATCGTCAAGGTTTGTTTGGAAAAGGACACGGAAAATCGCTTTCAGTCGGCGCGGGATTTGGCGTTTGCATTAACCACGGTTGCCGGGACCACCAACCGGCAGGTGGTGGTGGCGAGGACCAATTGGGCCAAGGCCCGCCGCTCTCTGCCTTGGGCTGTGATCGCGATTGTGCTGGTCGCGTTGGGCATGCTGTTGGTAACCCTGCTTACGCCCCACCCCAAGGTAGAGTACCGCCAGATTACTTTTGAGCAGGGCACCGTATATTCCGCCCGCTTTCGCTCCGATGGCAGCGTGATCTACGCCGCGGCCTGGAACGGCCAGCCGCTGGAAATTTACTCGACGGTGGGAGATACAGCGCAAGCCCAGCCGCTGGAATTGAAATCGCAGTATTTGTTGAGTGTTTCTCGTGACAACGAGTTGGCAGTGGCGCTGCGCTGGGCCCATGGAGCGAAGCTCGACGAAATGAATGGCGTCTTGGCCCATACCCCAATGGCGGGCGGGACCCCGCGCGAAGTTTTGGAAGATGTACGTTGGGCGGATTGGAGTCCGGATGGGCGTCTGGCCGTCGTGCACCATCAACCTGGCCGGGTGCGCCTGGAATTTCCGATTGGGAATGTTCTGTATGAGACCTCGGGCGCGATTACTCATATACGTTTTTCCCCGAAGGGAGACCGTATCGCCTTCATGGACCACCCTGCGGCTTGGGACGATCGCGGCGCGGTAGCGGTGGTGGACCTCGCGGGCAAGAAAACCACTTTGACTGGAGAATATGGGATCGAACAAGGGCTGGCATGGTCCCCCAAAGGGGACGAGATTTGGTTTACCGCCAGCCAGAGTGCCTCCAGCGACCGGGAGTTATTGGCCGTGGGCCTTTCCGGCAAAGTGCGCTCGATCTTGGCCATCCCTGGCGGGTTCACCTTGCAGGACATTGCCAGCGACGGACAGATCCTAATCACGCTGGATCGCGAGCGTCTGGCCCTGGAATGGAGCGAAGGCCAAGGAAAGACTCCGCAGGATCTTTCCTGGTATGACTGGAGCGTTGCCAAGGATGTCTCACGGGACCGGCAATGGGTGCTGTTCGAGGAAGCGGGTCAACCAGCCGGGCCGAATTACGCGGTCGCGATTCGCAAGGTCGACGGTTCGCCGCCCATCCGCTTGGGAGAGGGCTCGGTCGGAGGACTGTCTGCGGATGGGAAGTGGGCGTTGTCAGTATTTACCGGTACACCGCAACATGTAAGCCTCTACCCAATCGGGCCGGGGCAGCCGCGGCAGCTTACTTTTCCCGGTTTTAACCATTTGGAAAATGGGGCCGCGCGTTTTATGCCGGACGGAAAACATTTTGTTCTGGATGCGACAGAACCGGGACATGCGGTCCGAACCTATCTGGTGGATGTTGAGGGTTCAAAACCTCCTCAGCCGCTTACCCCGGAGGGCACCGAAGCCGGGCTGCCTTCTCCCGATGGAAAATATATTGCCGGGACGGGAGTGCCGCAACCGGTCGGTCCGCGTAAGCTGACAGTATTTCCCGTGGATGGCGGGACCCGGATTGAATTGGCAGCGACCGATCCGCCCTACGGCATCATGCAATGGTCTGCCGACAGTAAATCACTCTACATCTATAAACCGGGCGAAATGCCACAAACTATTTTCCGTCTCGACATAGCCAGCGGGAAAATCAGTCCGGTACGCGATATCAGGCCCGCGGACCGGGCCGGAGTCGTATCCATCGACCCGATCATTTGTGACACAACAGGCACTGCTTGCGCCTACAGCTACTACGTGACTTTGTCCACTATGTACATATATAGAGACCTACGATAGTCCTTACACTCGCGACGGTTCAGTCCAGCGGACCATCAAAATCCACAGGGACATAGTGAAAGAAAATCGAGGATGAAGTATGTCCGCGCGGAAGGACCCCACGGGAGTGCGGTACCTGGCATCCCCGGTAAAGTAACGCATCTCCGATGGACTGGTACACCGTGGTTAAGCCCCGGGGCGTGTGTAATCGCAACGGCCAGGGTGTTTGACACGCTGGTTCCGGCGAGTAGTCCAGGCACAAGCTGACGCTGAAGTCACATTGACTACGGTCAATATGTTTTTCCAGGCATGCGCCTCCCTGGTAGGAAGCAAAGTAAACATAGGATGGTTTTACCGGCTCGGCGAACAGCATGCTGACCACAGATGTAAGCTGGAGGTGGAAGAACCGCGCCACGCTGTCGTTATGGGCGTAATAGCGGCGCGAGCTTTGGGTGTCACCCAACGGCAATTTTCCGGTTCGTATCAGATGGCGGTAGTAACGGCGCAAGGCAGAGATATGGAAGGGATGAATCAACCCCGCGACCGGGGCAAATCCCTTTCGGCTCACTTGATCGGCGAATTGGGACCGGCCCGCCGCTATGGTTTTTTGCGGGAAGGCAGCCCGGCCGGGCACAAGAATGCCCGCGATGGCCAGTGCATTCAGGGAATGCAGATCGAAGGTTGGCGCTGGCTCCTCATGGTTCTGCATCTCCGACAACCGTGAATACAGTTCAGGGCTGAGCCAGAATGGTTGCAAAGCATCGCTTACAGGATCGTGAACCCATGCCATGTTGGTTGTGGCTGCAAAGCCGTCGGTGAGCCCTCGGTTGGCCGCAACTTCGCCGGGTAGCTCGCCGTCAGTAAGCCGGCACCGCTGACTGAGAACCATCGGCTGGCCAGCCAGATCGTCACTCCAGTACGCTTGGATTTGGCGCTCTGGAGTGAGGTGGTCCGGCTGGCCAGCCAAATAACAGCAAAACCGCGAAGAGTCATTCATCGTAGTGTGATTTTTTAGTTTCAGCGGCTAAACCAGCCGTTGACCGTGAAGCGGCTGTCGGTAAACTTGCCGGAAAGACATTTCACCGGCACAATTTCGTGGGTGAGGGAACTGTCGAATAGAACAACCTGATTTTGCCGGGGGACAATGGTGTAGTAATTTCCATAGCCACCGGTAGGATCGTTCCCCGAAGGGCCTTGAATGCGCAACTCTCCACCCTCAAATGCCTTGGGTTCTCGATGGAAGAAATAGACGAAAGTGATTTGCCGGGCTGCAACCTCGTCCTGAGCATTGTCGCTGTGCCACCGGAAAAAGTCTCCGTTGCGGCTGGCGGTGATTTGTGTTTCCACCCTGGAGATGGGAAATGAGTCTATTCCCAGCTTGGGCAGAATGCGGGGGAGGGTCGCGCGTAGGCGGTTGACGATGTCCTGGTGATGCGGCCCGAGATCCATCAGCACCTGCGAACGACGGTATTCGAAATCCGCCGCGCTGCTGGCGGTCACTCCGGGGGAAATGACTTCACTCACCACAAAATCGTCCTCATGGGAGACCGCGTAAGCCAGTAAATTGTTCACCTCAGCCGGCGCCAGGAACTCCTCAAGCACAACACACGGTGGCGGCAAGACTTCAGCGCATTGCACTGTTTCCGGATTCAGGATCCCTTTTGGCCCGAGCGTATGCATCCGGCCTGGAGAAGGAGGAGCTGGGGTTGGGGGTTTGGGCGGATTGGCCGTCCGGGTTCTCCCATTCTCGACATGGTCGCGTTGCGACGAGCCGTAGGCTTTAGGGCCGGGGGACGGAGGAGTAGGCGTGGGAGGTTTGGGTGGAAGATGGGTCTTGCCGCCCTGCATATTCTGGTAGGGGCGGGAGACTTCACTTTGCGCGCCCTCGGCAGCCAGGTTTGGGTGAACCAGTTTGCGGAGGATGCTGTCTCCCACCAAGTTGCTGGCGCGCTGCCAAACAATTTCACCGGCGATTCGCGCAATGGCCCGTGTGACCTCGGGGCTGGATTGGTTAGGATTGTTTTCGGAGTGACGAAGCAGATCGGCCAGGAACTCACGCTCGTCTAGGCTGACGATCCGCTCATCTTCCAGCAGAACGTCGGAGAGAACAGCAAGGCTCTCATTTACATTCATTGAAGTGGCACCTCCCCTTGGGGGATATGAATTGGCGCCAGCAGTCCAAATACACGTATGGGGAAGTCCAGCTTAACAAACAAAGGGCAAGAATAAAGGTAACTAGTTAGCTTCCACCGAAGGGTTTGCCTGTTAGGCCTTAGCTGGTCGCCATGACGCCGGTGAGGGCTTCAAAAATCTTGAACCCGTCAACACAGCCCAGCTCAGGCTCGCTGGCCCGCTCCGGGTGGGGCATCATGCCGAGGACGTTGCGTCCTGGGCTGCAAATTCCGGCAATGTTTTCCAGCGAGCCATTCGGGTTGGCTTCGGCAGTAAGTTCTCCGTTGGGAGCGGCATAACGAAACACGATGCGATTGTCCCGCTTAAGCTCGGCCAGGGTGGCGTCGTCGCAAAAATAATTGCCCTCCATGTGGCCGATGGGAATGGTCAGTACTTCTCCTTGCTTACAAGTGCTGGTGAACGGCGTGTCCACACTTTCTACTCTCACGTGCACCGGCTTGCAAACATATTTCAAACCTGTGTTGCGTAACAGCGCTCCCGGCAATAGTCCGGATTCACAGAGAATTTGAAATCCGTTGCAGATGCCCAGCACCAGTCCACCCTGATCGGCGAATTTTCGAACGGATTCCATGACTGGAGAAAACTTGGCAATCGCACCGGTGCGGAGGTAGTCACCGTAGGCAAACCCGCCGGGCACAACGATGACATCGCAATTTTGCAGGTCGGCGGAGTCGTGCCACAGAAATGTGACCGGCTGCTTGGCGACTTGCTGGATGGTCCAATAAGCGTCGTGATCGCAGTTCGATCCAGGGAAGATGATGACGCCGAATTTCATTTCAGTGTCCTCACAGGAATCTGAATTGAGTTTAGCACGGAAAAAAGAGGCCGCCGGCATCGGAGGCGACGCCGGCGGCGTGCCAGGTTCTTCTAGAAAGGCTGAACCTCAGGTCCCGGTGCAGAATCCTCTGAGGGTTGTGCCATCATGTCCGGCGCCCCGGGAGGAGGCGGCGGAAGGGCTTTGCGGAAAATGATTTTGTCTCCAAATCCACCCGCATCACCCCGAATGGACTTCAACTGTCGCCACTGAGGAAGAGAAAGCACCTTGCGAAGATCGAGGTTCATGGCGGTGAACTCCCGCTCCAGTTTTCCTCGCGCATCTAGGAGCTGATCGACTTGGCTGTTGATCTGGGCTTCGTTCGGCAAGTCGGCATCCAACAGAGTTTGCAGCTTGAGGTCTTGTTTCTCCATGTCAGCGCCGTAGTCAATTAAGCGCATGCGGTGGTCCAGGAAAATTTGATCGAGTTGGGAAGCCTGCGCATCGGTGAGTTGCAGTTTTTTTACGATATCGGCGTTCTGCCACCACTTTCCTAGTTCATTGCGGTAGGCGAACACCCGCTTCCCCGGCTGGACCATCATGGGCGGCGCAGGCGCCGTAGTCTGGGCACAAAGCGGCAGGACAAATATCGCGACCAACAGAACAACCTTAGTTTTCATGGGCAATCTCCTTGTGGGAAGCGGTTCCGGAATTTCGATGGGTTTCTAACTTGATTTCCTGGACAAAATAAGTCGCTGGCGCGAGTGCTGCCGGGCTGTTGCTCCGCATGACTTGTTCGACTGCGACGAGCAAGGCGTGGTCGGGATCTTTGACTGCATAGGCTTCGGCGGGTGCTGGTGGTGGAGGAGTGCCCCCGCTGATGAGCAAACCCGCAAGCAGCGCCACCGCAAACACTGGGACCCACGCCAGGCGCTGAAAAGCGGGCGCGCGGAAGGTGGGGGTGGCCGCGATCTGGGTTCGAATGGCCGCGCGTTGATGGTCCCAAAATCCCTGGGGTTTGTCCGCCGCTTTTTTCAGGTCTAAGACTGCCGCACGCAGCCGCGCAACTTCATTGAGACAGGAATCGCAGAACTCCAGATGCGTGCCTAAACCCCGTGAGGGATCGCAAATAAATTCAGCCAGCTCGGCTTCGCTCAGGTGTGATGTTATCTCCATTGCTGTTCCTTCAAGTGCTTGCGAATATTGGCCAGCGCCCGAAATAGGTGCGCCTTGACGCTGCCCACCTTGAGACCGAGGACATCGGCGATCTCGAGCAACGACATTTCTTCTACAAAGCGCAAAAGAAAAACTTCGCGTTGCTGGCGCGGAAGGTTTCCGGCGCTTGCCCATATGGCCTGAACCTCAGCCTTTGCCAGCACCAGATGCTCGGGGGAGGGCTGTTGGCCGCGGAACTGGAATTCGCGGCCATCTTCGTCTCCAAAGCCGACTAAGCGCCGCCAGAATGAAACTCGCCGGTTCTTGGCATGGTCCCTCACCAGGTTTACTGCAATTCGCAACAACCATGTTTCCATACGGCATTCGCCGCGAAAACTGGCCAGGCCCTGGTAGGCCCGCAGAAAGCACTCTTGCGTGATCGTGTCCGCGGCGTCCTCGTCCTTGACCATGCACAGAACAAAGCGATGGACCCGTTTCTGATGCTGGCGAACCACGGTGTCGAATGGACCGGGTGCGACTTCCTCTGGGGTCCGTTCGATAGGCGCGTTCAATGTTGTGGCCAGTGCAGTTTCCACGAGTTTCGCTGCCAACTCTACAGACGAGTTTGATGCGCCGAGGTTTACAGCCCTGTACAATTTGCGGGGGGCTTCAGCACGGGTATGGATTTGGTGGAACATCTTCGGCTGGGCGGCGGCGCGCTAAAGCGCTGGTTTCTTGCGCAGATGCAGGATTGTCTGGCTGTTGGCATTCTCTGGTGGATTGGACTGTACGTCATCGGCGTACGGTGGGCGCCTTTATGGGCGGTGCTGGCAGCGCTTTTGCAAATCATTCCCCACCTGGGACTGGTTTTGGGATGGATTGGCCCGGCTGTGACCGCGGCGGTCCAGTGGAGGGATTGGGAACATCCTAGCTATGTTTTGATTTTGTACGCGGGGATCGCCGTGGTGGATGGATTCGTATTGCAACCATATTTCATGAAGCGCACCGCCAAAGTGCCAATGTGGGCGTCGATTGTGGCGCCGATTGCCATGGCTTTGATTTTTTCCTTCTGGGGGGTCTTGCTGGCGCCGCCCATGCTGGCAGTCCTCTATGCGTATCGGGCCAGGTCCATGGCGAATGACCTCAAAACTTTGCCGTGAAGTTCTCGCCATATTCGAGTAGGATTTTTGCCATGTCTACAACCAGGCGGTCTTTTCTTGTGATGTCGTCCATGGTGCCGTTCGCGTTCAAAGCTTTCGCAGCGTCCAAGACGATTCCTGTGGGGCTTGAACTTTACTCCGTACGCGATGGATTGAAGCAGGATTTAGAAGGCACGGTACGGGCCGTCGCCCAACTGGGATATCAATGCGTGGAGTTTTATGGCCCCTATTTCGACTGGACCGAAGCTCAAACCAAGAAGTACAAAAAATTGATCGACGACCTTGACATCCAATGCTACTCCACGCACAACGACTACAAGAATTTCAGCGCGGAAAACATCGGCAAAGCACGCGATATGAATTTGATCCTGGGCAGCAAATATGTGGTGATGTCGAGCGCGAAAGTCGACCCGACGGTGGATGGCTGGAAGAAGCTCGCGGACACGTTGAATTCTGCCGCGGATACTCTTGCATCGAGTGGATTAAAGCCCGGCTATCATAATCACCAGCCAGAGTGGATCAAGATGGGCGACACGTTCCCTCTGGAAGTCCTCGCGAAAAACACCAAGCCATCCGTGATGATGCAACTCGATGTTGGAACCTGCCTGGAGTCAGGCGGAGACCCGGTAGCTTGGATCAAAGCGAATCCCGGACGCATTCATTCCATTCATTGCAAGGACTGGTCTCCCGATCCGGCCAAGGGATACAAAGTTCTGTTTGGCGAAGGAGCGGCGGATTGGAAGGGCATTTTTGCGGCCGCGGAAAGCGTGGGCGGGATTGAGTATTACTTGGTTGAGCAGGAGGGAAGTCGTTTCTCGGAGCTCGACACAGCCAAGAAGTGCTTGGAGACATTTCTCACCACACATTCATAGATTTTCTCCGCGTCCTTCGCGGTTCCTCTGCGAACTTTGCGGTTTAAGATGTTGCTCTCTCTCGATGGGAAGAAAAGATACTGGACCGCGAGGGACGCAAAGGAAGCACAAAGATCGCAAAGGACTTGAACTGAAGATGCTACTTCGTACTCGAACAACGTTATTGGCTGCGCGCCTGCGTGTTATAATTTTATGTTCGCCTGCTTAAGTTTCGAGGCTATCCGATGATCTCCTCTTCGGGCGATTCCTGCGAAATTTAGATTTTAGAGAACGAGGTATTTCCATGTCCGGCCACTCAAAATGGGCCACCATTAAGCACAAGAAGGGCGCCCTGGACGCCAAGCGGGGCAAGATTTTTACCCGTCTGATTAAGGAAATCTCCATCGCCGCCAAAGGTGGCGGCGATCCGGATACCAACCCGCGGCTGCGTACCGCCATTCTCGCCGCCAAATCCGAGAACATGCCGGCTGACAATATCAAGCGCGCCATCCAGCGCGGCACCGGCGAATTGCCGGGCGCGACCTATGAAGAATTCAGTCTGGAAGGTTACGGGCCTGGCGGGGTCGCGGTCCTGCTCGACATCAATACCGATAACCGCAACCGCACGGTGAGCGAAATCCGTCACGCCTTCGGCAAGAATGGCGGCAACATGGCCGAGGCCGGTGCGGTTTCCTGGATGTTTCACAAGAAGGGTGACATCGTCGTTCCCAAGTCGGCGGCGAAAGAAGACGATCTGATGGCGATAGTCCTCGAAGCAGGAGCTGAGGATTTGCGCGATGATGGCGACAACTGGGAAGTCCTGAGCGACACCTCGGCGTACGAAACAGTCTTGGAGGCAGTAAAGAAGGCCGGAATCACGCCAGTGTCATCCAGCGTGACCATGATCCCGCAAAACTACATCAAGCTGGAGGGAACAGCGGCCAGCACCATGATCCGTCTTATGGAAGTGCTGGAAGATCACGATGACGTGCAGAACGTGCATTCCAACTTCGATATTGATCAGAAGTTGCTGGAGGAAGTGGCGGGATAAGATTTTACTTTTGTACCGAGCCGCCCACTGTGGGCGGCTTTCTTTTTTGCGTCTTGATTTTGTCATTCCGACGAGGAGCGCAGCGACAAGGAGGAATCTGCTTTTCCTCAGGTGGAGAAAAAGCAGATTCCTCCTCGGCACTTCGTGCCTTGTCGGAATGACAAATTCATAGTTTTGGCTGACCGCTAAACGTTTTCAACATCTTCGAGGAAAACGCTGTGGAAAAATCGAACTATACTCACCTAAGTGTTTTGTTGAGTATCACTTTTACATTTTGCACATCTGCGGGTGCTGGCACGAAAGTTGTACGGGTGTCATGAAGACGCGGCTGGATAAATTACTTTTCGAGCGTGGTCTCGCAAGCTCACGCGAGCGGGCGCAATCGCTCATTCTGGCGGGAAAAGTTCTGGTCAATGGCCAGAAGATCGAGAAATCCGGGACAGGCATTGATGTTGAATCTGATATTCGCCTGCTTGGTGAAGATTTAAAGTATGTGAGCCGCGGCGGGCCCAAGCTGGAAAAGGCAATCGAGCGCTGGAAGATCGCAGTGAATGGCAAAACTTGCCTCGATGTCGGCGCTTCGACGGGAGGTTTTACCGACTGCCTGCTGCAAAATGGAGCGGCAAAAGTTATTGCTGTAGATACCGGGCACGGGAAAATTGCTTTCGCCCTGCGGCAAGACCCGCGTGTGCGGCTTTTAGAAAAAACCAACGCCCGCTACCTGACCAGGGAACAACTCGGCGAGTCTGTAGATTTGGTGGTGATGGACGTTTCCTTTATTTCTGCAACGCTAGTTCTCCCTGCCGTAATTGCCGCGGCATTTCCAGAATCCATTCAGGAACGAAGTGAAGGGAAAGTACTGGTCCTGGTCAAGCCGAAGTTCGAAGCCGGCCGAGAACAAGTCGGCAAGGGCGGTATAGAGCGGGATGAAGCTGTACAGAACGCGGCGGACGAAAAGGTGCGAAAGGTTTTGCTTGATCTGGGTGCGGTAAATACCGACCTGATTGACTCTCCAATTTTGGGGGCAGAGGGCAATCGCGAGTTCCTGCTGTATGCAGTGTTCTGACCCCGGGCCCCATCTTTTGCGAGGGTTTTCTGTACAATTCCATCTTCACCATGCCCGAGAGCAAGTTGTCATCAAAACCCAAAGCCGCTGGCATTATCTCCAAGCCGAACAAGCCCGAGTTGGCGCCCATCGTTCAGGAGTTGATCGCCTGGTTTCGTGAGAACAAGTACCAGGTCGTCATTGATCCATCCACAGCTCCCTATGCGACCGGGGTAGAAGTAGTTGAACGCGAAGCCATGGCCTCACGGGCGCTCAATTTTGTGGT